>DAINQB010000040.1:0-24175 GCA_036743175.1 Bacillota bacterium | reverse complement strand
CGAGTCCTGTCTCCCCTGCCAAAGGCACCGAAAGGTGCCTTTTGTTATGTCATTTGAAAAGTTATTCAGGTTTGCAGTTGATGATTGAGTTGAAATGTTTTGCGAAACTGGATATTTCAGCATCGAAGATATCTTTTTTGTTTTCAGTAACCCCGGCAGCCTTCTTGATGATGGCCCTATAGAAAAAGTTCATCTTTGAGACAATGTAGGCTCCGCCGAAACCCTTGCTTACCTGTGAATGCTCGGTGAGTTCAGGGGGGTACATGGAAGCTATCTGCTGGTCGGTATCACGATCCCTGTCCATGTGACATATAAACAAGCCCAATGGTTTGGATAAAAGAAGCTCTTTGTATAGTTCACAATAGAATGCGGTAGGCTTGTAGAGTTTACCCATATATACAGGTCCACCGACAATGACCGCATCATATACCCTGGGGTCGGGTTTGCTTTTCTGCACATCTATGACCTCGGTCATGCAGTCAAGTTTGTCTGCAAGCTTATTTGCACAATCGTGGGTAGTTCCATATTTGCTGGAGTAGGCTATCAATACTTTCATGGTTCCTCCTTTAATTTAACCGCTGTATGCTATGCATTCAATTTCAACAAGCACATCCTTAGGCAGCCTTGCAACCTCAACAGTTGAAC
Source organism: Bacillota bacterium (assembly GCA_036743175.1). Classification (GTDB taxonomy): domain Bacteria; phylum Bacillota; class Clostridia; order DUPQ01; family DUPQ01; genus JAFGQE01. The sequence goes on along the minus strand of DAINQB010000040.1, from coordinate 23,530 downwards.
GGGCTGGAGCATCCTTGTTGAAATACTCTGCATAAATCTCATTCATTCTGGCGAACTGGGACATATCCTTGAGGAAAACCGTCGTTTTTACAACGTTTCCAAGGGTCAATCCCATACTGCCGAAAAGGGCAGTAAGATTTTCCAATACCAGTGTTGTCTGTTCTTCAATTCCGCCGTTTGAAAGAGTTCCACTCGCCGGGTCAATGGCAATCATACCGGATGTATAGACGAACCCGTTGCATTCGACTGCCTGTGAATATGGACCTATGGCTCCAGGAGCCTTGTCAGTACATATAATTTTTTTCATTCTTCACCCCTCATATGAATAAGTACAGTTTAAGTATATAATGTCAATACCCTATGGGCAAGACGAACTGTTATTTTACCGGCTGTTGGTGTAGAATATAGTAAATTATTGAGTATTTGATTTTACCCAAACAAAGGAAGTTGATTTGGTTATGGATATATTGAAGATTGATGAAACAAGAAGGCTGATGTTTGCAAGCAACTTGTTTGAAGAAGAGATTGACGTAAAAAGGGAAGCGGGACATTGGATAAAGCTTTCACATCCGGCAATTTCAAAGACCCTTGACTGGGAAGCCTGGGGACCATATGGTTTCATGGGACTCCACAGGGATGAAGCTGAGCATAACTGGAAAATGTGGTATACCTGTACCGGTGTGGATGGCAGCCTTGCAAAATATGTGTGTGGAGTGGCCTGCTCTGAAGATGGACTCAACTGGACTAAAAGCGAAAAACCTCTGGAAATGCCTGAGGATGCCCAGCCCGGTTCTGTTGTCGTTAAACCAGGTATGGATTCAGATGAATACAGGATGTTCTGCATGCAATATGCAAGACCATCTGCAGAGCTGCCCGGCAGAGTGCTTCTGTCAAAATCCAGGGATGGACTGAAGTTTGAGCCAATAAACGGGGACTGGAACAATTCCTGGTTCGAGGGTCCCAGTGATGTAATAGCATTGCTTTGGGATGAGAAGGATGGATGCTTCAGGGCATATTTCAAACAGTGGCGTATTCGTTACAAGAATGAAGAGCAGGATTTTGACTATCTTTTTTCATATTTTTCAAGGTTCGAGCACGATGAGAAGAACAAAACATACTACATTGAGGGCAATGTTTTCTGGCCGGAAAGAAAGCATGTCGAGTTAAAACTGTCATATGAAGGCCTTGGGATGGATTTTGAAGGACCAAACAAATATCCTCTTGGGGAGTCATTTTTCATGCATAGGGTAGTATCTTCAGCAAGAAGCATTGATTTTTCAAAGTGGGAATATCTTGGCCCAGCCCTTGTTCCGGGTGAGGGAAAGGTATCGGAACAGTTCTATGGAATGCATGTAATACAGTATCAGAACCAATACATAGGTTTTCCACTGCTTTATGACGGAATAAAGGGAACAATGGAAACAGGAATTGCAGCATCTGCAGATGGAGTGAGATTCAATCTGGTTACTGATGATCCTATGATAACAAGAGGGGAGCCGGGTCACTTTGACAGTGGAATGGTCCTTGGATTCGGTGATATCCTTCAGGTGGATGACAGACTCAGCCTGTATTTCGGAGCAATAAGCAGAACCCATGACGATCCTGTTCGACCAGAGGACACGTTTTCCATAGGAAGGGCATGGAACAGGCTTGACGGCTTCTTCGCAATCACGGGGGGAACTGTCATAACAAGGCCCATTTATCTTGAAAACGGCAAACTGCATATCAACGCTGAAGGGATAATTAAAATCAGAATTGATGATCTGGAAGGTAATACACTTACTGATTTTGAATGGGGCGGCAACAGGATGGACCTTGCTATATGTCATCCGCAGCTGAGAAGCGGAGTCCCATACAAGATAGAATTCACCGTCAAGGAAGGCGCCCTTTATTCATTCTGGAGCGGTGACACATGCACCTCAAGGCAATGAGCTAAATTACTTAGGATATGTATGAAGTGAGGCGGTTGTTTATATTGTGAACAACTGCTTTTTACTCTATAATCAAATCTGATATTTACTTTCGGGAGGGACCAATGACCATTAAACCTATCAGACCTGCATGGAAGGGTACAATGACTTCCAGGGAACGTTTCACGGCACAGATGCATTATCAGCCTTTTGACAGGACAGTGAACATGGAGTTCGGTTACTGGGATGAAAATTTCACCCAGTGGGACATTTTTGTGAAGAACAATGTAAAAACCCATGAAGACGGACATCAGCTTTTCAATCTTGATAAGATAGAAGTTCTGTCAGGGAATGTTTTCATGAGTCCGGGTTTTGAGGAAAAGACAATAAGTGAGACTGATACAAAAAAGATAATCATAAATTCGCAGGGTCTTATGGCAGAAGTCAGCAAGGACAGCCATTCAACCATACCTCACTTCATGAAGTCATCCATTGAAACACCCGACGACTGGAAAAGAATTAAAGAAGAACATTTCAGAAGGGACGATCCTTCCAGGATAGTTGACATTGAAAAGGCAAAGGCAGAGCATCCCGAAGACAGGGATTATCCCCTTGGGGTACACACAGGCTCAATGATTGGAAGGGTCAGGGATACGCTTACATTCGAAGGCCTTGCGTATGCCTGCTATGATTATCCTGATATGGTTGAGGACATGGTGGAGACTTCCTGTGTGCTTGTTGAGGACTTCCTCGACCAGGTACTGCCGCATTTCACATTTGAGTATGCAGCCGGATGGGAAGACATATGTTTCAACTATGGCCCGATTGTAAGTGTGGATTTTTTCAAGGAAGTGGTCATGCCCAGATACAAGAGAATTGACAATAAACTTAAAAAGTATGGCATAGACATTTGGTACACAGACTGTGACGGTGACATAAGGCCAATTTTAAAGTATTTCATGGAGGGCGGAATCAACTGCATGTTCCCATATGAGGTCAACTCATGCTGTCATCCGGGTGAATTGTTCGCTGAATACGGCAAGGACCTGAGATTGATGGGGGGCTTTGACAAGATGCAGCTTATTGCCGGCAAGGAAGCAATCAAGGCATACATGAAGACTCTGGAACCCCTTGTTGAGAGAGGCGGGTATATTCCGTTCTGTGACCACAGATGTCCGCCTGACGTAAATCCGGACGATTATATCTATTATCTTGACCTCAAGGAAAAGACCTTTGGCATGAAATAAACAGGTGCCGGTGATTTCCATCGGCACTTGTTTTCTTAAACTGTGATTTTACATAATGGGAAGGTTCGATATGTTTGAATTTGAAGACAGATTGGAAAAGACACTGGAAAGATTTGAGGCATTCTTTGCCTTTGACGTTGCAGACATGCCTCCTGTGAATATAACCCTTTGGAAAAATGGTGGATATTCATCCTCTCCGAAAACCTATGAGAGTCTTGAGGAAAAGTGGCTGGATTTCGATTACAGGATTGAAGAACAGAAAAAGAAGAATGAAAATATAATCTTCCTTGAGGATGCAATGCCCATAGCATGGCCGAATCTCGGACCTGAAATTTACAGTGCATGGTGCGGCTGCGGTTACAATTTCGGGGAGAGCACCACCTGGAGCGAACCATGCATTCACGACTGGGAAACAGATTCAGAAAAGGGCAGACTCAATGAAGATCATCCTCTTTTGAAAAAAATGATTGAGTTCACTGACAAGCTGATTGATGCGTCAGAAGGGAAATTCATTGTCGGTCTTACGGACTTTCATCCGGGAGGGGATCACATAGCGGCTCTCAGGGACCCCCAGGAGCTTTGCATTGACATGATTGAGAATGTTGAGTATGTCAGGGCAAAACTTGATGAATCGTACCCCGAGTATTTCAAAACATATGATATGTTCTATGACAAGCTGAGGGCAGCCGGAATGCCGATCACGTCATGGACACCGATTGTTTCCAACAGTAAATTCTATATTCCAAGCAATGACTTTTCATGCATGGTTTCAAAGGACACCTTCGATGACCTGTTCCTGCCCGGAATCATCAGGGAGTGCAGTTACCTTGACAGAAGCATCTATCATCTGGACGGCCCCGGAGCACTGAGACACCTTGATTCCCTTCTGGATATCAGGGAATTGAATGCCATACAATGGGTCTGCGGAGCCGGCAATGAAGGGTTTGAAAGATGGCTTCCTGTATATAAGAAAATCCAGAAAGCAGGAAAGGCGGCTCAGGTAATACTGAATATCAATGACCTTGATCTGCTTTTTGAAAACCTTGAGCCACAGGGTATCTGGCTGAGCAGTATATCGGGAATAAACGACCATGAAACTGCTGATGAAGTAGTAAAAAGGATAAGGAAATGGAAATAAGTGAGAAGAAATCAGTTGCAGCCAGATTCGATGTAGCTGTCATCGGCGGGGGAATATCAGGACTGGTTGCAGCCATTGCCTCCGCAAGACATGGGGCTCGGACCGCCCTGGTCCAGAACAGACCGGTACTCGGTGGGAATGCCTCCGGTGAGATTAGGATGCATATATGCGGAGCGGCGGTTTCCGGAATGAGGGACAACGCAAGGGAAACCGGAATACTCGAGGAAATTCTGCTGGAGAATAGAAAACGCAATTATTACGATGAGTTTTCCATTTTCGACATGATAATGTGGGAAAAAGCACGTTTCCAGGACAACCTTACTCTTTTCATGAATACACATATGTATGATGTTGAAACCTCCGGTGACAGCATTGTTACAGTAAATTGCACACAGCTCACCACTGAAACAGATATCAGGATAGAAGCAGATTACTTCATTGATGCAACCGGTGACGGTACACTTGGGGCTTATGCAGGTGCCGGATATATGAAAGGGTCTGAATCATCGGATGACTTTGGGGAAACAATTGCTCCTGCCGGACGTGATGATTATACAATGGGCAATACCATCCTTTTCAAGGCCCGGGACACAGGCAGAAAGGTCGGTTTCATAAAACCGGATTGGGCATATGAAGTAACTGATGAAATGCTTGCCACCAGGGATCATTCACAGATAAGTTACGGGTACTGGTGGATTGAACTGGGCGGAATGGAACAAGATACCATCAAGGACAACGAGGAAATCAAGGATGAGCTCATGAAATGGGCCTATGGAATATGGGACCATATAAAGAACAAGGGCGACCATGGTGCCGGAAACTACGATCTTGTATGGGTAGGGTCTCTTCCCGGTAAAAGGGAAAGCAGGAGGCTCAGGGGGGCATATGTACTGAAGGCACAGGACCTGCTTGAAGGCATGGTTTTCAAGGATGCCGTGGCTTACGGGGGCTGGCCCATGGATATGCATATCCCGGGTGGACTAAAAGCAGCAGGGGATGAGCCAACAAAATATTTCCATCTTGAAGATATGTACACGATACCGTACAGAAGCCTTTATTCAGAAGACATACGTAATCTTTTTCTTGCAGGAAGAGCAATAAGTGCATCCAAGCTGGCATTCGGATCAATCCGTGTGATGGGTACAACAGGGGTTATCGGCCAGGCTGTCGGTACTGCTGCCGCCAAGGCATGTGAAAAAGGTGTTTCTCCTGAAGAAGTCATGGATTATATTGGAGAACTGCAGCTTGAACTGATGAAGGATGACTGCTACATACATGGATACAGATATATTGACCCTGATGATATGGCAAAGGACTCAAAAATATCCTGTTCATCTGAAAAGCAGCCTTGCATCAATGTAATAAACGGGCACACAAGAAACATAGGGGATTCAATCAATTACTGGGAATCCGATACTTTGTCAGACCCGGAATACATTGAGTTCGGATTTGACAAACCTGTACCAGTAAAGGAAATCAGAATACTGTTTGATTCGAACCTGACCCGTGAAATAAGGCCTTCGATGGATTATGGCGCAAACAGACGTCAGATCAGAGGAGTGCCGGCAGAACTGGTCAGAGCCTATGATGTGATTCTAAGAAAAGACGGCAGGGATATCAGCACTGTCTCTGTCAATGATAATTATCAAAGACTCAATGTGCATTGCTTCAATATGCAAGAAGCGGATTCAGTCAGAATTTCAGTCAGGGAGACTAACGGTCTTTCAAAGGCAAGGATATTTGATGTAAAGATATATTGAGTCATTGTTCCCTAAGCTGAATCAATGCTCGTTCAAAATCCTCAGGGTATGGAGCGACCAGCTCAACTTCCTTGTCATTGAATGGATTTATAAAACTGATATACCTGCAATGCAGTGCATGCCGGTTTATGATATGGGCTGTTTTTGAGTCATCACCATATATTCCGTCACCCACCAAAGGGCATCCTATCTCGCTGCTGTGAAGTCTTATCTGATGGGTTCTGCCTGTCAGCAGCCTGTATTCTATAAGACTGGTATCCCTGAAAGTTTCCAGTACCCTGTATTCAGTACGGGAAGGTTTGCCGTCAGAGGCAGTTATCCTGGATATTATTGAATCGGGAGAGCGTTTTATCGGCAGATCAATCAAACCTTGGTCTTCCCTGGGTTTACCATGGACTATTCCGTGATAAATCTTCCGGGTATCCGGACGATGAAATGCTTCGGAAAACCTTGCCATGACATGTGAGTTTCTGGCAAAAACAACGATGCCTGACGTGTTGCGGTCAAGTCTTCCTATTGGTCTTGAGGCTATATCCATGCCTTTGACCAGATAATAATGTCTGAGGGCATTTGCCAATGTGTCAGTTGTATAAATCCCTACAGGATGTACCGCCATTCCGGGAGGTTTGTTGAGGGCAATGATGAATTCGTCCTCATAAATGACATCAACAGGTATGTTCTGTGCAGGGACATTGTCATTCACCCTGTGTTCAAGGATTTTTATCTTTATTACGTCTCCGGCAGAGACCCTGACATTCGTAAATGTCTTGATACCATTATGAAAAATCATGTCATTGCTTTTGAGTCTTCTTATCTGTGTACCCGAGCAGTGCATCTTCCTTTTGAGTATGGTAAGTATTTTTTCGCCTTCATCAGAAGGTGTTGCAATATATTCTAGAAGCATAGGTCAATTATATTGGTCATATCATCGGTGTCAAATATAATTTCCTTGATAGTAAGATTTGATTTTTTATGATAGAATATCTCCGATAGATAAAGAATGGTCAGCTTGAAAAATCAATACAGGTGAAATCATGAAATATTTATTGTACAAAGGTTCAATCGGTTTTCTTACTGTTATTCTTGACTCAGGTGAAATAAAGGAAATCAGGTTCGGGCAACCGGATGATTTGGATGAACTCAATGATGATCAATTGCTGGGGATAGAGATCATAACCCAGCTTGATGCATATTTCTCGGGGTTGCAAAAGGAGTTTTCACTGGATTTTTCTGCGGAAGGAACAGATTTCCAAAATGCAGTATGGGAAAGAATAGAACAGATTCCATATGGCGAGACAAAGACATATTCTCAGATTGCCAGAGAACTAGGGAAGCCCAATTCTGCCAGGGCTGTGGGCAATGCATGCAATAAAAATCCAATTCCAATACTGATACCGTGCCACCGGGTAGTTGGGTCCGATGGAAAGCTTACGGGATATGCAGGCGGTGTCGGGTTAAAGAAGACTTTACTTGAAATGGAAAGAAATTATTCATGAAAAGCTTTGACAAATCATGATGTCTTATTTATCATACTCTTATAGTAAACGTTTACTGTAAGGGGCGGAATGCATAAGAGAGCAACCATAACTGATGTAGCTGAGAAGTCCGGGTTTTCCGTAGCAACGGTATCCCGGTGTTTTGCCGGCAATGGTTATCCCGTAAGCGAGGAAGCTGCGAAAAAGATCCAGGCTGCCGCATTGGAACTGGAATATACGCCAAATGTGGTGGGAAGGATGCTGAAAACAAACACAAGCAGGGACATCGGCGTCATCATACCAACCATAAGAAATCCATTCTATCCTGATGTTCTTCTGGGGATAGAAAAGGCAGCAGCAGGAAGAGGCTATCAGATTCTGTTGTGCAATTCACTGAGAGACAGGGATACAGAATCCAGATATATCAGTTCACTTTATCAAAAACAGGTCAGGGGAATCATCCTGGCCAGTGCCGACAACAAAATTTCATATGAACCCATAGCAGAAAAGGGTATGCACTTCGTCAATCTGGAGTCTGATGAAGGCTGTGGATTCTGCAGAGGGATAGATTTCAATTACAGGCAGGGCGGAAGCCTGATGGCTGCGCATCTCAGAAGCCTTGGACATGAAAGAATAGCTTTTGTTACATCACCTCTAACTAAGAAAAGCAGGGTGGATATCCTTACGGGCATCAGAAGTATATATGGGGAAAATGTTTCAATAATAATCGATGATACGGAAAAAGAGGATGAAACCGGCAACTATGAATATCAGATGGGCATGAGGACAGCCAATGTTCTGTTTGGCAACGGCAGGAATATTACAGGTATAATTGCCGTAAATGATATGACGGGAGCAGGGATAATCAGGGCGTTGCAGAATATGGGAATCGATGTCCCGGGTCAGGTTTCAGTGGCAGGATTTGATAATATTGACCTTTCGTCAATGATCACTCCTTCACTTACTACCATAGACCAGCCGGGGTTTGAAACCGGCAGACTAGCGGCAGAAATGTTGATTGACCTCATTGAGGGCAATGAAATTAAAAATACCAGGCTGGAACCCAGGCTAATTGTCCGGGCATCCACCGGAAAAGCAGGAGGTTACAATGATTGACAATGGAAAGATTGATGTTTTGGTTGTAGGCGGAGGAATGATAAGCAGGGAAGTCATACTTCCCACTGTTTTCCAGGAACAAAAATACGGCAGGGTTGGGAATATTTCCATCAGCTCGCTGACAGGGGATATCATCCAGGAACTCCAGGGGATGTTTCCTCCCTTCAAAGGGTACCCGGACCCCAAAGTCCATGGACTTACGGAAAAATACCCTGATATGTTCATAAAGGCCATTGAGGACCTGCCTGTAAACTCAGTTGTCATAGTTGCGACACCGGACCATTTCCACACACCGGTAATCAAGGCGGCAATTGCAGCAGGAAAACACTGCATAGTTGAAAAACCCCTGTGCCTGAAGGTTCCCGAAGCCCATGAAATAATGAAGCTGGCTGATGAAAAGGGTGTTTATGTGCTGACTGATTATCATAAAAGGTATGACCGCTCTATCAGGGCATGCAGGTATAAGTATAGAAAAGGTCTGCTGGGCGAAATGCTGCATGGGCATGCATGGATTGAAGAACCCAAATACATGGCCCTTGATGTGTTCAAGGACTGGTGTGAAAAAAGCTCACCATTTGAATATATAGGTGTTCATTATGCTGACGCATACTACTATGTCACCGGTCTGAAACCAAGGAGACTGGTAGCTTTCGGTCAGAAGAAATATCTCCCCACCCAGGGAAAGGATGCCTATGATGCAGTACAGGCAACAATTGAATGGGAGGATGGCTCGGTTCAGTTCGTCCAGACTTCATGGGTCAATACACCGAACAACAGCGCAATGACTAACCAGGGCATGATGATGCTGGGAACAATGGGTGAGTACTGGGCTGACCACAAGGACCGTAATACACATTTTGCGACAGAAGCAGAGGGATTTGATGAATACAATCCGAACTTCTTCAAACAATATGACAGCTTCGACTTCCCGGGGGAGGTTGACAATGTTGGATATGGATATGACTCGATCGTACAGGGAATCAACGATGTCAGACGCATTGTCAATGATACTGACACAGTGGAGGAAAGACGGTCCATGCTAAGACAGATGGAAGAAACCAGGGCTCTTCCGGGGCAGGCTCTCATAGGTGTGGCAATCAACAATGCCGTCAGGATGAGCGCAGATGCCGGTGGAAAGTTTGTAGTATTTGACAAAGATATGAATATCAGATTTGAGTAGAATATGGAATTCCTGAGTGCCATGCTGCCGATGGCTGTTTTTCTGGCCATCGGATACATAATGAAGAAACTGGGGCTTGCTGGTGATGACGCAAGGACTTTCGTAAGCAAATACCTCTATTATTTTGCCATGCCGGGACTTGCCTTCAGAAGCGTTGCTTCCTTTGGGTTCAGGGAATCCTTTGTCCCCGAACTGGTTCTTCATAATCTCGTTACCATGACATTCATGTTCCTGGTCTCAATTGGATTGATGTTTCTTATAAAAGACAGGAAAATGCGGGGTTCAGCCCATATGGCGGTCTACAGGGGAAACCAGGCTTATATAGGCATGTATGCTGCCAGAGGAATGTTCGGGGAACTGGCACTTTCAAAATCAGCTGTAATCAACGGATTTGAGAATCCGCTTGTAAACATCCTTGCAGTGACGGGCATGGTCATTCTGAACGGTGATGAAAAGAACCGCGGGTTTGGAAAAAGGCTGCTCAGGATACTGGTTGATGTTGCCAGGAATCCTTTTGTCATAGCAGTTTTACTTGGTATGGCTGAATCGGTCTTCAGTACAGGTATCCTGGGGATAGGAGCACTTGATAAAACCCTGGAGCTGGCGGGAAATACAGCCCTGCCCCTGGCCCTGATTCTTATAGGGACATCAATGACATTTACATATATGAAGGAAAACCTTGGATTGGTACTACTTTTGTCCTCGGTAAAGGTTATACTGTTACCTGTAATAGCATGGCTTTCAGGCAGATTCATATTCGGCCTGACAGGAGCAGACCTCGGACTGGGAGTTGTTATGCTTGGGACGCCTGTGGCTGTTTCAAGTTATGTATTTGCCCGTGAGATGGGTGCTGACGAAAACCTTATGGCATCGTGCATAGGAATTTCAACTATTCTTTCAATATTCACGCTGCCTTTGATAAACTATATAATATAACTGCGGAGGAAGATATGGCCAAGAGTTTTAAAATGGAATCTGTTGAAGTAGAAAAGGTGGAGACACCGAACAGAAGGATATGCACGAGCATACCGGCACCCGGCAGTCTGCCTGTTGTTGAGAAGCTCAGAAAATATGAGCCGGTATCAATGTCCGGACAGCCCCTTGTGGTGTGGGACAGGGCTGAAGGCTTCAATGTATATGATAAATACGGAAATAAGTGGATTGACTTCAGTTCAGGTGTTCTTGTTACAAATGCCGGACATGCGAATCCTGAAATCAAGCGTGCCGCCATGTCCATGATTGAACATGGATTGCTTCATAATTATTGTTTCCCCACGGAAATCAGGTCTGAGCTGGTTGAGAAACTGGTTGAAATATCACCGGCACCACTGGAAAAGGTTTTTCTTCTTACAACAGGCTCGGAAGCCTGTGAGTGTGCAATCAAACTTGCAAGAACCTATGGCCGGAAAAAAGGCGGCGACGGGAAAATAAAGATAATCACGTTCATTGATGATTTCCATGGACGTACAATGGGTTCACAAATGGCAGGAGGTTCACCTGCGGCGAAGGAATGGATAGTGAACATCGATCCTGATATGAACCAGGTTCCTTTCCCAAACTCCTTTTATTATGAATGGGCAGATGAGTCCAGGGATGATTATTCCGATGATAAATGCTTTGATACATGGATGGGATATTTGGATGAACAGGGGATAAAGCCTGAGCAGATAGCTGCCTTCATGCCTGAGACATTCCAGGGCGGATGGGCTCAGTTCATGCCGGTAGGGTTTGTCCAAAGACTTCGTAGATTCTGTGATGATAACGATATTCTGCTTATATTTGATGAAGTTCAGGCAGGATTCGGAAGGTCTGGGAAACTATACAGTTACCAGCATTATGAAGTAAAAGCGGATCTGGTTTGCCTGGGAAAAGGTGTTTCCAGTTCACTGCCGCTTTCAGGAGTCATCGGAAGGAAGGATTTACTTGACCTGTACGGACCCAACAAGATGACATCCACCCACACAGGTAATCCGGTTTGCTGTGCTGCTGCACTTGCCAATATTGATTACATCATCGGGAACAGGCTTATAGAAAAAAGTGAAGAGCTGGGCTATATACTGGAAGAAAAGCTGGATGAAATCGTAGGAAAGTATCCGGAATATATCGGAAACAACAAGGGCAAGGGTTTGGTAAGAGCTTTGGTGATTACAAAGAAAAACAGCAGGGAAATTGATCCGGACCTCGCACATGACATTGTCAGGATTTCCATTGAAAAAGGACTGCTGTTCTTTGCACCTGTCGGGGCAGGATCAACAATAAAGATATGTCCGCCCCTCGTTATTACCAAAGAAGCGCTTTTGGAAGGTCTTTCGGTACTTGATGAAGCAATTGGTCTGGCAGTGGCACAGGCCTAGAGGAGAAAACTTTGTTCAACAAGGTCAGAAATATCAGCGTACTCTCAAAGTTTGATTTTGTTTTGTTCATTCTTGTGGGAATACTGACGGCATTTGGCTTCATAGTGCTTCGAAGCGCTACGGCTACCATGAATACAGGAGCCTCAATACTCAGAACACAGATGTTCAGCATCATCCTTGGTGCTGTCATCTGCATTGTTCTTGCGGTAATAGATTATCAGTATTTCAAATACCTGGGATATGTTTTCTATGGATTCACACTTCTTCTTCTGATCTATGTGCTATTCTTCGGATATGGCCGGGATATTCCGGGACTTGGTTCAAACAGCTGGATTCAGATAAGCGGGTTCATGTTCCAGCCTTCCGAACCTGCAAAAATTGCTTATATGATGGCAGTACCGGCTTTATTTGTAAGGCTGAAGGAAGATTTCAGGATTTCCTCGCTGATTCTTTGTGTACTGGCTTCAGCAGTGCCCATCGTGCTAATACTTCTTCAATCGGACCTCGGGACAGGTACTGTTTTCATAGTGGGTCTGCTTTCAGTTGTGTTTGTATATGGAATAAAGTACAGGTATCTTCTTCTCGCAGGAGCAGTAACAATTGTTGCTGCATTATTGTCATGGGAATATCTTTTGAAGGGTTATCAGAAGGACAGGATAATAGCCCTGATAAACCCCATGGCAGACCTTGAAGGAATAGGATACCAGACTGACAAAGCTAGAATTGCCATCGGAAGCGGCCGATTCAGTGGAAACGGATTGTTTGAAGGACTGCAAAGCCAGCAGAACGGAGCCATTCCTGTAAAGGAATCTGATTTCATATATTCAGTCATCGGAGAGGAACTTGGGTTCCTTGGGACGGTTTTTGTAATCCTGGTCATGACAATGATTCTGGTGTGGTGCCTTAGGGTGGCAATGAAAACAGAGGACAGATATGGTGCATTCATGGTTACCGGACTCACAGGTATGCTTGCATTTCATTTCATCGAAAATGTAGGTATGAACATTGGTCTTCTGCCGGTGACCGGAATACCCCTCCCATTCATAAGCGCTGGAGGAAGTGCAATGCTTATGTATTTTTCGGCAATAGGTATAATAATGTCTGTATCTGCAAGAAGCAGGATGCAGTAGAATCAGGTATCATTTCGCATCAAATCAATCTAAAAACCATATATATTGTGTATAAAGCAAATTTAGCACCTTTATTTTGTTGCAACATAATTCTCCATTGGTTATAATTGGCGATGAAACATAAAAATCTGCACGCAAGTGCTTGAACCAAATGGAGGCTTAAGGCATGGTGGAAAAAATCAATGAACTCCGCTCAAGGAAAATGGAAATTGAACTTGGCGGGGGACAGAAGAAGATTGACAGCCAGCATTCAAAAGGGAAATTGACTGCCAGGGAAAGATTGGCGGCACTGTTTGATGAAGGTTCTTTTGTTGAGACGGATGCTTTCATAGAAACCAGGTGCATTGATTTCGGAATGCAGGAAAAGAAGATGCCCGGAGACGGAGTCGTAACCGGATACGGAAGAATCGACGGCAGGCTGGTATTTGCATCTGCCCAGGATTTCACGGTAATTGGCGGATCCCTTGGTGAAATGCATGCAAAGAAAATAACCAAGATGATGGATAATGCCATAAAAATGGGAGCACCTGTTGTCAGCATAAATGACTCAGGTGGAGCCAGGATCCATGAAGGTATAGATGCGTTGTCTGGTTTTGGGGATATTTTCTTCAAGAACACAATGGCATCAGGAGTAGTCCCGCAGATTTCCGTTATCATGGGACCCTGTGCAGGAGGAGCTGTTTATTCACCCGCTATCACCGACTTCATACTGATGGTTGAGGAGACAAGCCAGTTGTTCATAACCGGTCCTTCAGTCATCAAGGCTGTAACAGGAGAGGATGTTTCAATGCAGGACCTCGGAGGTGCCGGTGTCCATAGCACAAAGAGCGGAAACGCCCACTTCAGTTATCCAAATGAAGAAGCATGTATTGCAGGTCTGAAGAAATTGATTTCATTCCTTCCTGACAATAATCTGACGGGCGCCCCTGCAGCAGAATGCAGTGACGACCTGGGCAGGCTGTCTGATAAGATCTACAGCATTATGCCTGAATCAGTTAATGCTGCCTACAATGTAAAGGATATAATCAATGAAGTAGTGGACGACGGTGATTTCCTTGAGGTACATGCTGAATTCGCAAAGAACATTGTAGTAGGTTTTGCAAGATTCAATGGAAGGGCTGTTGGAATAATAGCCAACAATCCGTCACATCTCGCCGGGTCCCTTGATGTAAATTCATCGGACAAGGGAGCAAGATTCGTAAGATTCTGTGATTCTTTCAACATTCCGATAGTCACATTCACTGATGTTCCCGGTTATTTCCCCGGTGTTGAGCAGGAGTATAACGGAATAATCAGACATGGTGCAAAACTTTTGTTTGCATTCTCTGAAGCAACGGTTCCAAAGATAAATGTGATTACCAGGAAGGCCTATGGCGGAGCGTATATAGCCATGAACAGCAAGCACCTGGGAGCTGATGTAGTATATGCATGGCCCACGGCGGAGATCGCAGTAATGGGAGCTGAAGGTGCAGCCAATATCATATTCAGACAGGACATTGCAGACAGTGAAGACCCAATAACCTTCAGGGCTGAAAAAATTGAGGAATACAGGAACAAGTTCTCAAATCCTTATGTAGCAGCTTCAAAGGGATATGTTGATGATGTAATTGATCCTGCGGCAACCAGGACATACATAGTAAGTGCACTGGAGATGCTTCAGTCCAAGAGGGAAGACAGACCCCGCAAAAAACACGGTAATATACCACTTTAATTCAGGAGGATGTATAAATGAGTAAATATAAAGTAACTGTAAATGGCAAGGAATATGAAGTAGAAGTTGAACAGATAGGCGCAGACCCGGTTGTAACGGCCGCTGCTCCGAAAGCTGCAGCTCCTGCTGCACCTGTAAAGAAAGCCGCACCAGCTGCTCAGGGTACCGTAGGAAATGTGAAGATAAATGCTCCTATGCCGGGTACAATACTTGGTGTAAAGGTTTCCGTCGGTGACAAGGTTGAAAAGGGAGCTACACTCCTGATTCTTGAAGCCATGAAGATGGAAAATGAAATTGCTGCTCCTGAAGCAGGAACCGTATCATCCATCAATGTTGAGGCAGGTGCCTCGGTTGAGTCCGGACAGCTTCTTGCTTCATTGAGCTGACCAGGAGGAGAATAATGGGAAAACAAGTAAAGATTACAGACACTATCCTAAGGGATGCGCATCAGTCACTCATCGCAACAAGAATGACCACTGATGAAATGCTTCCCATAGTTGAAAAACTTGACCAGGTGGGTTATCACTCACTGGAAATGTGGGGCGGTGCAACATTTGACTCATGCCTCAGGTTCCTGAATGAAGATCCATGGGACAGGCTGAGAAAAATCAGGGCAAAGGCAAAGAACACCAAACTGCAGATGCTCCTGAGAGGACAGAATATCCTTGGTTATAAACATTATCCTGATGATGTTGTTGAATACTTCGTCCAGAAGTCCATATACAACGGTATAGATATCCTTAGGATATTTGATGCACTCAATGACCCGAGAAACCTTGAGGTTGCCATGAAGGCGACTAAGAAGGAAGGCGGACATGCACAGGGAACCATATGCTATACAATAAGCCCCGTTCATGATACAAAACAATACCTCAAGGATGCAAGAGGTCTTGTTGAGGCAGGAGCTGACTCCATATGCATCAAGGACATGGCAGGACTTCTGCTTCCCTATACAGCGTTTGACCTTGTAAAAGCCATGAAGGAGGAAGTTGATATACCGATTCAACTTCATACCCATGCAACCAGCGGAACTGCAATGATGGTTTACCTGAAGGCAGTTGAAGCCGGTGTTGATGTAATAGATACGGCCATATCACCGCTTTCAATGGGAACTGCCCAACCTGCCACTGAACCACTGGTCATGGCGCTGCAGGGCACCCCGTATGATACAGGACTTGATGTAAATCTTCTCAATGAGATTGCCGACTATTTCAGACCAATTAGAGAGAAATACATAGCCAACGGACTTCTGAATCCAAAGGTCATGGGAGTTGATATAAAGACTCTTCTTTATCAGGTTCCGGGCGGTATGCTCTCAAATCTTGTAAACCAGTTGAAACAGGCAGGAAAGGAAGACCAGTTCCGTGCCGTGCTTGAGGAGGTTCCAAGGGTCAGGGAGGATTTCGGATTCCCGCCGCTTGTTACACCCACAAGTCAAATCGTTGGTACACAAGCAGTCATGAATGTCATCTCAGGTGAAAGATACAAGATGGTTCCAAATGAATCAAAAGAGCTGGTAAGGGGAATGTATGGACGCACTCCTGTTCCCATCAGCCAGGAAATCATAACAAAGATACTTGGTGATGAAAAACCGATCACCTGCAGACCTGCGGATTTGATTGAACCGGGACTTGAAAACTTCCGAAATGAAATGAAGGAATACCTGGAACAGGAGGAAGATGTGCTTTCATATGCCGTTTTCCCCAAGGTTGCAGTGGATTTCTTCGAACAAAGAAGAGCAGCCAAATACAAGATCGACAAGGATATGGTCGATATGCAGGAAGCTGTTCACCCTATCTAAGAAAATTGTCTCCGGTTATCCGGGGGCTCTTTTTCATTCTAATCTGCAATTCACCTTCGGGTGAATTGCAGAGGCTGAATGACATTCGTCAGTGAATTGTTATATAATCTATTTACATATGTAACAGGGGGAAGGTATGCCTGCCAAATTTGATGTAAAAAAAAGAATGATGAATTCCATGGACAGCCTCAGTAAAAGCAGGAAAAGGATAGCCGGATATATCCTCGACAATTTCGATACTGCACCATTCATGACAGCAGCCAGACTTGCTGAAGTTGTAAATACAAGCGAATCAACAGTTGTACGTTTTGCTGTTGAGCTTGGTTTTGAAGGATATCCTGAAATGGCAAGGGCCATGCAGGAGCAGGCACTGTACAACCTGACTGCTGCACAAAGGCTGAAGATGGCCAATGATTCCATTGACAGAAGTGATGTTCTGAAAAGTGTACTAAAGGCTGACATAAGCAGAATTAAGGAAACAATGGATGACATTGACCGTGGTACCTTTGATGGTGTAATAAACAAACTTCTTACTGCCAGGAAGATATATATTCTTGGTGTCAGAAGTTCTGCAGCGCTTGCCATGTATCTTGGATTCTACTTCAACCTGATATTTGAAAATGTAAATCTTGTGCAGACTACCAGTGCAAGCGAAGTGTTTGAGCAGATACTTGGTGTCGGAGAAGGCGATGTAATAATCGGAATAAGCTTCCCCAGATATTCAAAAAGAACTTCAAAGGCAATGGAATATGCAGGTAAAAAGGGAGCATATGTAGTGGCAATCTCTGACAGTGTCAACTCTCCTGTGGCAAAATGGGCTGACAGTACACTTGTTGCCAGAAGTGACATGACTTCATTCGTTGATTCCCTGACTGCACCACTGAGCGTAATAAATGCATTGATTGTGGCGGTTGGTCTCAAAAGAGAGGACAAGGTCCTTGGAACTCTGAAAACCCTTGAAAAAATTTGGGATGAATATCAGGTCTACGAAAAAGAAGACAGCAACTGACCAAAAAGGAGAGGCATTGCCGGACCAGCAGAGAAATTTTGATATTATTATAGTTGGTGGAGGAGCCGCAGGAATGATGGCAGCTTCCTCCGCAGCCGGGGAAGGTGCAAATTGCCTTCTTCTTGAGTCAGGCTCCCGTGTCGGAAGGAAGATCCTTATAACCGGCAAAGGCCGGTGCAATATAACAAATATATGTTCAATTGAAGAAATCCTTGACAATGTTAGAAGAAACAGAAACTTTCTTTATTCCGCCCTATATTCATTTACAAACCAGAATATAATTGAATACTTTGAATCCTTTGGAGTCAGAACCAAGACCGAAAGGGGAGGCAGGATTTTTCCTGTTTCCGACAAAGCATCGGATGTAGCAGGCGCCATGGAAGCCGATCTCCTTGCAAAAGGAGTAACCATATATAAGAACTCCAGGGTAGCAGATGTATTGGTTCTGGAGAACAATTCCTTTGAAGTGAGTGACAATGAGGGAAAGAAGTATTACGGGAACAAACTGATCCTTGCCTGCGGCGGTGCATCATATCCTGCTACGGGAAGTGATGGAAATGGATATGATCTGGCGGCAGGGCTTGGCCACAAAATAATTCCACCAAGAGGTGTTCTGACCGGCCTTGATTCATCTGAAAGCTGGATCAAAGAAGCCATGGGTTTATCCCTGAGGAATGTAATGCTAACGCTATATGAAAGAGGTAATTGTGTCTTTTCCATGCAAGGAGAGATGCTGTTCACCCACTTTGGAATATCGGGTCCAATTGTCCTGACGGGAAGTTCAAGCCTCTTTGACAGTGATTTCAAGGATGTTAACGCCGTTATAGATCTCAAACCAGCCCTCGATGAAGATAAACTCGACAAACGTATACTTCGGGATTTCAGTGAGAATTCAAGGAAGGATTTCGCAAATGCCCTGGATGACCTTCTGCCGAAAAAACTAATTCCAATAATCATCAGATTATCTGGAATCGACAAATCAAAGAAAGTAAATCAAATATCTTCGGAAGAAAGAAAAACCCTGGTCTCTTTGTTCAAGGGGCTTGAATTAAGGATTACAGGCAGCAGGCCTCTGGCGGAGGCAATTGTGACTGCGGGGGGAGTATCGGTAAAGGACATCAACCCATCGACCATGGAATCAAGGGTTGTAAAGAATCTGTATTTTTGCGGTGAAATGATTGATGTGGATGCAAATACCGGAGGTTACAACCTGACGATTGCCTTTTCCACAGGGCATCTGGCAGGTAAAAACGCTGCAGGAGGGAACTGATGTTATATATCTCCGATCTGGATGGTACATTGCTTGACAGCAAAGGAATGCTTACGAATTTCACAATAAAGACCGTCAGGGAATTCATTGATGACGGAGGTCTTTTCACAATTGCAAGTGCCCGGTCGATATTCACTGCAGGTGATTTCATAAGGCAGCTTGGAATCAGGATTCCGGTAATACTTAGGAACGGTGCATTCATTTACGAACCTGAATCAGGGAAAGTGATTGAGAGCAGGCTTATGTCACATGGGGAACTTTATGATGTAATGGAGTTCTTTCTTGAAAGGGATGTTCATCCCATACTGCATCATATAGAAAACGGAGAATTCAGGGTCGATTATACAGGTATTCATAACTATGGAGAAGAACACTATTTTGAAACAAGAAAAAGGGAAGGTGACAAAAGACTACGAATCATAGACGGATACGACAGGACTGTTTGTGAACAGTGCATTTCAATATGCATAATTGATGAAAATGAGAAACTTAAAAAGATGCACAGGGAGCTTACCGATGGACCCGGAAGGGAATTCATAGTTCACAGATACATAGACAATTATTCAAATCATACCTGGCTTGAGGTAAACCACAGGCTTGCTGCCAAGGGATTTGCATCTGCAAAGCTGCTTGAACTGACCGGGGAGAAGGAGTACACGGCTTTCGGGGACAATATCAATGATGTTGAAATGCTCGACGGCGCAAGTGCTGCATTTATACCTGAAAGATCATATCTTGCCGATTACGGCTACTCATATTCCAGGATTGCTCCGAATGACGAAGACGGGGTAGCACACTTTCTGAAGTCAGCCATGAAGACAAGAATCTGAAATACCAATTTAATTAAAAAATTTTTAGAAAAAGTATTGACATACTATATTAGGTAGCGTATCATGTTCACTATAGTACAACGCAAGGTAGTGAACAATAAATTATAACGGAGGTGCGATTGTGAATATACAATTCAAGAAAGGAGTATTGGAGTTATGTGTCCTGTCAATGCTGTATCATGGTGAAATGTACGGTTATGAACTGACAAGCAAACTGTCAGAAGCCATATCAATATCAGATGGTACGATATATCCGCTTTTACGCAGAATGAAGAATGAGGGCTATGTGTCCACATATCTGTCTGAGTCAAGCGAGGGACCACCGAGGAAATACTATAAGCTGACTGAAAGTGGTACGGTATACAAGGAGAATCTCATAACTGAATGGAAGGCTCTTAGCAAAGGAGTCAATAGGTTAATAGAAGGAGGAACTGATAATGAATAAGAAGACTTTTCTAAATCAGTTGAAGAAGGGGTTGAAGGGAATTCCGAAGGCGGATCTTGATGATATTCTCTACGATTATGAAGAACATATAGATTCTGCATTGGAAACAGGAAAAAGCGAAGAGGAAATAACAAGGGAACTTGGTTCACCGAAGAAGATTGCAAAACAGCACAAGGCTGAATTCTATTTCAACCAGGCTGATGAGAAGAAGACAACAGGCAGTGCTTTCAAGGCTATTATTGCAGGAATAGGATTAAGTGTTTTCAATATAATTTTTGTTTTGCCCCTTATCCTTTCGCTCTATGCAGCGCTGATAGCAGTATTCCTGAGCTTCATAGCAGTAGCTGCATCAGGTTTGGTGGCAATGGTTGCCGGGATAATATTCCTTGGTTTCCTGCCGGCACTGGCGGTTGTATTCGTTGGAATCGGGGTTACATGTCTTGGTATATTGCTTTCTCTTGGGATGGCATGGCTGATCAAGATAGTAACACTTGGTATTGTAAGTTATGGTAAGGCCAATATTGGTATAGTAAGAAGAACGGAGGGAGTATAATGAATAATAAAGGACGCGGACTGATAACAGTCGTAATAATACTGGCAGTAGTATGTATAGTCTTCCTTGCAGCCGGATTTTCACTTCTGGCAGCATGGGGGGGAGCAAGGTTCTGGGAGGAAATACCTGATAGAATCAAGAATGTTGAGGATTTTTCCATCAATCAGACACAGGAAAGCAATATTGATGGAATAGACAAATTTGAGTTTGTTTCCGTTAGCGCTGACATGGACATAATATTTGCAGATACAGACACGGTCACAGTTACTTTGAAGGGAACCTACAGAAGTTCAAGGGGAACAGTGGAGCTAAAGAAGGAGACAATAGGAAACACGGTTAGGATATATGTTGATTATCCTAAACTCAGTGGAATATTCAACTGGAATGAAACAGACTACATAATAACCATGCCCAGGGATATGGGTGACAGGGAAGTGAAATTCTTTACGGTTTCCGGTGACATTGATATACCGGCAGGGTTTGAAGCAAGGAAAATATCCGCCAATTCAACATCCGGAAATGTAAAGGCTGCTGATGTTACATGTGATGATTTCAACTTTGGGAATGTCAGCGGTAAACTTGATCTTACCGGCAGCATATCCGGGGATCTGAGGGTGGATACTGTATCAGGCAATACTGATGTGTATGTAAAAAGTGAAATGGATCTGCTGTATGTGAACAGTGTATCCGGAGACGTTGATGTATATGTTGGTAATGACATTGATTTCAGATTTGATTTCAGTACAGTATCAGGAAGTTTCGACTGTGACTTTCCCGTTTATGAAAGCGGTGGAAGAAATGACAGGAAAGGCTACACGGATGAAAATGCTGACATGCAAATTGATATAAACACAGTCTCAGGTGACCTTAGAATAAGGAATTGACATAAATAACCGGAAAAATGAAAAACGACGGGTGACCGTCGTTTTTCATTGTCATCAAATATATTCAGGAAAGAATTCCCTGTACAATGTCTGAATGGCTTTTTCATGATACTGTTCATCCATTCCAAACATTATGGAAACCTTGGAAGAACCCTGGTTTATCATCTTTAGGGGGATATTGGCTGATGCAAGTGCCTTTGATGCCTTGTAAAGTGTTTCAGGATTACCAAGACACTCTTCACCGACTATCATGACAAGAGCCTGACCATGTGTGATTGTTATGTCATCAACATCCAGTTCCTGTTTAATTGTTGCAATGACCCTTGTCTCGCGTTCGGGAGTGAGGTGATGGGTGCGGATGATTACTGAAATATCATCGATACCGGAAGGGGAGTGCTCGTAAGGGATTCCTTCTTTTTCAAGTATCTGGAAAACCTTTCTGCCGAAACCTATCTCGCGGTTCATGAGATACCTTCTGATATAAATGCTTGAAAAACCCGAAGAGCCTGCGATGCCGGTAACCGGATTCCTGCCTTCGGTCTGAATGTGGGCATGTATTGTTGTTCCAGGTGAAGACGGGTTGTTTGTGTTCTTTATATTCACAGGAATGTCCCTGTAATAAACAGGTGTAAGGGCCTCTTCATGGAATACTGAAAATCCGGCGTATGAAAGTTCCCTCATTTCCTTGTAGGTAAGATCCTTTATGGGAGCAGGGTTGCTTACGAGATTCGGGTTTACGGCAAATATGGAATCAACATCAGTGAAATTTTCATATATGTCTGCTTTTACAGCTGCAGCAAGTATTGAACCGCTTACATCAGAACCACCGCGGGGCAGGGTAACAATGTCGCCGTTCTTTGAGTAGCCGAAGTATCCCGGTACAATCTTTATGACATCAGGATCATATAAATCAGCAAGATTATCATAGGATTCAGGAAGTACATGGGCATTTCCGTATTCTTCGGAAAGGACCAGACCGGCATCACCTGGGTTTACATAAATTGCATTATGACCAAGGGACTTCATATATTCAGCAATCAGCTTTGCGCAGTTGTCTTCGCCGGATGCTTTTAACGAATCCTTGAACTCACCGGTGTTTGAAGTATCCATCAGGCATCGCTCAGTCAGGTCACGTTCAATTACTTTTACAATATCATCCCCAAGGCCCAGGTCCATTGCGATCGAAGAATAGCGGTCCATGACCATATCATAATCGTACTGTGGGTCATAGCCTGCGATGTATGAATCGGCAAGGGCTATTAAAAGATCTGTGACCTTTATGTCATTACGATTACGCTTGCCGGGAGCAGATACCACGACAAGCTTTCTGTCCGGATCCGACAGTATAATGTCACAAACTTTTTTAATCTGGGTTGCGTCTGCAAGGCTGCTGCCTCCGAATTTAGATACTTTAATCATCGTCTGCCTTTCAAAATATATTATGAAACATATTATACTACATCAGCCCGGTAGACAATAATTAATGCAATTTTTAATTATATTTGTTGGAAACGGTTGGATATCGTAGGGAAATGTTATATTTCTAAGGCGATATATCAAATTATTTGACAAAGTATAAATCAGGGAATATAGTAACTGTATAGAAACCAATGAGAAAGTTCCATATATATATAGATAGGAACTGAGTTTTGCGGAATGTTAGTACAATATAAATGTATTAAGGGCAAACCTGTCGAGAGGCAGGGACGCAAAGCTT
>DAINQB010000039.1:5486-24396 GCA_036743175.1 Bacillota bacterium | reverse complement strand
CCAAGGTGCAC
Source organism: Bacillota bacterium (assembly GCA_036743175.1). Taxonomy (GTDB): domain Bacteria; phylum Bacillota; class Clostridia; order DUPQ01; family DUPQ01; genus JAFGQE01. The sequence goes on along the minus strand of DAINQB010000039.1, from coordinate 24,385 downwards.
TCGGGACTCTCACCCCTTAGAGTTCGCCCGTGCCGGGCGAACATAAAAAAGGCCTCCGGTTGACCGGAGGCCCTTTATCAGAGGTCAATCAGTCGGTTACAACCGGGTAACCTTCTGCTATCCAACCCACCTTCATACCGAAGTGGAGTGAAACTGCATCATATCCAAGCATCCTGAGAACTGCCGTTGTCTGTCCTGCTGTCTGACCGGAGTAGCACGCTATGATAAGTTTTCCCTTGGGGAGATCCCCGAAGGATTCCTGCATGTTTGCGCCAAATGGAACATTCACTGCATTTACAATATGGCCTGCTGCAAAATCTTCAGCGGTCCTTATGTCAACGACCGTTGCTGTTCCGGCATCAACTGCTGCCTGTGTGTCATCCCAGCCAATCTTGAAGTTTGCATTGTCTGTGACAGCGTTGAAGTAATCCTGTACAGCCTTGAGCATCACTGCATCAAATTCTGCACCTGCATCGGTAAGGGCTGTAGCTTCTGTCGTAACATAAGCTTCATATCCTTCAACTGCCGTTGCGCCTACATTGTAACCTGATTTCACTGAAACTGCGTCAATACCAAGCATGTTGAGAAGAGCAATCGTCTGTCCTGCGGTCTGACCGGAGTAGCAGTATACATATACTGTTTCATCAGTCGGAAGCATTGAAACCTTGGATGCAAGGTCCGGGCCCCATGCTGCAAGGGCTGCACCCTTGATGTGACCTGCATTGTAGTCTGCCTCAGACCTTATGCTGAGGATGAAAGGTTCTTCGCCTGCATCGATTTTGGCAAAAAGGTCATCCCATGTGACTATCCTTGAACCTGGGAAATCAGCAAAATATGCATTTGCTGCTGCTGACTTAACAAAAGATGTCCATCCGTTCATGCCGGATTTGAGTGAAACCGCATTGTATCCAAGGGCTCTCATTACCGCAATTGTCTGTCCTGCGGTCTGGCCTGAGTAACAGGTTACAACGATTTTTTTATCTGTAGGAAGATTGGTGAAATTCTCCTGCATGTTTTCGCCGAAGGGAATGTTTACCGCACCGGCGATATGTGCTGCGTCATAATCTGCTGCACTTCTGATATCAACAACTACTACATCACCTGCATCGATGAGCGGTTTTGCTGCATCAGAGGCAATTATGTTGTTAGCATTGTCTGCTACTGTGTTGAAATATTCTTCTACATATTCAAGAACCTTCTTGTCAAACTTGGCTCCTGCATCAGGAAGTTCGTTGGCAGTTGTCTCGACATATGCTTCATAGCCTTCCTGCATCATGAATCCGCTGTTATAACCTGATTTTACAGAAACAGCGTCAATTCCCAGCATGTTCAATAGGGCTACCGTCTGTCCTGCAGTCTGGCCTGTATAACAGTAAACATATACTGTTTCATCGGTCGGAAGCATTGAAACCTTTGATGCAAGGTCCTCTCCCCATGCTGCGAGATAAGCACCTTTGACATGGCCAGCATCATATACATCAGCCTGTCTGATACTGAGGATGAAAGGCTCATCACCTGCGTCGATCTTAGCAAAGAGATCCGTCCAGTTGACTATCCTGTTGCCAGGAAATTCCGCGAAGTACTTGGTTGCAGCATCTTCAACAGCAGTACCTGATGAACAGCCTGCTATTGTGAAAACCATTGCAACCACCATTAAAGTTACCAATAATTTTTTCATATTTTCCCCTTTCGTTTATGACGCATCCTGTTGTGACGGAGGCGTGCTCTCAGACGGCGGCTCCGGATTTTCGACAGCTTCGTACTCGAGCCATGCTCCGTCATAGATTCTTACATCCTTGTATCCTGCATCCTTCAGTGCTGCATAGGTCTGGGCTGCCCTGACCGAGGTCTTGCAGAAGAGTATCAGCTTCATCTCCGGTCTGATTCCCTTTTCTATGTATACTATCTGAAGGTCCCTGACAGATTTGTATTCACCGGTGGCATAATTGTTCCATGTGTACTCTATGTGTACTGAACCGGGGATTGTACCTGCCATGTATTCCTCATAGCTTCTTGTGTCGATGATGACAGTGTCTTCCTCGGGCATGTTGAGCTGTGACTTCAGGTAATCGAGGCTTACAATGAGGTTCTTCTGGACTTCACCTGTGTTATAGGTTGTCGCAGGAAGCTCTGTTGCAACCATTGATGTTTCGGCCCCTTTTGCCTTCAATGCTTCGAATCCTCCGCTTACAACATATACATTGAAATTACCGTACATGTTGAGGGTCCAAAGGATCCTTGCAGCCTTCATGTTCGAGGTGTTGTCATAAACAAGCAATGTGTCGTTTTCACTGATACCGGCAGCACCGAGGCACTGTGCGATCTGGTCAGCCGGAGCCAGCATGTTGGCGTATGGTTCATTGACGACAAGTTCCGACATGGGAATGTTCACCGCTCCGTCAATGTGGGCAAGTCCATAGGTTTCGGGAGATTCCGCATCCACAAGGATTGCACCTTCCTTGACCATGTCCATTGCTTCTTTGGGAGTTACGATATAACCGCCTGTTTCGCCGAAATCAAAGCTGCCGCATCCTGTTGCTACGACTGAAATGACGAGTATAAGCGCAATCAATAATACTGATTTCTTCACTTTCTCCCTTCCTTTCATTCCTATAGATTTTCCTCAATGGTTTTTTTGCTGAGGCTTTCTTCCGTTATCTGTTTGACTATATGTCCGTTCTTTATGATTATTACAGAAGGACAATGTCCGTGCTTGCAGAGACGCTTGGCCAATCCCTTTGACTTATAGGTATCAACCTTATGACAGCAATATTCGGCATAATCCTTTTCAATGGCTTCCAGTTCCTCGAGGAATTCCCTGTGTTCGGCATTTGATGCATCATATATATATGCAATTCCGTTGCCCTTCATGATGATTTCCTCATAGATTTCAGATTCTGCTATGTATTTTTCTGCCATTACCCCTGCAGTTGCTGCATCTCCTACGCATGTAGCGACCTGACGCAGGAATTTCTCCCTTACATCACCGGCTGCAAATACGCCGTGCACACTGGTTTCCATATTCTCGTTTGTAAGAATGTATCCTTTCGGTGTCATATCGACAACGCCTTCATAAATCTTGGTATTAGGTACATATCCAATGAATAGGAAACATGTAAAGCAATCGATTGGCATCAACTCACCGGTTTTCAGATTTCTGAGGACAACCCTGGTAAGTTCATCTTCACCTTCAAAGCGTTCAACAACAGTATTGTGTATGAATTCCATCTTAGGATTTGCAAGTGCCGCAGCCTTTGCAACTTCATTACAGTCCATTATGCCTTCGTCATGTATGATGGAAACCTTGACCTTCTTTGCAAATCTCGTGAGGAAAATTCCTTCTTCAATTGCTGCATCCCCTGATCCGATTACAAGGACTTCCTCATCCGTACAGGCAGCTGCATCACAGGTTGCACAGAATGCAATTCCCTTGCCCAGGTAGGTCTGTTCATTCTCTGCTCCGGTTAATCTTGGCTTGCTTCCGTTGCAGATTATGACTGACTTTGCCTCATATCTGTTCCTGAATGTTTCAACCACCTTCACTTCACCTGAAAAATCAACTGACTTTACATTTGTCAGCTTGAACTTGACACCGAACTTCTTGGCCTGCTGCTCAAACAGTTTCATGAGGCCCGTTCCGGTGATACCCTCGGGGAATCCGGGATAGTTTTCTATTTCATTTGTGTTGGTTGCTATTCCACCTACGAGGGATTCCTCAATTACTATTGTATTGAGCCTGGCCCTTCCGCAGTAGATACCGGCTGTCAGGCCTGATGCGCCTCCGCCGATAATGACAACATCATATTGTTCAACTTGTTTTTCTCTTGGCATATCATTACTTCCTTTATTACATAAAATACTTTACGAGCAGTTTGCTTCCTATGATTGCTCCTGCGAACATGAATGCTGCAAACACCCATCCCGAGAGAGACAATGAAGCTATTCCGCTGAAAAGCGCTCCGATGTTACATCCGAAGGCTATCCTCGCACCATACCCCATGAGCAAACCGCCGAGGGCCGCTGCAATGACCTGCCTAAAGGATTTGATCTTCTTGATCTTGAATCCCGATGCCATCATCGCTGCAAAAAGAGCGCCGGCTATGATACCAAGATTTCTCCATGTGCCCGGGTCATTCAGGAAACCTGCTTCAAGCGTTGCCTGCGCACCGGGTGAGCTGAAATAGAACCATTTTTCAACGGATCCACCCACCAGTTCAAAGAGCCATGCTCCCCAGTTTGCGAAGACTCCCGATACTCCCCATGGATTTCCTGTTGTAGAAAATGTTACAATCTGGAAAACCGACAGAAGTACCGCTCCCGTCACATACGGCAATGCGTCTTTGAACCACATCTTATAAAAATCATTGTTCTTTATTTTTTCGAAAAATGCCTTCAAGGCTTTTCACCTCCCTAATATTCCGGGATTTATTTCATTTTTTCAATGTAGCATTCCCATTCGCCGTCATCTACTTCTTCGAGTTCCACTTCATGGCCCTGTTTCCTGGCCCATTCAGGTACATTCTTCATAGCACAGCTATGGTCTATGAGAACTATGAGGGTATCGCCCACTTCAAGTTCTTCCAATGCTTTCTCTGTCTTGATCAAAGGTATAGGACAAGCCTCGCCCATGCAATCCAATTCAACTTCTTTAGCCATTTTAAAATCCTCCAGTTAAAATAAATTTAGTGTGACAATCCGTCACTGTGTTTTTTCTCCCACTTGTGGGCAATTACGTAAATCACTGCTATTATCAGCAGATTCACCGCCAGTCCTCCAAGCCATCCCAAATAGTCAGGCAGGAAAATCTTCGGTGCCTTCAGCATGAATGTCCTCTTCCACCATCCGAAATCATGCGCACCCCAGAGGGATCCGACGATGAAGAAGAAAAGTGAAATGACCTGCATCCAGAAACCTTCTCCGATTCTCATCAGTGTTCCTGAAGCACATCCACCTGCGATAACCATTCCGATTCCGAACATACAGGCTCCGATTGCCGTTGCTATGCTGATGGGGACAACGTATCCCTGACCCGGAATAGCAAGGCCTTTGATGAAATATCCGTATTTGATTGCTGTGAAAGCGATACTTGTGATGGCGAAGGCAATCAAAACCGCCCTCGTAATCGATGTGCTTTTCGTCAGATACGGATCCCTCATTGAAGCCGTGAAACAGAATCTGGACCTCTGAAGGGTAAACCCGAAGGCAAGACCCAGCAGCCAGTATAGCAAAAGGGTATCTTCCTTGAATCCAAGCCATACACCAATACCCGAAATAACTGCGAATATGACCATTGCTATAGGTATCTGGTTTTTCTTCTTGCGTTTTCCCCTGTCGCCTCTTGCAGAAGCCCTTGAAGATGCTCTAACCGTTTCTTCAGCCACTACTTCACATCCTTTCATAAACATTGTTAATAAATTAACACTCCTTGTTAATTATATCACAATCTCCCTTTTCCGATTATCCACTTTGCTTATACTGTATAAGTTTTTTTAATGGCATTCCTGTGGTATAATTTTCACTGATTGAATAATTTCTGCGGAGAAATGCATGAATCTGGAGTCATTGAAATTCTTTTTCGAAGTCGTAAAAGCCGGCAGTATAACAAATGTGGCCAAATCCGGGCATATTTCCCAGTCTGCCCTCAGCCAGCAGCTGACACGGCTGGAAACAGAACTCAATGAGAAATTGCTTATCAGAAGCAACAAGGGTGTATCCCTGACCAGGGCGGGTGAAGTTGTCTACAAATTTTCAGAAAACATCATTAGAACCTATGACGAGATGCTTTATGAGCTTGATTCCCTGAAGAAATCAGAATCCCTGATAAAGGTGGCAGCATGCCGTTCCATTGCTGACTATGCAATCCCATGCACACTGGTTCTCGCCAACAGGGAATTTCCTGACCACAAGTATGAACTATTCTCAAGGAACTCAGCGGACATAGCCTCTGACGTGGCCAACAATATCTTCGATATCGGTTTTTCATATATAACCGAAGTGAACAAAGCCAGCAGTGAAGTGGTTTCAATCAAGACAGGCGCAAATAACATAATACTTGTCGGGAAAAATGTGCCATCGAATCCGGACACAATGTCACCCGAGCAGCTCCTTGACGCATGTGTAATTACATTTACCGGAAAGAATGAAATCGATGACATACTTAAAAAGAATTTCAAGAAGCTGGGATACGACAATTCAAACCTGAACTGCCATATGGAAGTAGAAGGCATAGAAGGCGCGAAGATGATGATATCGCGAAATTACGGAATAGCTTTCCTCCCTTATATAGCCGTAAAAGAAGAATTATATAAAAAAGAATTCAAGGAAATCACCGTACCCGGCTTCGACCTCAACCTGGACATGCTCCTGATGTTCAAGAAAAACCACTCCACCCACGTGGAAGAATTCATATCCTGGTTCCTGAAAAACGGCTCCCGCTCATTCTGCTGACACAAACCAATCATCCTTGGGATCATTGGCATTTTTTAACCAATCATCCTTGGGATGTTCGGCTGATTTTGCTTGAATAGGGTAAAATGCAAAAAACTGTCAAAATTTAATAATCAGTTTAATGACAAAACAATATTTCTATTTTACAATATTTGTATGTCATATAAGCGATTTTTAATTCCGTATGGTATATACCATGCATACAACCGAGGAAGAGACAGAAACAAGATTTTCAAAAGCCCATCCGACAAGGATGTATTTCGAAAAATAATAAGTGAAAGCCAAAAGGACAATCACTTCAGATTACTGGCATATTCAATAATGGGTAGTCATGATCACTTGATTTACATGGATGTGGAAATGAAAATGCCTGTAATAATTGGAACAATACAGGAAAATTATGCCAAATATTACAATGCAAAATATAATTCATCTGGGCCTGTTTTTTCAAACCCCTTCAAAAGCAAACCAATTACAACAATAGACTATCTTTTTACTTCGATCAGTTACACCCTCAATAATCCGGTTGAGGCAGGAATGGTTGAAAAATTTTCGGATTATGAATGGAATTCAGAGATTTTAGGTTCGTCAAAATTCAATCTAATAGATACCGAGTATTTGAATTATCTTTATAAACAATATTCTGATTATCCATTCGAAAAATTTATAGAAGAAAATTCAACCAAAAACCTCATCAGCGACATTGAGATTTATTCTCTTCATGATTTAGAGGCATTGGAAGTATTCAATGGATTTGTCAAAGAAATTGCAGGCGTGGATACTTTTAATAAAAATTATTTGTCACCGGAACACTTAAGCCTGATTATTGAAAAGGCTAGCTATGCAGGCCTCTCTATAAGGCAGATAGCCAGCTTTACCGGTTTAACAGTTAGTTTTATCAAAAAGCATAGAAGTAAAAAAGGATATCTATAAAATCTAAAGCAAACTGAATATCCCAAGGATGATTGGTCAAAAAAAGCCGAACATCCCAAGGATGATTGGTTAAAAAGTGCCAATGATCCCAAGGATGATTGGCTGTATGTTTTGTTGTTATAAGGGGTTTCTAGTGTTATATTGGTGACACAGGGGGTGCTTATGGATCACAGGGAGAGATGGAATTGTATTTTCAGTTTCGGCGAGACCGACAGGATGCCTGTATATTTCTTTGGCACATGGCCGGAAACGAAGGTGAAATGGGCCGAAGCGGGTTATGACTGCAGTTGCTCACTGCGTTCCCATGCAGGACCTCAGATAAAGGGCATGGACCCGGACTGGGAGTCAGGTATGTGGTCAAGCCATGGTCTTTTCAGGAACTACACCATGAGTGACCTGTACAAAGTGCTTGAAGAAACTGACGAGTACAGGATAATACGTCAGTCCGACGGTTCCATTGAGAAGGAACTTGTCAAATCGACATCAATCAACCACACTCTGAAGTTTGCCCTTGAACCCACCAGGGAGTCCTGGGAGAATTTCAAGCAACTGCTGGACCCAAAGGACAAACGCAGATTTCCGGATAATCTTGATGAAAAGGTTCTTGAGCTGAAGAACAAGGACATGGTCCGGGTTTTCCATGGAGGGAGCCTCTACGGATGGATCAGAAACTGGATGGGTGTTGAGAACATATCATATTTCATGTTCGATGAACCCGAACTACTTGATGAAATGGTAGAATATATCGTAGATTTTCTGATTGAGGTATCAGGAAATGCCCTGTCAAGGATTGAAATGGATGCAGCATATATATGGGAGGACTGCTGCGGCTCAACAGGTCCTCTCTTCTCACCTTCCATTTATAAAGAAATTTTTGACAAACACTATGTCAGACTTTGCAGTTTCTATAAATCAATGGGTGTAAGGAACATCATCCTCGACAGTGACGGATACTGCGATCCCCTGATTCCCCTCTGGCTGAAATCAGGAATTGATATCATATTCCCCCTTGAAGTCGGAACCTGGGAGAATTCACCGGACAAAGTGAGGAACAAATTCGGAAGAGATGTCAAAATCTTCGGTGGTATAAACAAGCATGTCATCCCACTTGGGAAGGATAAAATCAGGGAACACCTTCTGGAGCTGAAACCATGCATCCTGGAAGGAGGCATCATCCCCATTCCTGACCACAGGATTCCTCCAGACTGTCCGCTGGAAAGCGTATATGAATACATTGATGTCTTCAATGATGTTTTTAACTCAGAACATTAACTCGAAATCCGGGTTACGGTTATTTCCCATACCCCATTCATGACCTCATCAATGGCCACCCTGACCTTGCCGTCCTTGTATTTATCTTCAATGGAAGCCACGACACAGCTATGGTCAACTACAATCATGAAGCTTTCACCCGGTTCAAGGGTTTTTATTTCCTCCTCGATCCGAAGGACAGGTATGGGACACATTTCTCCGAAACTATCAATGGTTTTCATGCCGCCTCCTCATCCGAACAACATATAGGCTATATACCCTGCTGAAACGAGAACCAAATACAATATCCCATTGATTGCGATGCCTCTTCTGAACATGAATCCTGTGTCAAGCCCGTAACCGACGGGAACTGCTCTTATGGAAGTAGGAAGTGCAAATGCACTGTTGCATGAAGCTGCTGTTATGAATACCGGTACCAGAGGATTGATCCCAAGCCCGGTCGAGACTGAAACCACCAGCGGAATCGTTATTGCACAGGCAGCTGTATTACTTGATGTATTAGCAAGGAACATGCCTACGGCTACGGCCAGGGCTATCATGGGTAGAATGGCTCTGCCGCCTGAACCGGAAATCAGCTCTGCCATTGTCCCAGCAGCTCCTGTATCAACAATCAATCCTCCGAGCGCTATTCCACCTGCGAAAAGTATCATGAGTCCCCAGTTTATCTTCTGGTTCGCCTGCTTCCAGTCTATCAAAGGTTTTTTATCCTCAACCCTTACAAAGAATGCAAGGATTCCAATAGCCAGGAACACAAACTGAGGTGTGAGGCCCGGGAGTATGTTCTGATAAAATGGCCGCGCAAAGGAAACCAGGACCGCCGCAGCCAGCATGATGAGTGAGTATGTCTCTCCCCTTTTCATTTTCCCCAGTGCTGAGAGTTGTCCGGCATAGTGTTCCCTTGTTCCGGGAAGGTTTTTGTTTTCCTTCCTTATAACCAGCAGATACATCAGCGTCACCCCTGCAAGTATGATAATGTATGGCAGGGCATTGATTACCCATTGCCAGTAAAGGAACTCCCTTCCCGTCAGGTTCTCTATATTGGAGATAACCACCAGGTTCATTGCGCCTCCCATGGGTGTTGCAAATCCCCCGAGTCCGGCTCCCCATGCAATGGCTAAAAGGAAAGCATATGATACCTTTGTATCTGCCCCGAGTCCGGAAAACCCAACTACTGAAAATGCAATTGGACAAAGTGCTGCAACAACAACCATGTTCGGCATGAATGCGCTCATGGCCAGGGATATAAGGAAGAAGATTGCAACCTGCCTGTTGACGGACATCCCGAAGGATGAAAGAGCCTTGAGGGCAACCCTTCTGTCCAGCCCATGTATGGACCATGCAGCGGTCAGGATGCTTGCTCCGAAAATTAAAAGCACAATAGGATTGAAATAGTCCTCAAGCATTCCCTTCATGGGAATCATTTCATATATTGAATTTACAACCAAAGGAACAAGGGCTGTTATTGCAAGATGTACCGGGCCGGTTATCCACCAATAAAGCATAAGCATGATGACCCCGGATGCCACCCGTGCCTGCATCGAAAAAGAATCAGGAAGTGCGACCAAGACCGCAGTCCCCAGCAATAACCCAACCAAAATGTGTACAATTCTGTTCTTCATAAATCCCCTGCCCGATTTCCAAACCATTATATCATGATATAATATACAGACTTAAAACCTGGAGTACAACATGTTTTCACCGGAAACAATCGCAGACATGCACATCCACTCGACTGCCTCAGACGGTACAATGACACCTGCCGAGATAGTCGTTGAGCTTCTGGACAAGGATATCCATATATGTTCACTTACAGACCATGACAGCATAGAAAATCAGAAACTCTTCCTGCAGCTTGCAAGAGATAACGGGCTCCATGCAATACCGGGGGTTGAGGTAAGCTGTAAAATCGGCAAAATGGTATATCACATTCTTGCCTATGGATTCAATCCAGATGACAACCGGGTGCCGGCTTTTGTGGATCCCCTTCTTTCCATGATGAAGGATTCCAACAGGGAACTTATACGAAGAATGTCATCGGATTACAGTGCAATCAGTATGGAAGAATATGATTTGTACACATATGACCGGCGCAGGGGCGGATGGGAATCAGTGCAATATCTTTTTGACAAGGGTTTGTGTCCAAGTCCCGTTGACGGCCTGGCTTATTACAGAACCTACGACTGCCACCTGTCCATGTGTCCCTTTCCATCACCGGCAGAAGTAATAGAAGAGATACACTCCTGGGGAGCCTATGCAGTACTGGCTCATCCCAACGGCTATTTCGGTGCGACAGAGCCATCCGAAATACAAATAAGGCAATTATTTGATCAAATGAAAGATGCCGGAATAGACGGGCTCGAGGGATATTACCCCACCCACTCCCGGCTCATGACTGAAACATCCGTTGCATGGTGCATGGAAAATGACATGATTCTTACTGCAGGCTGCGACAGCCACGGGACCTTTGTTCCAGGCCGTGAAACAGGGAAAATCCGGATTCCTCTGAAGGATCTCCGGATTGACAAGCTGCTTGAAATTCAGTAACAAAAAACCCCGGATTTTACTCCGGGGTTTCTTCTGATTCATTTAATTTGAAGGTCCGATGGATATATAGACCTTTATTTCACTGCCCGGGTCAACGAACTTGTCAGCTACGCTCTGCCTGATGACAGTATCAAAGGCAACAGTCGGTGAATTCTCATATACTATTGTCAGATTGAGTCCTGCACCTTTCAGGTTTATGTTATTGACCCATCCACGTACTTCAATCTCGCTGTACCCCGTGAACAGCTGTATCCAGGGTCTGCCCAGGGATTTCTTTATTACAAGGGCTGTTCCATCCGGCATGTCGATTCCGCTAATGTTCTGTCCGAACAAAACATTTTTATCGTATTCATTGGTATAGATTTCCTCAATCCTGTAGGTCACGCCATTGTTCTCACACCATTCAATGAATGCAGTCTCACGCAGACCTGTGAAATCAGGTATCACTGTTTCACCGTCGGCTGAAATCCAGATGTCCACCCTCGAAGAAATACCGATCAACTCGTTTTTGAAGGATTGGTCAACGACCCTGTTCGCATCCATACCCGGAATATCCACAACATGGAACTTCAGTGCAACATTGCCTCCCTTTGAGTTGATTTCATTCTGCCATTCAATTACATCCAGCTTCGTTGAGCCGCTGAAATCCCTTACGGCAATCCTACCCAGTGACTGATAAACTCTGAGCCTCTCACCATCCAGCAGTGTACCCTTTGATATATTCTGGTTGAAGAGAACTCCCTTTTCATATGTGTCCGAGTAGACTTCCAGGTAGGTTATGGAAAGACCGTTGTCCATTGCCCACAGGTCAGCAGCCTGTCTGGTCATCCCTGAAAAGTCAGGCACCAGTACATTACCCTTGGATATGTAAAGATACAATATTTCATCCTTGCCTAGTTCACTTCCGGCTTCTGAACTCATTCCTATTACAGTTCCGGACGGCTCGGTGCTTTCCCGTTGCATCATGAAGATATTGATTCCCTGGATTCCTGCAAGACCAGAAGCTTCTGAAGATGAAAGACCAATCAGGCTGGGAACGGTTATGAACTCACTTTCTGCCGCCAGTGTGAGCGTAACCATCTGCTTGCTGCTTATTTCAATTCCCGGTTCAAAATCCTGCGCCAATACGGTTCCAACAACCTTGTTGCTGACTTCATTCTCATATTGAAGCTGTATTCCGGTTTTTTCTGCAGCTGCAGCTGCCTCTGTCCTGCTCATGCCGGTGAAATCAGGTACAGTTATGGCCTGCCCGAGGGATATGGTCACAACAAGCACATCGGTACGATTCATTTTTGTGTAGGCTTCTATGCTCTGGTATGACACCTTGCCATACTGTATGTATTCACTGAACTGCTCCAGGAATTCAACGGATATTTCATTCTCAGAAGCCCATTTCAGGACCTGCGACTTGTCATTTTCGATGAAGCTCGGAACACTTACAGTTTCATCAAGTATGCTTGGGCCCAGTGATACATAGATTCTGACACGGTTCTTTCTTACAAAGGTAGACTCACTTCCGTCGATCATTTCATAGTTGATGACTGCATCAATGGCAAAGACGGAGCTGTTTTCCTTCCTGATGGTTACCCCTGTAAGCTTGTTGTCATCAATCCACTTGTTGACTTCTGAAAGAGTCATATCCTTGAGTGCCGGGAATGCAATTTCCTCATTGGGATCCGCACCTTTTGAAACAGTCACCGTTATGGTATCATTCCGGCCGACGTTTGTGCCCGTTTCAGGCTGAACCTCAATGAAACTTCCTGCATCAAATTCGGTGGTGTAAATCTCCCTGACCACAATCTGTATGTTCCTGTTGTCAGCCCAGTCCCGTATATCATTTACATTCCATCCATCCATATCGGGAATCGCCGCTCCCCTGGTGAATACAAATACCAGGATCAGTGCTGCCACTATCACAGAAGCACCAACAATTATTGACGGAAGCAGATTCCTCTTATGCTTTATGAATACCTCTTCCTGAAAGCTCTCAGGCTTCGGTCTGCTTATATCATCCAGAAAATTCTTTTTATCGCTCATTTCTCCTCCTTAGAACGGCATCAGCTGCCCGTCCCTGAGTCTCAGGGATACGTCACTTTTTGCGGCCACTGCATCGGAATGGGTTACAAGAATTATGGTCTTGCCATATTCGTTGGCCAGAAGCCTGAAAAGTTCGATGACTTCATTCGAGGTCGCCGTATCAAGGGACCCTGTAGGTTCATCACCGAGAATCAGGTCAACATCCTTTGCAAGGGCTTTTGCAATTGCAACCCTTTGCTGTTCTCCACCGGAAAGTTTGGTTACCCGGCGGTCAGCCTTGGTCTTTACAATACCCATGGCATCAAGTATCTTGTAGCTGATTTCCTTTTTGTCTCCCCTGACCTTGTGCCGCCCTATCATCATACCCGCTTCGACGTTTTCTATTCCGGTCAGATAGTCAACCAGGTTGTACTTCTGGAAAATTATTGCCATGTGGTTCCTTCTGTACTTGTTGTACCCTATTTTCTTCAGTTCCCTGCCTTCATATTCTATCACTCCGTCCTCAGGGACATCGAGGGCACTTGCCATGGAAAGAAGGGTTGTCTTTCCTGAGCCTGAAGGACCCAGGATAGTATAGAATTTGCCTCTTTCGAACTTGTAGCTGCAATTTTTAAGGATCATCCTCTTTTTGCCGCCGTCCTGGTATCCATAGCTTATATCCTTAAGTTCCAATATAAAATCACTCATTGTATGCTCCTTTCATTGATGGCCATGCCTAGGATTCCTGCAGGGCTTCGCGTGGTTTGTACCTAAGTATGATCACAAGCGGTGTTCCTGCTGCGAATACCAGTATCCCCATGCTTATCCCAAACAGTGTCAGCAAAGTACCAAAATCCAGTGAAATGTCAAAGTCCTCTGCCACGTCATTTATGTCGACATCGCCCTTCATGCTGCCATCATCGTAATCGTACCAATAGTAGTCATCCGGGTTGTCACTTTCAGCCTTCTCCTCTGTAAGCTGGTTCTCCACTATCCAATTGCTTACATATTTGGATGTCAGCTGGCTTGCTCCTGCAGCGATGGAAAATGCGAGAAGTGCCACAAGTGCTATTTCAAATATGAACTGTGTTGCAATCCTCAGCTTACCTTCTCCTGCCGAAAGCAACAGACCGATTTCAAATTTCCTGTCACGTATGAATATGGTAACTACGGATATTATGATCATTGCACCGGCTCCGAATACCACCCATACAAGTATCCTGGTGATTATTTCCATGAGGTCAAGGGGCTTCGTAAGCTGTTTGAAGTCATCCTCATTGGCAGTGAGTTTTGTATATTTTGACGGAAGCTTTTCAGTGCTGTCAGCAATGAATCCCTCGATCTCCAGAGGATTGTTGAGAACAAAGTATACATTATAGTACTCTTCCATCTCATATTCATAGTATGAAAATACTTCATGAATTACAGCAGTTGTAGTATATACATTGTCAGCTGCAAATTCCGCTGCGCCCTGATAAATTCCGACTATTGTATATTCCAACGGTTCAGGCATTTCCCACGATTTCATACCCATGGTATCACCGGGAGACAAATTGTTCACAGCTGCAAACTCTTCGCTTACAAGGATTACCCTGTCCCCTCTGTCGAGTTCTTCCTGGGTGATATGACGGCCGGCTGAAAGAATCAGCTTGCCTGTTTCAAACTCTATCGGTATCGGATTGTTCGACCCACTTAGATTCATACCCGGACCGTAGTCTTCATACGGAGGGTAAGGTTCTCCGATATCAATGGATTCCTTATAAAGTATAGGTCCGTCATTCCCCTGTATGCCTGACTTCAGGCCAGGCGCATTGAGGTATGTATATTCAATGAGATATGTCTTTTTAACCCTGCTGTCACTTCCGATGTCCAGGGCAGTTGTCCTGTCAATCTGCATCCTTGCATACTCTTCCTCATCTATCTGGTCCTGCATGGCCTTCATCCAGTCCGGTTCAAAGCGAACGACTGCTCCAAGACTTATCCTGATGAATTCCCTTGACTGATAAATACTGTTGGTGATGATTATACCTGTGAAAACCAGGCTGAATACCAACACCATTATCAAAAGAATCATAACCGCCTTTGACGGTTTCCTGATCAGATTCAGGATTGCGTGTTTGAATATTCTCATTTGTTTCCTCCCTGTTGGTTGTTGGTTGAATTATATACCTGCAATATGAGTTTCAGGTGAAGTGCGTGTGTGGATATGATGTGTATTTCAACATCCGTCTTTCACATATTTTTCACATGCCTGTGATAAAATGTATATGAAATTTGGAGAATTTTATGGAAAACAGGATACTTATTGTTGAAGATGATAAAAGGATGAACGAGCTTGTGTCGGATTATCTGGAATCCGCAGGCTATTCGGTAGTCTGTGCTTTCAACGGTAACGAGGGCCTTGAAAAATTCGAAGAAAGTGAATATTCATGTGTCATACTTGACATCATGATGCCCGGTCTGGACGGTTGGTCTTTGTGCCGTAGAATAAGAAAGAAATCCGATGTTCTCATCATTATCCTTACAGCGCGCAGCGACGAGGATGACAAACTCCTGGGCTATGAACTTGGCGCGGATGACTATGTGACCAAACCCTTCAGCCCCAAGGTTCTGGTTGCCAGAATAAATGCCCTCCTGAACAGGTTCCATAAAACTACAACTGATGACAGCATATTTAAGGACGGGCTGCTTACAATAAATTTCAAGACCATGGAAGTCTTTGCAGGGGATGAACTTTTGAATCTGACGGGAAAGGAATTCAGTCTTCTTGGCACCATGGCACTGGAACCCGGTACAGTATTCAGCAGGGAATATCTGATCAATCATCTGTGGGGTTATGAATATATAGGAGACGGTCGTGTGGTTGATACTAATATCAAGACCCTTCGAAAGAAGCTCGGAGAACTCTCAGAGTGCATTGTCACAGTCATAGGCACCGGTTATAAATACCATGGATTCGGAGGAGAGAAATGAAAAAATCCCTGACCATGAAGATGTTTGTAACCCTGTTCGTATCATTTGTGCTTATAACACTGACAATAATGCTGTATTTGTACTGCTATTTCAATTTCTCCTACCGCGACATCAAGATTGACAGAATGACCAAAGCAATCAACGAGTTTGCAGAACAATATGAACAGGGTAACTGGAGCGAATACGAACTCTACCAGAGAATCTCAACATTCAACAATACAAACAATGTGTCGCTGGCTGTCTATGAAAGCGGAGGTTCATTCTTTTCCGAGGAATCATCTGCACTCATGAAGAACATACAGGTTGTTCCCGACAGTGTGCAATCGAGTTACCTCATAACAATCCTTTCAGATGGTATATATTACGATCTGGTGATCAGCGCAGAAGAAAACCAGAGATTGCTGGAGGAAACAGGAACTCCTCTATCAGGCACCCTTTTAATAGATGGTACCTTGTACAGTGATAATCTGATTATTCCTTCCTCAATAAACGGTTACATCATAGACACTTCCTATGCAGATTCAATCGTCCCTTCAGACAGGGGATCCCAACCCATAAGCATCACCGCCGAATATATCAATACAGGGCTTTTCTCAAATGTCAGTAAACCTGATGACACTTTGATAATGGCAGCCGTACCCGAAGCAACGGTCAATGAAGGAGCAGGCGGTTCATTGCTTATGGAAACAAACAAGCCTGAAACATCGATGGTCAATGATGTATTTTATTATGTCACGGAAATACCATATACAAACCTTGAACAGGTATATCTTACCAAAACCGTAGAAATTAATGAACGTATGCTTACCTTCGATGCATATATGTCCCTTCATTCGGTCTCCGAAATCAGCGGGATAATGACATCTTTTCTCCCCTGGTTCCTTGCAGGCTCAATTCTTATGGCATTGCTAATATCTGCAATTTACTCAAGGACGGTTTCAAGGCCAATTATAAGAATAACAAGTGCAGCCGACAGCATGGCGGCAATGGATCTGGATGTAAAATCCGATGTCAGAAGAAAGGATGAGCTAGGAAGACTTTCAGACAGTCTCAATACCCTTGCAGCAAATCTAAGCTATTCCATGAAGGAGCTGGTCGACAAGAACAGGAAGCTCGCAGAGGATTATGCCCGCAAGGAGCGCGAGGAGGAATCCAGGAAGACATTCATAGCAAACGCCTCCCATGAACTCAAGACCCCCCTTGGCGTTATCAAGGGATATACGGAAGCCATAAAGGACGGAGTCAGGGCTGACAAGCATGATTATTACATGGATGTAATACTGGATGAGATATCCAGGATGGATGGGTTGCTTGAGGATATGATGCATCTTTCAAAGTCAGAGGCAGGGTATGCTCCCCCGGCAATGGATGTTGTTGAACTTGATGAAGTATTTAAGAATATTACTGAAAAACTAAGACCCGCAGCCGAGCTTCGGAACCTTACCTTCAGCCTTAAACAGCCTATAGGCAATGTCTGCGGTGATGCCCGTACGCTATACCAGGCAATTTTCAATCTGATGGCCAATGCAGTAAAATATGCAACCCCAGACTCGGCAATTTCCGTTGAATCCATATTTTCAGAAGGCAGGAACGAGATATACATAAAGAACAACTGCCCTCCCCTTTCCGAAGTGGACCTTGTAAGAATCTGGGAAAGATTCTACAAGGTTGATGCTTCCCATAACCGTGACTCTGCCGGGAGTGGACTCGGGCTTGCCATTGTAAAATCGATCATGGAGACACATCATGCAGATTACGGTGTATATAACACTCCAAAAGGCGTGTGTTTCTATTTCAAGATGCCAATTTGTCCCGACAATAATTAATAACTTTTTGTGATACTCCATGGGGATATTTGATATAATCCCTGTGAAATAAATGGAGGCTATCATGAAATCTCAAATAAAAACAGTATGGTCAGAAAATACTCCTGAGGTTCCGCTTGCGGAATATCCAAGGCCGCAGCTTGTAAGAAACAACTGGACATGCCTGAACGGGCTCTGGGAATTTGCAGTTACTGATATCGCTGAAGACAACCCGCAGCAATATGAAGGTACAATAATGGTTCCCTTTGCCATTGAATCTGAAAGAAGCGGGGTCCTTCGGACATTCAGACCTGACCAGCGTCTTCATTACAGACGGAAAATCAGTATAGAAAAGAATCCGGGAAAAAGACTGTTATTGAACTTTGAGGCAGTTGACTGGCAGTGCAAGGTATATATCAATGGATCTGAAGCAGGTCATCACACAGGGGGTTATATACCATTTTCCTTTGATATAACCGATTTTGTTTCTGACGGAGAAAACGAGCTTTGCGTTTCGGTCACCGATCCCACTGATACCCACTGGCAGCAAAGAGGAAAGCAAAAACTTGACCCTGTTACAATCTGGTATACACCCACAAGCGGTATCTGGCAGACAGTGTGGCTTGAGGAGGTTTCTGAAAATTATATAAAATCCATAAAAATGACTCCCACCACCGACTATGGTGTGCTTGATATATTCATTGAAACTGATGAAAAAGCAAAATGCTCCCTGAACATTTACAAAGGAAAGGAACAAGTGCTTTCAACTGAACTGAAATCGAATGAACATACATCATTGAAAATAAAAGACCCGGTACTATGGACACCTGAAAATCCATTTCTTTATGATGCAAGGATTGCAACTTCCTCCGATGAAATCACATCCTATTTCGGCCTTCGCACTTTTTC
>DAINQB010000039.1:0-5386 GCA_036743175.1 Bacillota bacterium | reverse complement strand
GGATTGCAACTTCCTCCGATGAAATCACATCCTATTTCGGCCTTCGCACTTTTTCATTGAACAACAATCCCAGGGATTGTTGCACATTTACGTTGAATGGAAGGCCGTATTTCATGAACGGGCCACTGGACCAGGGATACTGGCCGGAAAGCGGGATGACCCAACCCAGTGATGAAGCCATTGTCTTTGACCTTCAGTCAATGAAGGACCTGGGGTTCAATACCATCAGAAAGCATATAAAGGTTGAATCCAGGAGATGGTACTATCATGCCGACAGGCTGGGTCTTCTTGTAATACAGGACATGCCAAGCGGTGGTCGTGAGATGACCGGATATCTAAGGGATGAAATGGGTATTGCTTATGACGAAACACAGCGTGACAATGTTGATATAGCATATATTGCAGCCCTCAGGGATACCGCTGAATCCAGGAATATGTTTGAATCAGAACTCACGGAAATGGTTTCCCATCTTCATAACCACCCTTCCATTGCCATATGGTGTCCCTTCAATGAAGCCTGGGGTCAGTATGATTCAGTACGCATCTATGATTTGACAAAGAAACTTGACCCATCAAGGCCTGTGGACCATGCATCAGGCTGGTACGACCAGGGATGCGGGGATTTCAGAAGTGTGCACACCTATAAAAAGAAACTTAAATCTCCTCCTGCGGATGACAAACGGGCTTATCTTATAAGCGAATACGGTGGATATAATTTCATTGACACGGAACATTTGTGGAGGAATGACGATTCATTTGGTTATCAGTATTACAAGACCTGTGCTGAATTGAATTCGGCGTACAAGGAACTGATTGAAGAACAGGTTATTCCGCTGATCAAAGAAGGTCTGTGCGGAGTGATATATACACAGCTGAGTGATGTTGAAATTGAAACCAACGGATTTTTTACATACGACAGGAAAGTGCTTAAATTCGATTCTGAAATGATGAATGAGCTTCATAAAAAGGTTCAGATGGCATTCAATGCTACCAATGGAATATACTAGAATAAAGCGCTTTTAGAATTAATTTCATCCCCTTGGATAAATATTTCCAAGGGGTTTCTTTACTATATTGACATGGTAATATTTTCCTTGTATGATTCATCTCGGAATTGATTTTCGATTCTAAAAAGGGGTCAATTATATTTGATTAAAGGGTGAATCCTATGAAAAAAGTGTTTATGCTCTGCCTTGTCTGTGTCTGTTGCCTCAGCCTTACTTCCTGCCGTATGTCCTATGTGGAATTTGCTGAAGAAATGAGTATTCCGTACAACGCCGGTGAGATCCGTGACGGTATGTATGTGAATGAGGAAATCGGTTTCTCTTTTCCCTTGCCTGATACCGGAATCTATACCAGTGCGGTAAGGAACACTGATCCAAACTTCATTGAAAACCCCGGTGCATACCGTATGAGTGCAAAATCCATCATCTTTGAAAGCAAGGACAGCGAAGGCATGATTTATCTGCTTGTTACCTCATATTACCAGAAGTTCCCGGAGGCCAGGAAATATGAAACCGCCGGAGTATATCTCGAGACAATGTTCCGGAACGAGTCAGTCAGCGATGCCGTAACTGAATACAGGGGTGAATGGAGAGAAAAGAATCCAGTGACAGAAGTAACAACCACTGAAGGAAAGAATCCGGATTACTCTTATTATTCATCCTATGACATCGAAAATCAGAAAGGTATTATTTCATTCATGGTGCCAATAGACGGATATTACATGTCATTCATCTTCTTTATTCGTGGTGAATATCCCGATGAGACACCAATTTTTGAAATTATTGATGGCATCAAACTGCTGCCGAAAGACTAGTTCCTGAACCTATACTAGACCGGGGCCCAGGATGACCTTGACTTCTGTGCCCTGGTTTTTATCTGCCGAAATTTTTACACCATATTCATTGCCATAGTATAGTTTTATTCTTTGGTCGACATTCTTTATGCCTACCCCGCTGCCATTATTATCAGTGGCTTCTACTGAGCCAGGTTTATATCCGACTCCGTTATCAGTTATTGTGAAGACCAGGCCGTCCTCCTCGCCTGCTGCATGTATCCTGATGAATCCCCTTCCCTCCTTGGGACGGATTCCATGATATATCGCATTTTCCACTATCGGTTGAAGTATCAGTTTGGGAATCTGCACATCACAAATTCCGTCATCTGCTGTTATTTCATAATCCAGTTTATCCTCATACCTTTGTTTTTGTATGATAAGGTATTGCCTTACATGGTCAAGCTCATCTTCTACTGTTGTCAGTTCACTTCCACCTCTCAGTGAAAGCCTGAAAAACCTTGCCAGGGCCTTTGTGATGGAAATAACCTTTTTGCTGTCCTGGAATTCTGCAGCCCAGATAATCGTATCAAGTGTGTTATACAAGAAATGGGGATTTATCTGGTTCTGAAGAACATTCAGTTCACTTGTTCTGAGATACTTTTCCTTCTTTGTAATTTCATCCATCAGTTCCCGTATGCGTTTTATCATACTGACATAATGGCCTGCAATGCTCTCGGTCTCAAGACTTCCCCTGATATCGATGTCCTGTTCCAGCTTGCCCGTTTCAACCTCAGACATGGCCTTTTCCAATTCTGAAAGTGGTGATGCCACCTTCCTTGAAAAAATCACACCGCTTCCAAGAGCAATCAGCAGCAAGGCAGAACCAATTATCCATAACAATACAACCATGTCCTGCCTGATGACCTTAATACTGTCAAGGCTTGCAATGCCTACCAGCGTCCAGTCCGTTCCTTCAATTTCGTATTTGTGTATAAGCTTTCCCTGTTCCATTGTATTGTTGCTCATTTCAGACATTTCAACCAGGCTCAGGCGTCGTTCATCATCCTCGAAAAACCGGGTGTCGGGATGGTATACTACCTCATTGTTTCCATTCAATATGAAACTATATCCCCTTGAACCAAGATCAAGTTCCTCCAGAATCATCTCAATTTCAGAGTAATTGAAATCTATGAGAAGAACACCTATGTTTTCTTCACAGTCCCCCACGATTTCCCGGCTTAGGGACAATACCCACTCATCCTTGTCCATTGAGAATTCCTGCATCCTGGCTGAAGTCAGAACCGGCATATTATTGCTCAGCGCATCCATATACCACTCGGTCTGCATCATGTCATCGGAAAGCTCCATGTCTATTGAAGGGTCACTTGATATTACCTTGCCGTCATGGCCCACCATTATGATGGTTTCAATACCGCTGCTTCCGGATACGGCCGTATCAATCATACTTTTAATATCATTGAAATCATCCGGTCCGGGGACATGGGAATCGTGACCGTGTTCAAAGTAACTGCATGTATTTGAGTTACCTGCCAGCAGATCCGATATGTCCTTGACTCTCTGAATGTAAAGCTCCAGCTGCCTGCCGCTGGAATCTATACCCGTTCTGGTGGAATTCAGAATCTCATCCTCGAGAAGTGAGGAGAAGTTTGCATACATTAAACTTCCGGCAGCAATGAGAATCAATCCTGCGGTTATGAGAAAATACAGGATGAACTGGGTTTTCATGCTGAGAGATCTTCTTCGTTTCACTTATCACCGCCTGCAGATGATCGATAATGACTTGGCGACATCCCGAACCTTTTCTTAAACGCTGTTGAAAAATAATTGGGGTCAGGAAATCCCACCTGCTCTGCTACTTCATAATTCTTCAGTCCTGTTGAAAGCAATAGTATTTTAGCTCTTTCCAGTCTTTCTGCCGTAAGATAATCATGGAAGGTAATGCCGAAAATATCCTTGAACAAGGTGCTTAAGTACCCTGGGCTCAGGGCAACTTCCTTTGCCAGCTCCTTGAGGGAAAATTCAGGTTCATTGAATCTTTTGTCCATCACTGCTCTGATTTCTTTCCTATAATCCGTACCCTCATCATCAGGATTCTTTATTTCAGCCAGCCTCTCGTATGTCTTCCTTACCTCTGATTCAACTCTTTCAGCCTTGATCCTTGTTATCAATTTTTTTATGATATTTGTTATATCCTCCCTGGACACAGGTTTAAGCACATAGTCATCAACACCTGTTTTAAGAGCTGTTACAGCATAGTCGAAATAGTCGTATCCAGTTATTACTGCAATTTTGATTGCGGGATTCAGTTCCCTGGCCTTTTTTGCAAATTCAAGGCCGTCCATCCCCGGCATGTTTATGTCCGTAAGTACTATATCCGGTTTTTCACTTTTGACAATTTTAAGCGCAAAAATGCCGTCGGCTGCTTCAAACACACTGCCGACGGCAAGTTCCTCATGATCTATGAGTTTTGATATTCCTTTTCTGATCAGTGGCTCGTCTTCCACTATCAACAGCTTATACATCACTACCTGCCTTGTTCTGATGTATTAATTCTACCCTTTTTTCTCAGTCAAGCACAACGGGAAGGAAAAATCCATAACCTTCTTCAACCATATCGTCCAGATGTATGAACCTGAGGGATGCACTGTTTATGCAGTACCTGAGTCCGCCTCTGTCCTTTGGCCCGTCAGTGAATACATGCCCAAGATGCGAGTCTCCTACCCTGCTTCTTACTTCAGTACGAATCATTCCATAACTTTCATCCTGCAGGAAAATGATTGATTCTATGTCAATTGGTTTTACAAAACTCGGCCATCCGCAGCCCGAATCGTACTTGTCCTTTGAGCTGAAGAGTGGTTCTCCTGTAACAACATCCACATAAAGGCCGGGTTCGTGATTGTCATAGTATTCATTGTCGAATGCAAATTCCGTTGCATCCATCTGGGTTACTTCATACTGCTGGTCAGTAAGCATTGCTTTTCTTTCTATGTCGCTTGGTCTTGTGTATTTATCAGGATCAACAATAACATAGTCTTCATCATACAGTTTATCCAGGTTGATGTGACAGTACCCGTTTGGTGTCTTTTCCAGATAGTCCTGATGATACTCCTCTGCCTTGAAGAAGTGTACAAGGGGCAGTACCTCGGTCCTTATTTCGTCAAAATGGTCTTCCTGCTCCAACGCAACCGCTTCTTCAATCACCGGCAGGTCAGCCTCATCAGTGTAATAGATTCCTGTCCTGTACTGGCTTCCGATATCCGGTCCCTGTTGGTTGTAGCTTGTTGGGTTTATAACCCTGAAGAAGTAATTCAGTATTTCATCAAGGCTTATCATATCAGGGTCGTATTTTACTTCAACCGTTTCTGCATGTCCTGTACTTCTATAGACTACATCCTCATAACTTGGATTTTCCGTTGTACCGTTTGCATATCCTGATACGGAATCAGCAACGCCCGGAACCCTTGCCATGTATGCTTCCAGTCCCCAGAAACAGCCGCCTGCAAGATATATTGTCCTGAGCTTTGTTTCATCAAAATCTATTCCAACATTTGGATTGAACGGCAGATCAATCCCCGGAATTACCAC
>DAINQB010000038.1:0-24447 GCA_036743175.1 Bacillota bacterium | reverse complement strand
AGATGTTCGATATTATATAACCATAAACCAGAGGAGGCAGAATATGGCAGAATTAATCGAATTCTTCATCAAGGATCTACCGAAGCTGAGGGTGGTCGGAAAGACCATCGGCGTGGACTGGCAGAAAATAGGGGAGAATAACCCGATTCCGGCTTTCTGGGACAAATGTTTCAAAGACGGAACATTCGCGAAGATAGAAGAGAATCCAGACAGGATACATGATCCTTCATATGTAGGATACATGACAATGAATTCATATACATGCGGAATGCTTGTTCAACCGGATTTTCCTGTTCCAAAAGGATATCAGTTCGATGACCTGGAACCTGTGAAGGTTGCCATAGGATGGATCAAAGGACAGGACAAGGATGTCTTCATGAATGCACATAGTCTTACGGATAAAGCTCTCAGAACCATGGGATACATTTTCAATGAAAAATCCGGATGGTCAATGGAACTTTACAACTGTCCGAGATTTACCGAGAGAGACGCTGCCGGTAATGTAATAATGGACTACTATATTCCTGTACAAAAGGCTTAAGTAACAGATGATATGCATTAAAGTACCAAAAATGGCACAAAAAACCATATATAGTAGTATCATCAAGATTAGGAGGTAGTTTCATGTCATCATATAATATAAAGATTACGGAAACCATGGAAAGGGAAATATGCATAGAGGCAGTCAATGAGCTGGAGGCCATCACTGAGGCAATGAAAAGATATCAGGACAGGAAGTATGTGCTGTTTCCGGGAGTCCATGTTTCAACGGATTTCAATATTGCAGGTGAAAACCAGGACATTGGGCTTAAAGCCGCCATCTGACAACAGCTGTTGCTATACCGCCTTTGTTCATGCATCTGCCGTAAAGAAACAAAGCCGAGAAACTTCTTCTGAGATAAAGTTCCGTCAGTGCGGGGTCATCCGTCAGAAAGTCATTGTACCTGTATTTGTAAGTATACTGTGCTTTTGCATAATGATTGAAGACAGATTCCTTCAGGTACTCCTTGTTGTCAGCCAAAGTAAGGATTTCAGGGTCAATTACAGGATATGAGAACGGTGTAAGAAAATCACCGCCCGGGAGCATTATTGTGTTACCGAAGCACCCGGCATTTCTCATGGAATCGGGGGTAGAGTCATCAATGACTATTACATCCTTGCTTAGATCCACATCAAAGGTACCATCACTATGTTCACTTATGGTAACAGCCTGAACTCCAACCTTCGGATGTATGCATCCAGTTCCTTCAGGCGGAATTTCTCTTACTGTATAAGTAAACAGCATTCTGCCGGATTCAAGGTTGACTATTGATGGATACATTAAAGATGGGAATCCCAGCGCACGGACAGGATTCCATGTAAGACCATTGTCCAAAGATTCAAAGAGAACCTCACCGTCAAAATTATCCAGTTTGGTCCTGCCTCCTGATATCGGGAGATAGGGAACAGGTATATCAAAGACTGCATAGTCATAATCCACACGTGACATCATCATGAGTTTGCCGGAGTTTGTATGGAAGAAAAGAGCTTCAGTATAGAATGAACGTTCAGCATTTTCATATCTGCAACCGGGAACAGCTGCTTCCATGCAGAACCATGTCTTTCCTGAGTCTGATGAATAGCATGATATGTGCCTGTTTCCTGCAACTATTCCAAAAAGAAGTCGCCCATCACCCAGTTTGATTACATTTCTGCTGATATAAAGGTTTTCTGTTGGTCCGGTGCCCGTAAAATCCCTGTCTATATACTGTTTGGTAAAAGTGCTGCCATTGTCATCGGATCTGAATAGAACAGAGTAAGAGTAATCCCTTTCAGCATAGGAATCAGGATATCCACCGCCTCCCTGGAAATGACAGAGCACGAATAGAATTCCATCAATCACTGAAACAGAAGGTTCATGGCCTCCGATCATCTCCCTTACGTGATGACCCCATCCCCAGGAGGCTCCGCCGTCTGAAGATCTGTACATGACAACATGTGAACCAAGGGCCCGCGGGGAATTACGGGCATTCCCGACTGTTATTCTTTCTTCAGCATGACCATGGGCAACAAACATGACTATTTCACCATTGGGCAGAAGACCGATGTGAGGCTTGAAATTATCCAGCCCCTCTAGTCTGGTTATTCTGCCATTGATGAATTCCGGCAGATTCTGATTGTTGATAACCTTTAGTAAATATTCCTCCATGACATCCTCCCTTATCAATTATATAGTGTAAACAAGACATTATTTAGAAAAATATTATGGTATTCCCTGACTGCAGCCTCAGTGATGGGTACTAACCAGAGACATACAATAAAAAAAGGGGGATATACCCCCTTTAAAACTGTTAACTTAAACATCAGAACGTTTCGTTACGGAAAACCTCTGAAATCTTTAGGAACATGTCAGCAACATATTCAGATTTCATTGTGTAGTATGCCTTTTTGTTGTCAATGCTGTGGTCCAGAATACCGGCAGCCATAAGCATATCGAGATGATAGGATGTGGTTGAGACTGCAAGTCCTGTAAGTTCAGACAGTTCGCCTACGAACATCGGTGTCTTGGTTATCATACGGATCATGGCAAGACGGTTTTCCTCAGAGAATGCCTTCAGGAATCTCTCCATGGCCTTGCGTGAATAATCAACACCCAGTGCCCTGACAGCTTCAAGATAACGGCAGCCAAGAACTACAAGGGTCGAGTCTTCCTGTGGAATCTTCTCAATTGCGAACTCATTCAGGAAAGTTATAGTAATGGATGTCCTGGGTTCAATGTTTCTTTCTTCTTCAGGAAGAACCGCAAGAGGTACTTCCAGGAAGTCGGAACCTTCATGCCTGATGTTAATACCCACTACTTTTGAAGAATTCCTGATGACATCCACATTTTCTGCATATGCAGTCTTTATCCTGCGTCTGATCTTGTTCATGAATTTCTTGAGTGCACTTGCAATTCCCATTGGCCTTCTAGTATAAACAATGAATTCTTCCTTTACGTCATCGGGAATATTCAGTTTTGAGATCCTTGAACGCAGTTCCTGTCCTGTCATGGTTTCAGGATGAATGGGCTTACCGCTGAAGTATTCATACAGCTGTGCGATGAGAACATGCGGATCAGCCAATACCTGGTTAATGAGGTTACCTACGGTTCCGATTGAATACATTTTTGTGCGGTATGCACCTGAAACATATCCTGATTTTTCTCCCGCTGGCTTGAACAATAACTTGAGACCCAGAAGGTCCCATTTATAATCATTCATTATAGACTCGAACACCTTGCACACTTCTGAAGAAGGTTCAAGTCCTGAAAGACCGTTTTCATAACAGGTCTTGCCCTGTACCGCCGATTCCATTACATACATGAAATCAACAAGCATTGCTACTCTTGTGTTTAAATTAATTTTCATAATGATGCCCCTCAACATCTGTATTTTGAATAAATTATATCATATTTTGAAAAATTATCAAATGTTAAAAACTGTAAAATCCATCCAATTGAAAAAATATACAAATGAATATTTATCAGTTGACCTCCAACTTTGAAAAATGTTAAAATATGGTCAGTAATGCGATTGTTTTCAAGAGTTTCTCAACTTGTTTACTTTCAAAGAGAACAATTATTCCCGCAGACTAGGGAGAACCGGGGTATACTCCTTCAACTAAAGAGGATTTAAACAGATATAGAGAATAGAGGGATGATATGTTAGTTGCGCTTTTATCGTGCACCAAAGAAAAGCTGAATAAGAGAAGTTCAGTTATTGATATGTTTTCGGCATGCAGGGAGTTCAAAGCTGCATATTCCTATGCAAGTCTTGTTGCCGACAGGGTTTTCGTGCTCTCGTCCAAATACGGGCTTATGGAATGTGATGATGAAATCGACCCGATTACAGAAAACATGGCTTTGAAACCTCCATATGAAAAGAGGCTCTGGGCTGTCAACGTAATAGACAAACTTTCAAGAAGCTGCAGCCCCGAGGAAGATGAATTTCTCATTTTTGCAGGGAAGGAATACTTTGAATATCTTACAGGAGAGCTAAGGAAAGTAAGGTTTCCCCTGGAGAATGTTCCAGATGATGAAAAATGTCAAAGACTGAAGAGGTTGGAGGAGGAGGAGCTTGAAATCATTTCTCCCGGTAATGTACACAGACTGTTTGATGCTGCACCTGAATATACATGGGACCATATAGGGGACATTCCGTTCTCAAACGGTGTTTATGTGATGTTTGAAAAAGGCGAACAGTTCAGGGGATATAAGAGAATTATACGTGTGGGAACCCACAGAGGTGACGGCAATCTTAAGAGCAGGCTTGAGACACATTTCATAAGGGAAGACAAGAACTGGAGCATTTTCAGAAAGAACATAGGACGTGCAATCCTAAACAAGGAAAATGACCCGTATTTGAAAATATGGGATATGGATACAGGTACGCCTGAAGCCAGGCAGCGTTACGCAGACCTTATAGATGAAGTAAAGGAAAACGGCATCGAAAAGAGAATAAGCCTGTTCCTGAGACATCATGTAACCTTCTCATGCGTAGAGGTGGATTCATGGTTTGACAGGCTAAGGATTGAGGAGGGCCTTATTGCAACCCTCAATCAGGACCCGGAATTCAGGCCCTCAAAGGAGTGGTTCGGCAAATACAGTCCTGAGTACGAGATCAGGAACAGCGGGTTGTGGCTTAAAAGAGGACTTGACAAGGTGCCGCTTAAACGAAGGGATATAGAGCTGATGGAGGCTTCAATCCAAAAGCAGATTGAAAGGGGACAAAAGACGGATGGTGAGTGCCTTGAGGAGAGAGTCAGGGAACTGGTCATGCAGAAGAAGCAGGCGGCATCAGCATTGAATCTAAGATACATAGATATATATTCTGAGGATATAAAGAATGAAATTGATTCAGGATGTACTGATGAAGAAGTAATTTGTGCCTTGAAAAAGAATATGGACAATGATACAAAAATCATGATGTCAACATCAAATGCTGATGGCTCCATGGAGTTGATAAGATACTATCTGTGATATAATCCATCTATTGAAATGGATGGGATGCTATGATTAGAAATACAAGATCCGGTATATTGGTTTTATCAACAATAATATTCCTTGCAATCTTTCTATCTTCTTGTGCCATGGGCGTGCAGGAAACGGATATCAGCACAAACGATGCAAAAGTGAGCAATGAGCCTGCGATTACAACTCCGGTTGTAGTGCCGACTGCTAAGCCGGATCCGGAAACTGTAACCATATCATGGGAATTTACAATCGACTCAGACAACGACTACCAGTTCCCGTATCTTGAAATCTTTCTGATTGAAGATAGCAATGTGCCAAGGAAGACAATGATATATAAGACTATAGGCAGCATCTATGAAGTTTCTGACAGGGAGGCATGGCAGATACCCGCTGAGGCTGAATATCTATTCTATACTTTCTATGCAGGAGCGGGGGCAGTCTTTTATACAAAAATCGAAGAAACAAATGTACTAACTATCATGTACAGGTTCATTGATGAAATGGATATGGAGCCCAGACCCTTTGAAACACTGGTTTCCTTCGATTATGAAGATGATGTGGTTGTTGATATCCTTGATCCTCTGGGATTCGCTG
This sequence comes from Bacillota bacterium, assembly GCA_036743175.1. Taxonomy (GTDB): domain Bacteria; phylum Bacillota; class Clostridia; order DUPQ01; family DUPQ01; genus JAFGQE01. The sequence goes on along the minus strand of DAINQB010000038.1, from coordinate 18,863 downwards.
ATTGATATGCCTAAAACCCTTGGAAGGATACAGTCGCCTGCAGCATAGATAGATATGATATATTTCAAGTCAGCAAGACTATTGTAAAGGTGTCAGTATGCGAATTTCAAAATCACGGTTTCTACAGTATATGCAGTGCCCCAAACGATATTGGCTAAGTATCAATAAGCCGGAACTGGCCGATGAACGGGACATGACTGTTTTTACAAATGGAATCCGGGTCGGAGAGACGGCAAGGGACCTTTTTCCTGGAGGAGTTCTCCTTGAATACAGGAAGGATGGCAGGCTGGATTTCGAAAGGATGCTCGAAGAAACCGCAGAGCATATCAAAAAAGGAACACCTGTGTTATATGAGGCCGCCTTTGCAACGGAAGACCTTATTGCAATCTGCGACATTCTTGTCAGAAGAGATGACGGCTATGAAATATATGAAGTCAAGAGTTCGGGTTCACTGAAGGATGTATATCTGCCTGATGCTGCATTCCAGTATCTGGTGCTGAGCGAATGCAATATAAAGGTCAGCAGGGTTTTTGTGACACACATCAATACAGGATATATAAGACAGGGGAACCTGGAACCGGAGGAGTTGTTTCTTCACAATGATGTAACCGATGTCATAAAGGAAATCAAAGCAGAAATCCTGGAGGCAATTCCCGATATTAATGATGTTTACATAATGAATGGTGCTCCGGATATAGAGATAGACGAACAGTGTGAAACGCCGTATCAGTGCGAATTCATGGGACATTGTTTCAGCCATATCAAGGAACATTCCGTGTTTGAACTGGCGGGAATCCAGCAGAAGCTAAAATATGAACTCTACAGGAAGGGCCTTGTATATTTCAACGACATACTGGCTTCGGGAATACAATTGAAGCAGAGCCTGATGCAGCAGATTGAAGCAGCAGGGAGTGGACCTGTCCTGGAGAAGGAAAATATAAGAGACTTTTTGGATACGCTGTACTATCCATTGTATTTCCTTGATTTTGAAACCATCAATCCGGCTGTTCCCTTATATGACGGAACATCTCCCTACGAGCAGATTCCGACCCAGTTCTCACTCCACTATATTCCTGCAAAGGGTGAGGAGCTTTGCCATGTGGAGTACCTTGCGCCGGAGGGTACTGATCCAAGGGAACAGCTTGCCCTGCAGCTTATTGAAAGCATTCCCGGCGATGCATGTATACTGGCTTACCACATGGCATTTGAGAATAAGGTGATAGGAAATCTTGCTGAAACTTTTCCCAAGTATTCAGATAAACTCCTTGAAATCAAGGGAAACATTCATGATTTGATCATACCATTTAGAAAAAGATTCTATTATACTGATGCAATGAAGGGAAGAAGTTCCATAAAGAGCGTCCTTCCTGCACTGTTTCCGTATGATGAGAGCCTTTCATATGACAACCTTGAAGGTGTTCATAATGGAAATGAAGCATCAAATGCGTATCTTTCGCTGACGGAAATTGAGCCCGAACTGCGAGAAAAGACAAGAAGAAACCTTCTGGACTACTGCAGGCTTGATACCCTTGCGATGGTAAGGATATGGGAAAAGCTTGAATCCGTGGTGAAATAGTCAAAACAGATGCAAAATAACGGGTATGAAATTATTGGGGCTATGGCATGGCCTTGGTTGTGGCATAATATAGGGAGAATGAATTATTTGGAATTGATGACGGATGAAGCTGTATTGCAACGATAAAATAATCAAAAAGATTCCCGCGGGCAAAAAGGGAGAAGTACTGAAGCTTCTTGAGGAGGCAGCCGGCTTGCTCATGGAAAAGGACCGGCATGAAGTTCTCAGGAAGTACAATGACAAACCCATGCGTTCCGTTGACAATGTCCGAAAATTCAACGGTCCGGATGGAAGCAGATTCATCTGGAAGCAGGGCAAGCATTTAAGCGGAGCAAGGGAATCCGAGGCATCCGATGTCTTCTTACTGGCCTATTCCACCCATGACAGGCAGGGCATTGATGCAGAGAGCATCAGCAAGGACATAAACCACAGGAACTTCTACAGAATAAAGCCTGCTGGCCAGAAGGAATTCGAGGAAGTGAGGAAGTCCGTCAGGCTTACAAACAGGCAATATGAAATCTCAATGGGTAATCTTCCTGCATTCATATCGGGTGGAGCGGGCAATGGAAAGACCCTGGTAGCCCTGCACAGGCTTGCCAATATCAATATGACATATCCGGGAAGCAGGACCATCTATATAACACTGACTGAGCATCTGAAGGACACGGCTGCGCTGATCTATGGAAATATTGACGATGCTGCTTCTTTTGATAATTTCCAGACAGTCCACGGGCTGTTTTCAAGACTTCTGGAGACCAGCGGGCAGGGTATTTCCTACCATAGATTCAAGAACTGGTATTCATATGAATACGGTGACGAGGGAGAAATACCTGCGATTGACCTTTGGACCGAGATCAGGGGAAGCATCAAGGGCTATGCGGGGGACAGCTGGGAAAGAAATATCCCATTTGACATGACACTCATCAGCGAAAACACCAGGAATTATCTATTGGACAAAGGCGCGATAAACTACTGTTCCGACGACAGGAGGACGCTTGTACCCGGAAAGTATTACAATACATATTTTGATGATCTCTTAAAGGAAGTGCTGTCATCAGAGAAAAATCCAGCGGACAAGGCTTTATATATCAAGGATATCAACAGTATCCGGGAAAACCATCTGAACAGGGCCTATGAGGACGAACTGGTCAGCAGGTATGAGTATCTTGGAATGGACTCGGATATTTCAAGGTTCACGCCAAAGGAAAAGGACTTCATCTACAATATAGCTATCGACTATCAAAAGTGGCTGCATGATGAGGGGTATATGGATGACAACGACCTGGCACTGGCTGTACTAAGGGGAGGGTTCAGAAATACCTATGATTTCATGGTCATTGATGAGGTGCAGGACCTGCCGGAAATTCAGATCAAGGCGCTTGTATCTTTGCTTGAAAACAAAGGCAATGTGGTTTTCAGCGGGGATGTGCACCAGGTGCTTCAACCCAATTCATTCAACCCGACCAGACTGGACGGGCTGTACTCTGTCAGACTCAGGGCGGATTACCTTGATGTAAACCACAGGAGCCAGGGACAGATAGTCGATTTTACAAATGAGTTGTCCGGTCTTCGCAGAAGCTTTATTGGAAGCAGAAAGATTGAGAGCGAACTCAGGGAGGATTCCGTATGGAGAAGTTTTGCGCCGTTTCTGCTGGATTATGAAGAAAGAAACATTGAGATGGCACTCAGGGATGTATCAAGGAATGCCCGGGCTGCCATAGCTGTCGCCGATGAGGAGGAAAGACGCAGGGCTGAGGCTATGCTGGGACCCGGCTATAGTACTGCGAACATTTTCACCGTAGAGGAGATAAAGGGACTTGAATTTGAATATGTGTTCTGTCTGAATCTGATTGGCAGCCATAGTTTGCACTGGAAGGAAATCTTTGACGGGAATGCCCGTCATTCAGGACGCCACCGTTACTATTTCAATACATTGTATGTGGCTGCAACAAGGGCCAGGGAAACCCTTTGCTTTTGTGAGGAACGCAGTCTGTATGGAATAAGCCAGCTGCAGCAGCTGTTTGAAAAGACACATAAGGTTGAAAGCTACAGCGGGGCCGCAATTGGCCTGCCGGAATCATTCAGTACCAGTGAGGACTGGAATATCGCCGCTGCCAGGCTTGAGGGAACACGCGGATATGAAAAAGCTGCCATGTATTATGAAAACGCAGGCAACCAAAAAGCTTCTGCAAGGTGCCGGATACTCCATGAACTGGAATCCGGGATCATTGATGATGGCAGGGCGGCTTCACGTCTCCTTGACCTGGGAGAAAATGAACTTGCAGGTTTTTATGCTGAAAAAGCCGGCAATATAAAGATATGGATAAGAGGATATCTCAGAAGGGGCAGTGTTTCAGCAGGTGAACTTGAAGAGCGTTACGGAAGCAAGGCACTTTTGGAATTTTATCTTGATGATGAAACCGAAAAGCGTGACAGGGACAGGCTGAAGGAGATATTTGTAATACCTTACATAGAAAGTACAAGGAATGAACTGCAAAAAATTACCGGATCCATCAGGGAATTTACAGGAGGAAGAGATGACTGAAGATAATAGAAATGAAGGGTTTGCAGAAGTATTGGAAAGCCTTGACAGCTGTGCCAGGGCAGCCTCGGAATTTTCCCGGGAATACAAGAAACTGTCCAGGAAATTCATGGACCTGGAGACGTCAATTGAAGAGGCAAGGAGTAAGGGTATACTGGCAGAGGAAGCTGTTGATTCAATCAATAAGAGTGCCGGCAACCTGAAGCTCCTTTCAGATTCCATGCCTGAACTTTCAAGGAGACTTGTTGATATAAATGCCGGAATAGCCGATTCCCGTGAAATACTATCCAAATCAGATGAAAACCTTAAGAGTTTCAGGGACAATGTTGAAAAATTCGGCGAAATAACCAAGGCGATGGACAAGTTCTCAGCCCTTGCTGAAAAAATAGACCCCGATGAGATGGACAGGAAGTTTGCAGATACAATCAAGAAGGTTAATGCTATTTTTGACAGGAACAAGGCGGATGTAGTCGCTTTGTCCAACCAGGTTTCCGATTATCGCAAGACCCTGCGTGAGATGAGGCTTTCAATAAAGGAATTTTCCGATGGAACAAAGGAGTATGCAAAGGAAACAGAGAAACAACTGACCCAGCTAAGGAAGATTGCAGATGAACGGTCTGATATTTCATTCCATACCCACATTGATGTCGAGGAAACCCTTATTGATGAGATAGTAGGCAAGGCGGCAAAGAGCCTCAATGAAAGAATTGAAATCAGTGACAGGGAAATGAAGGAAGTCCTTCTGAGTGATGACCTTGTTGATAAGATAGCAAGAAGGTCTGCAGAACGACTGAACGAGTCAATGGAAGGCAGGGTTTATTCAGAACAGGATTTCAGACCTGAGATTGTACGTGAAGTTATCACGATAATGCTGGAGAGGGAAAAGAAGAGACTTGCAAAGGCTGAGGAAAAAAACAGGGAAAGGGAAGAGGAAATCAGCAGGAATCTTGAAGTTAAGTTCAATGCATTCAAAAAGGAAATCATGGATGAAATATCCAATATCAAACTGGAGGCACCGGCACCAATGGCTAAGGTGGAGATAACAGGGGCAACCCTGTTACCCGAATTGTCAAAGCTCATCGGTATGCAGCAAGATGATTATCTGGAGAAAATAAAGGATTTCATGCGTGACAGCCTGCCTGACACAATAGAGAAGAAGCTGCATGAACTCAACATTATTCCCGAACCGGAACCGGATATCCACACTTTGCAGGAGCTGAGGGAAATACACGGGAAATTCCCCTTTGATGTAGTAGACTACACCGATCCTGATAAAACAAAATACCAGATAAGGAAATTCGAAGATGATGAAGCCTACTGTTCAGTGTATCTGGCTGAAGGAAAGAAAATCAAGGTTGATTACACCATAAACATAAATGAAAGAAAATACCTGGTTGTAAGCCAATAACCCAGCCAATCGTCCTTGGGATCTTTGGCGTTTTTTGACCAATCATCCTTGGGATCTTTGGCGTTTTTTGACCAATCATCCTTGGGATCTTCGGCGTTTTTTAGCCAATCATCCTTGGGATCTTTGGCGGAATTATGTTTGTACGATTGATTGACATTGATTACCGGGATTGGTAGAATAGCATTGCTCTAAAAGGGAGTAGCTGTGGGAAACCAAGATAAGATCAACATACTGGAGAAATCCTGGTCTTATCAGCTTTGATGTTTATCGAAGAAGCGAGACTTTTGGATTATCGGACACATTGTCCGGCAATCCCGAAGTCTTTTTCATTGCAGAAGGCCATAAATGAGACAGACCATCTGCAAGGATATACACCATTGCCCGGTTTGCAGAATTATTATTAAAGGTGGACATTACATGATTTCTGAAATCATCAGGGCTTTCATGCTGATATTTGTAGCAGAAATGGGGGATAAGACCCAGATTCTTGCCATGGCATTCGCAACAAGGTTTCCTGTGGGAAAGGTTCTTGTCGGTATTGGACTCGGGGCTTTTCTTAACCATGGACTGGCTGTTGCACTGGGCAGCTATCTGTCGCAGGTGGTTCCTATCAACACCGTACAGATGATTGCAGGTGCTGCCTTTGTTGGATTTGCATTATGGACCCTTAAGCCTGACAAGGATGAAGGCGATGAGGAGCCGAGGATAAAGTTCGGCCCCATTGCAACGGTTTCGCTTGCATTTTTCCTTGGGGAACTGGGAGACAAGACCCAGCTGACTGCCATTACACTGGCGGCTGATTCAGCATACCCTCTGATGATACTTGCAGGAACAGTCTCGGGTATGATAGCAACCGGTGCACTTGGAATCTTCATTGGTAAAAAGCTTGGTGACAGAATTCCTGAAATCGCTATCAAACTGCTTGCAGCATCTGTTTTCATGTTCTTTGGACTTCAGAAACTTTTTCAAACAGTTCCGAAGCAATTCCTGGTATGGTATGCAACAATCCCTGGGATTGTTGTTCTTTCTGCTATAACAGGATGGATGGTTTATAATCTTATTCGCCTCAGGAAACTTGGAATACAATCAGAATTCATTGCAAAATCCAAAAAACTTCATGAATACTACCGCCATATGGAAGAGGACCTAGGGAATATTTGTCTTGGGAAGAAGCATTGTGGTACATGCGATGGAAATCAGTGCGTAATAGGGCATTCGAAGGAAGTAATCAAACGGGCTCTGAGTGAGGGAAATGAACCTGAAATTCTGCAGGAATCAAAACTGACCGGTCATGACAAACCCTTTACCAGGGATGAAGTGATTGACAGCCTTGTCGACACCCTCTGGCTTATAAAATCCGTCCGAGATGAAGAACGGCTGATGTTTGCCCATATCATGAGAAAGAATCTGGAATCCATTCTTCTGGGCCGGTCTCTTGAATCCTTTGACGGATTTGAATCATATATAAATGAAGTTGCGAAGCTGGATACCGTTATTTCTGAAAAAATCAATGAGATTTATATTGTCAAAAAACCACCGGAGGAGAGGATACTGAATCTGGGGAACAGGATAGCCAATGTATATTTGATTGAAATCAGAAACGGTTATGCTTTGGTTGACACAGGATACCCAGGTAAACTGAAAAGTTTTGAGATTCAATTGAAAAAGAAGTCAATTGAACTGGACAAGATCAAATACATTTTCCTCACCCATGCCCATGACGACCACGCGGGATTCCTTAAAGATTTGCTCCAGAAGACTGATGCGAAGGTCATCATGCACCCTGCAGCAGCAGACAGGCTGAAAACCGGTCAAAACTCATTTGAAGGGGGATGTACGGGTATGATGGCACTGATATTTTGCAGATTCATGAGTTTGCTTGGCAAAGGAGAACATCTTTATCCGGCAACAGACATTCCTGACAGATATCTTTTGGCAGACAAAGAAACGAAATCGGAAATAGAGAAAATGATATCTGCCAAAATAGTTGAACTGCCCGGGCATACAGAAGACTCCATCGGAATCCTGCTTGGTGACAGTATTTTAGTATGTGGGGATGCTGCCATGAATGGCTTTCCAAGCAGACACCATATAACCATATGGGTGGAGGATCCTGTGGTATATAAGGAAACATGGAAGAGGATCATTGCCCTTGAATGCAGGATGATATACCCGTCCCATGGAAAACCCTTCGACAAGGCTGAACTGCTGAGATATTTACATAAACTGGACCGACTGCATGTTTACCCTTTGAAGAAGAACTGATCTGATGCCAATCATCCTTGGGATGTTCAGCTATTTTTGACCAATCATCCTTGGGATGTTCAGCTATTTTTGACCAATCATCCTTGGGATGTTTGGCTTTTTAAAGGAGCTCCGCTGAGAGCTCCTTTTAAGTAACATGGAGGATTTTATGTATTGGGATTAGTTTCTTCCGCCTCTGTATCCCTGTCCGTTTTCACTGCCGCTGCCGTCAAGTACCGGTTCTCCGTCTTCGTCGCAGTCTGCAAGCCTTGCTTCATTCTGATTGCCTGTGCCTGCACCCTTTGCTCCATTGCCGCCTTTGTATCCGTTGCCGTCAGCAAGTCCAAGTCCGTCGCCAGTGCCTCTGCCGAAGATACCCCATCCTTCTTCAGGACGATCAGGGTTTACACCATCCATGGTGCACTCTTCTTCACCTTCACATGCTGTCAGGTATTCAACGAGGGCATCTGCCTCTTCCTGGGTCATGGTTCCGTCTGCTACCTTTGCATCGATGATTGCGAGTTTCTCTGCAAGTACTGCTGCGTGGAATTCTTCAACTGTTTCGAAGTCTCCGATGTTAGCCTGGAATCTTCCGGCAGTACCATCCGTTGCTCCGTTTCCGTTGTATGCAAATGCAGTTCCTGCTGCTGCCATTACCACTACTGCTACCAATGCTGTGATCATAATAAGTTTTCTTTTCATTGTTCTGCTCCTTTAAATTTTATATATGCATGATAACCAGCCTGTCTGTCATTTATGTGTCAGAAAAAGCATTTTTTAAAAAATTGTGATAATATTTATTTAAGAGCAAAGAATACAAACAAAAGAGATGTTTATGAGTCTGATGAAATGTCCGGAATGCAAAAGGGAAATATCTGACAAGGCGGAATTCTGTCCGCACTGTGGACTTCCTTCACAGTTCTTTCATGCAGAAGTTATACAGGCCGGTTATCCGGTGGATTCATCAGAACCAACGGATGAAAACCTGCCTGTAGAAAAGCTTCTGGCGGATTTAAAAAAAACAATTGATTCAGATGAATATATTCCGGAAAGCAGGATGCTTACGCTGTCCTCGCAGTATGACAGTGTAGCCAATAAACTGAAAAGCAATCTGTACAATGATGAAAAAGTTTCTGAAGGCAGGGATTCTTCGATTATTTATTCACTGACTGAGGAATATTCAGACATCGAAGCAAGGGTTGACGAACACAACAGAATTTTCATAGAGCAAAAACTGACTGAATACAAGGACTACTTCGATACTATCCTTGATGACATTGACAGCAACATAATGCTTGACCTTGACCAGCGCATAGCCGTCCTTACTGACGAGGATTACTGTCTCCTGGTTGCCGGGGCAGGAGCAGGAAAGACCACCACCATGGCTGCCAAGACAAAATATCTTGTTGACAAGATGGGGGTCCCGCCCGAGGACATCATCGTCATTTCATATACAAACAAGGCCATAATGGAGCTTAAGGAGCGGATTAACAAGAAGCTTGGTATCCCGGCGAAGATCTGTACATTCCATAAATTCGCCTTCGACCTTATCAAAAGTAATTCATATGAAAGTCCCGAAGTCAATTACTCATCCTATAGATATATATTTGAAATGCTTGAAAAAAGAGTCTTCAGGGACAGGAACTTCCTCAGGACCCTGGTACTTTTCCTTGGATTCTATTTTGATCTGCCCGAGGAAGCCTTTGCATTCGAAAACCTGGAGCAGTACCACCTTTACAAGGCCCGTCAGACATACCAGACCCTAAAAAGCAGCCTCAATGAATATACCAAAAGGGTCAGCAGCCTGAGAAGCAGGAAACTCAGGACAATCACAGGCGAGTTCATGAGGTCCATCCAGGAAGTCCAGATAGCAAACTTCCTGTATATGTACAACATCGACTATGAGTACGAGAAGGTCTATGATTATCCAATAATGGGAGCAACCAAAAAATACACCCCCGATTTCTTCATCCGACAGGGTGAGAATGAAGCTTATCTGGAGCATTATGGAATAACACAATCACACAAGAGCAACATAATGACCGGAAAACAGCTGCAGAAATACATCAACTCAATCAAAACAAAAAGAAGTGTCCACAGTCATTACAAGACGGAACTCATAGAGACATGGTCGGGTTATGACGATGGCCGCAACATTATGCTGCACCTTCGTGAAGAACTGACGAAGAGGGGATTTGTACTCGTCCAGCGCGACACGAGGGAAGTATATAAGAAAATCGTTGATACAAGCAAAGACAAATATGTGTACAAGCTCATCATTTTCATGATGAAGTTCATTGAGCTTTACAAAACAAACGGATATACAGAAGGTGGATTCAATCATCTTAGAAGCAGGACCGATAATCCAAGGACCCTGATGTTCCTTGATATCGCCGAGAAGGTTTACCTGCATTACCAGGAATGCCTTGGGAAGAACAACCAGATAGACTTTGCGGATATGATTAATGATGCAAATTATCTCCTTGACGAAATCGCCGCCCAGAATAAGAGGCTGAAATACAAATATATTATCATCGACGAATTCCAGGACATAGCAAAACAGAGGTTCAATCTGACCAAGAAACTGGCGGATGTAACCGATGCAAGGGTGGTTGCAGTAGGAGATGACTGGCAGTCCATCTATGCCTTTGCGGGTTCGGATATAACCTTGTTCACACGGTTCCGTGAACTGATGCAAGGAGGAAAGGAGCTTAAGATCCTCCGTACTTACAGGAATGCCCAGCAGCTTATCGACATAGCAGGTGGTTTCATCCAGAAGAACAAACAGCAGATCCAAAAGCGGCTGATTTCACCCAAGAATATAGAAAATCCTGTAATAATAAGGTCATTCGATGATACAAAGGAAATGTGGGTAAACCTTGCTGATCTTGTAATCGGTATGATTGGGGAAATCATTGAAAAGCACGGCTTGAAGTCCACGATTCTGCTGGCGGGCAGATATAACTTCGATTTGAACAAACTTGTCAATACGGGCAAGTTCAAAATGTTCGGCAATTACCTGAAGTGTGTTGCCCACCCAAAGGCCAGGCTTGAGTTCCTTACGGTCCACAGTGCCAAGGGTCTTGGGTATGACAATGTGATTCTTATTAATATGTTTGAAGGCAAGTACGGATTCCCATGTCAGATTGAAGACGACCCAATAATGCAGTTGGTTGTCCATGGTGACAGGAGCATTGAATTTGCTGAGGAAAGAAGATTGTTCTATGTTGCACTGACTAGGACTAAGAACAGGGTTTATATCTGTGCACCGCGAAACAAACCGTCAAGGTTTTTACTTGAAGTCATTGATGACTTCGGGATCCCTCATCCCGGGGATATAAACAGGGAAGGGGTGGACCATTTTGATATCAGATGTCCCGTATGTAATTATCCACTTAAATATGAATTCAACAAGAACTATGGTCTTACATTATACATGTGCACGAATGAACCTGAAATATGTGACTTCATGACCAATGACAAACAGCACAGGCATGATATTTACAAGTGCGAAAAGTGTTCAGACGGGTATATGATAGTCAAGAGAAACAAGGAAAACGGAGAACCCTTCTACGGTTGCACCAACTACTCAAATCCGGACAACTTCTGCAAGCATGCAGTACCGATTATCAGGAAGGATTAAATCAGGGGAACATGCCGGGGGCATTCCCGGAGGAGTGAAATCATGAATAAGAGGTTGAAACTGGCTTTGCTGGGAGGAGTGGTGCTTGGACTTATATGCGTTTCCGGCGCATATATAAGGTCAGGATTCACTGCGTCGCCTGCCATGGTGTTTTCGTTGTGGTACAACCGTGTGGTCATGGGTCTTATGATCGGAGCTCCCTGGCCCAGGGTGAATATGGGAAAGGCATTGGTAAGGGGAGCCTTGTTCGGACTGCTGGTTTCCTTTGCATATTACAGCTCCACTGGATTCCAGGACCACGTCAGCTTTGTTGCCGGAATAGTATATGGGGTCATACTGGAAGCATGGCTGAAATATAAGTCAAAATGAAGCAGTGAAAGGTGACTTAATGATATGAACAAAGATATTGATTCCATCGATGAATATATCAGACAATTCCCGGCAGGTGTACAGGATATCCTCAATGAACTGCGTAGAGTCATAAACGAAAATGCTCCGGGAGCAAAGGAAAAGATAAGCTATCAGATGCCCACATTCTATCTGAATGGGAATCTCGTTCATTTTGCTGCATATAAGAACCACATCGGCTTTTACCCGGCACCATCAGGGATTGAGGCGTTCAAGGATGAACTTGCAGGCTATAAATGGGCAAAGGGTTCAGTTCAATTTCCGATTGACAAGCCCATACCATATGACCTCGTCAAAAGGATTGTCGAATTCCGCGTGAAGCAAAACACATAATTATAACAACTATCCCTGGGACTATTGCATGGTTTGGAGCAACAATCCCTGGGACTATTGCATGGTTTGGAGCAACAATCCCTGGGACTATTGCATGGTTTGGAGCAACAATCCCTGGGACTGTTGCACAGTTTGGAACAACTATCCCTGGGACTGTTGCATGTTTTAGAACAACAATCCCCGGGATTACTGCACGGTTTCGAACAACAATCCCTGGGACTGTTGCATGTTATGGAGCAACTATCCCTGGGACTGTTGCATGTTTTAGAACAACAATCCCTGGGACTGTTGTACACTACGGCTATTTCAGGAACAATCGTTGTGATATAATCAGGCAAGGAATGGGGGCTAGATGCTTTTACTTAAACTTACACTTCCGGTTGTTCTTTTCTGTCTTTTGCTCAAGGGCACAAATGTACTGAGTTACACAATAATAAAGAAGAAGGTTTTGAAAAGCAGGGTATGGGACCTGAATATATGCTGCGGGGGCACCGACGGAGGAGGAATTAACGCAGACATAGTAAGGTATAAGGAATTACCAAATTTCGTGCTTACAAAGGACATATACAATCTTCCTTTTGCGGACAAGCAGTTCAGTCACATACTTACTTCACACACCATAGAGCACATTGATGACCCCGGAGCCTTCATCAAAGAGCTTAACAGAGTAGGTGAGAATATAACGATACTGGTTCCGCCATTGTGGGACCTTAGTGCTGCACTGAATTTTCTGGAGCACAAGTGGCTCTTCCTTACATTCAGGACCAAGGTGGATGTACTTCCACGATATGTGAGACTTCCTCTGGCAAACTGGTATCAGAGCAATTTCGGGCAACGGATAAAATCATAAACTACACAGGAGAATGACATGGACAAAAAAGGTGAATGGCTGCAGTGGAGACATGATACAAGGCGTACTGGACACAGCGCGATGAAGGGGAAGATCAAAACCCCATACATAAAGGCATCGGCCTTTGCAGGAGCATATGAAGATTTTTTATGTCTGCAGGCCGGCAACTCAACCATACTGAAACTGGTTGATGAAAACAGCCCCGGTTTTGATGAAGATGCAATGCGAAGGGACTATGGAATAGACCTGTACCTGGATGTTGAAGGCAACGGCATTGAGGAAAAGGTAGAGGAAAACATAATGGTCCGGTATATCAAAAAGCCCGATGGCATGGGCTACTACCGGGTCCGTTTTGAATTTGCCTTTGAAAATGACCGATGGGGAAGTGATGAACCCACTTATGGATACCTTGAAGAACGCATTGACGGTGAATGGCATACCATATGGAGGACTGAAGCGGATGAAACCGCCTTCTGGCGTCCAAATCTTCTCTTTGCAGACATTGACAATGACGGCACCGAGGAAGTGATTACCACTGAAAAGGGGAGGATCATAGCCTACGATTACAGGACCGGTGAGAAAATCCGGGACCTTAAATATCATAATTCAAGGAATTACGGTGAATATTTTGCATATGACTTCACAGGTAACGGTTATCCTGACTTCTTTTCAATCGTTCATTTTCCGGCACACGCCGAGGTCATCCTTAACGACGGAAAAGAATTCACCTGTGCATGGATAGACAAGGTACAGGAGACCATTGCAGATACAGACAAACTTCTGGTAACAGTCATCAACCCCATATGTGACATCGACTGTACAGGCAGCCCTGATATTATTTTCAGCAGATACAACCAGCATGGGGATGGAAAGTGGCACACTACGGTCATAGAGCCGGTTAGCGGAGACCTTAGATACTCCATCCCTGATTTTGTTGCAATGGAAATACTGAACACCGGGTCTGACGGCAGGCCGCAGATATATGGATACAGAACAAACGGCAGCTATATCAACCCGGAGGCCAACGCAGCTATATATGAAATCACCAACGGCACTCCCAGGGAGGTATTCCATGACAAGGGTATGTTCTGGTTCTCATTTTTCACACGGACACCATTCTCAGCATGTATCCCGAGGACGAAGATGGCCAGTCCGGATGGGAAAACCATTCTATGCGGAGAGAAGAAACAAAACGGCCTATGCAGGGTGACAATGAGGGATTTCTCCCAAAACAAGATGAGAATTCTTGGAGAAACCACACTTCCGTCTCCAGCTGTCCAGTACGTAGCTGATGATGGAAGAATCTTGATCAAGACAACAAGAACAGGGGAATTTGAAGCTTCTTCAGAGGGCTTTTCGATGCAATTGCTTGGAACCAGGGAAGTACCCGGCAGACCCTATGAAAGCGGTGTGTGTGAAAAGGGAAGAAGGAACATAGCATATGGTATTACACCGGAAACCAAGGTGGGTGGTGCACCTGTCGTGCTCCATGATGAGGGTGAAGCCAGGATTGTGCTTCCGGACCTTCTCAACAAAAGCATATGTTGTCTCAGTTATGAAGAAGGAAAACTCAGGAATCTCTGGAGGAAACAGGGATTTGGAATGGAACTGGGGAGCGGAGTAGCTGTCAGAAGGGAAGGGGAAAAGCGTACCATACTGTATGGATCTGCCAGACCGGACGGGGTAGCGACCCTGACGGAAGTTACGCCTTCAGGTGACCTGGTCGGAGAAATAACCATAGACTCAATTCCAGCGCCTGTTATAAATCCATTGACAGCCTATTGCGGAATGGGACCTGCTTCCTGGCTTGCAGTACCACTGGTTGAAAAAGACAGGGATGATATCCTGATCACATCATACAAAAACAACATGCACAGTGCATTTTCATCTGCATATGACGGGTCTACAAAACAAATGATGTGGCGGAAGGACAAGTGCGGTATAAACGTTGACGAAGCATATGGATTCGGAGGCATGAGACCCTTTGCCGGATATCCAAACGGCGACGGTACCGAGCGGCTTATATCGCAGTACCCGGGATTCCAGTACTTTGCCGACGGCAGGACCGGAGAGATAACAAGTCACTATCTGGCCCACCTAGGCACTTTTTTCTATAAAGACAAGAAGGGGGATGTATTAAAAAGCGGTCCTGCCCTTCACAGTGAGCCCATAGTCATAGAAAAACCGGAGAAAATTCACACAAACCTCCACTATATCCAGTATTTTGATGCAGTAGACCAGATTGTTCTCTGGGGCGGAAGCTCATTCACCCTCGGCCTCTGGCTTGATATAAAGGACGAAAGCGGAATGCTCTGGAGTACAGAGTACATCTATGGTTACCTGAACACCCCTACACAGGGTGTGTGCGATATAAACAATGACGGATACCTTGAGGTCATGGGATATGAACATGCAAAGGAAGCCCTTGTATGCAGGGACCTTACAAGCGGAGACCTCAGATGGACAATGGATATACCTGGAAGCGACTTCGGCAGATGGTATGCAACATGTGACATTGACGGAGACGGCTGCGAGGAGCTGCTTCTTTGTACGGAAAGCAGGCTTTTGGCAATAAATGAGAAGGACGGAAAGGGAAACATTGCATGGAGCATTGATATACCTGCACCATGTTCCGGGCCTGTAATTGCAGACATCGATGGAGACGGACATCCTGAAATACTGCTTTCCTGCGACAATGGATACATATATCTGGTGGCACAGGGGGAATAAATAACAAAAAAAATCAAAAGCCAGTCATCCCAAGGATGGCTGGCAGGTGGAAGGATAATTACCTGATGTTTCCAATACAAACAGGCCATAAACTTAGATGTAACTTTTTGCTTGCAAATATTAAGAATACATATTATAATCAATTGACAATATATGGAATTGAGCCGCTGGCTTGACACAACTTTTCGTAGTGATATAATTTTTATGTGATTAAGTTCACAGGTGTGCTGACACTTTAATCCGAAATAAATGTAAGACGAATGGGCTTATGGTTGGCAGGCAACAGAAAAACCTGAAATCAGAGTAAGACGCATGGGCTTACGGTTGGCGGACAACAAAAAAATCAGCTTTATTGAGGCAGTATTCACTACAGTGATACTGCCTCTTTTTGGATTTATATGAACAAAGACCAAATCGTTAAAATTATTCATGAATGTGCCATTTTATATGAGAACAATTATGCCAACAGAAATATCATGGTTGTTTTCGGAAGCGAAGCGACAAACATGGAGTATGTTGTCATTCAATTTTTAAGGAACAATTATCTTCATCTGACAGGAATTGATGTAAACGATATTAAACCTGCTCAGTTCTTTGATATGTGTAAAAAACAGAAGATCAGCACCAGTGATTTTAAGCTTAGAAGTGATGGAACGACAACTCTCAAGCTAGAGGCTCTTCCACAGATAATGACACTGATGAAAAGGGGCGGAATGGTTTGTTTCTGTGATGAAAAACAAGGAATAAAACTGTATTGCGACAAACTTATAGGAAATACACAGGTATGCATCGGGTTAGGTTTGATAAAAGATTATTATTATCCCAAGACACTTCTAATGGAGGATATCAGAAGAAGGGGAACAAACTGTAAAAGAATTTTACTGATTTTTTCAAAACCTATAAATAAGAAACTGTATGACAAAATTGAATATACAAACAAGACCATTGATCCAAGCGATATCATTTGCAACTCTGAGTTAAGTGGACTTCTATCACTATAATCGTTAAAATAGAACTATAAAAATTTAGGGATAAAGTATGAAAAAAATTGTTTTATTGGTATTTGCACTGATTACGCTTGCAATTGTTCTGTTCTTCTTTCCATACAGGATGGAATCAAGGATTGGATTGGATGACATTAACATGGAAGGTTTGCAAGGTAAAATAACTTTCTACCATACAGCTGACGATAATGCAGACATATTCATAGATGATGAAGCAGCAGTTGAAAAATTACTTGACTATATAGGTTCACTTCGGGGGATAAGAAGCGTTGGTAAAAGTGGTTTCTTCCCACTGGATGACCACAGGTATATGTTCTATTTGTATGACAATGACGGCAATCCTTTGTATTTTCTTGATATAACCGGTTCATATATTCAAATTGTCGGACCCGGAAGAAACAGCAGATACAGGATATTCCCACGGTATCTGGATATTCAGGTAATTGATGAAATGACTGCTGAATACCATTTGGTTGAAATACCGGATTTCATGGAACCTATAGAGTTTGAAGATGTTTCTGCTTCAACAGACTTTGGAACAAATATTGGCAGGGGGGTACAGGTACTATATATTGACGGTCACACAGGTGACGACCGTTTTATTATTTTCAATGATCTCAGACCTTATGAAAAGCTTGATATATATGAGTCCGGTGAAACCTTGATAATTTACTATGATGAGTCTGAAAGTGAATCGAGTGAAGTGGTTGTAAAGGTAGAGAGATTACCATTTTATCCGATGGAGAATGATGCGAAGATAATTTTCATACTCAACGGGAAACGGTCATACAAAACTGAATATATTTACGCAAAGGAATAAACCGGTCACGTCATCCGACGGATAACGTGATCACTCAGTATATTTTACCTTCCTTGTCGGCCTGTTTTTCCTTGGCAGCTCCAATTGCAACGCCTATGGCAAGGCCTGGACCGACACCTGTGGCGTAAAGAGCTGTGTTTCCTGTGGCCATTAAAATGGTACCGAGTGCAGAGCCGAATATAAGGCCCAGTGACATATATAAAGCTGTGTAATATCCCTTGTAAACAAGCCCATGGGTCTTAAGAACATGGTTTGTAATGACTGATTTCTGTTTTCTGTAGTACCGCAGACCGGGCTCACGGCCTTCGGAATAATCAACTGCCATCCTAAGAAGATCTTCAAGCATCCGGGCAAGACCGGCATCTGTAATATTACGTTCCATCAGCTTCTTGATAAGTCTTATGACAAAATCAAGCTGCATCTTCTTTGATACTTTGTAATCAATGCCTGTGTTCAGTTTCTCAAATTCACTCAGTAAATACATGCTCTTCACTTCCTTGTCCGGTTAATATATATGTATTATATAAAAAACCAGTTCTTTCTTCCAGTTTCCGGAAAGCATAAGAAAAGAGCCCCGTATGAGGCTCTTTTCGAAATGTGGAGGACCAGGGGTCAGACACTCAGTCTCTTCCGCCTCTGTATCCCTGTCCGTTTTCACTGCCGCTGCCGTCAAGTACCGGTTCTCCGTCTTCGTCGCAGTCTGCAAGCCTTGCTTCATTCTGATTGCCTGTGCCTGCACCCTTTGCTCCATTGCCGCCTTTGTATCCGTTGCCGTCAGCAAGTCCAAGTCCGTCGCCAGTGCCTCTGCCGAAGATACCCCATCCTTCTTCAGGACGATCAGGGTTTACACCATCCATGGTGCACTCTTCTTCACCTTCACATGCTGTCAGGTATTCAACGAGGGCATCTGCCTCTTCCTGGGTCATGGTTCCGTCTGCTACCTTTGCATCGATGATTGCGAGTTTCTCTGCAAGTACTGCTGCGTGGAATTCTTCAACTGTTTCGAAGTCTCCGATGTTAGCCTGGAATCTTCCGGCAGTACCATCCGTTGCTCCGTTTCCGTTGTATGCAAATGCAGTTCCTGCTGCTGCCATTACCACTACTGCTACCAATGCTGTGATCATAATAAGTTTTCTTTTCATTGTTCTGCTCCTTTAAATTTTATATATGCATGATAACCAGCCTGTCTGTCATTTGTGTGTCAGGTGGAAAAATATTTGAAAAAAGATTACAGCACGGTTTTAACACATAAACCGAGAAGTCTCCTTCCTCTAAGCTTCCTTACTCACGATAGTGAGCGCGAAG
>DAINQB010000037.1:0-24571 GCA_036743175.1 Bacillota bacterium | reverse complement strand
AACATTGTTCCTTGACAATTAGGGAAAAGGAAACTATAATTTAGAAATCGCAAAAATATTGATAGGGAAAAGGAATTAAAATGCCGGATAAAAAGACGATTTTAACATATGAAGGGTTAAAAGAGCTTGAGAAACAGCTTGATTACCTGAAAGGAAAGAAAAGACTTGAGATTGCTGAAAAAATCAAGAAGGCAATCAGCTTTGGTGATATATCTGAAAACAGTGAGTATGACGAAGCCAAGAACGAGCAGGCGGCTCTGGAAGCAAAGATAGCGGTTCTCGAGAACAGTCTCAGAAATGCGGAAGTAATTGATGATGAATCCCTTCAGACTGATGAAGTGCGTATAGGCTGCAAGGTAAGGATCCTGGACATGGATTTCAATGAAGAAGAGGAGTATCAGATAGTAGGTTCCATGGAAGCAGATCCATCGAAACAGAGGATTTCCGATGAATCTCCCGTTGGCAGCGCACTTCTTGGAAAGAAAGTAAAGGAAGTCATTGAAGTTGAAGCACCGCTGGGATCACTGAAGTTCAAGATTCTTGAGATAAGCAAATAAAGTTGTTCACGCCGAATAAATTGGATATACTAATTACTGACAGTCTGATGATGGACTGTCAGTTTTGAATATATTTGAAATTCAATATAATATCGGAGGCATAGATGCAGAATAACAATGAGCATATTGAAGACACCATTGATGTCAGTGAAGTAATGAAGGTCAGAAGGGAAAAGCTGAGTGCCCTGCAGGCTGAGGGCATGGATCCTTTTTCAATAAAGAAATATACGGTTGACTGTCACTCATCCCAGGTAATTGAAAACTATGATGAACTGGAAGGCAGGGAAATATCCTGCGCCGGCAGAATCATCGCGAAGAGAATAATGGGCAAGGCCAGCTTCTGCCATATACAGGACAGGGATGGCAAGGTGCAGCTGTATGTAAGAAGGGATGTGCTCGGGGAAGAGCCTTATGCCCATTTCAAGAAGATGGACATAGGGGATATCATCGGTGTGAAGGGTGAGGTCTTCACCACCAACATGGGAGAGAAATCCATCAAGGCCCATGAAATAACCCTTCTCTCAAAATCACTGCAGCCTCTTCCTGAGAAGTGGCACGGACTGAAGGATACCGACCTCAGATACAGGCACAGGTATACGGATCTTGTGGTCAATCCTGATGTAATCAATACATTTGTAACCAGATCAAAGATCATGGCGGCCATCAGGGAGTTCATGAACGGCAGGGGATTCATGGAGGTGGAGACACCTGTACTTCACAATCATACGACCAATGCCGCGGCAAGACCCTTCAGGACACATCATAATACCCTTGACATCGATATGTTCCTGAGAGTCGAGCTCGAACTGCATCTCAAAAGACTGATTGTCGGCGGACTTGAAAAGGTTTATGAAATAGGAAGAATATTCAGGAACGAAGGAATGAGCTACAAGCACAATCCTGAATTTACAATGATAGAAATATATGAAGCTTACACGGACTACAATGGAATGATGGAGCTTACCGAGAACCTTTTCGGATTCATAGCTGACAATGTTATTGGGAGCAGAAAAATACAATACCAGGGAATGGAAATCAACCTTGAATCACCATGGACAAGGATGACCATGGAGGACGCGGTCAAAAAGTTCACCGGAGTGGATTTTGCCTCCTTTGACAAGGACGATGCTAAAGCGGCGGAGGAAGCCGACAACCACGGTGTTCACTTCAGGGAAGGTTCAACATGGGGAGAAATCCTCAATGAGTTCTTCGAACAGAAGGTAGAGGAAAATCTGGTACAGCCGACTTTCATATATGATTATCCAATCGAAATATCACCCCTTGCCAAGAGCAGGGAGGACAGACCTCACCTTACGGAGAGATTCGAAGTCTTCATTACATCAAGGGAACTGGGGAATGCCTTCACTGAACTCAATGACCCGATAGAGCAAAAGGAAAGGTTCATTGACCAGGCAAAGAAAAAGGCCGGGGACGACGGTGACTACTCCATCGATTACGATTTCATCAATGCCCTTGAAATCGGCATGCCCCCCACCGGTGGTCTTGGTATTGGTGTGGACAGGATGATAATGCTGTTTACTGACAACCCTTCAATTAGGGACGTAATACTGTTCCCGACCATGAAGCCTGTGGAGGAATGATGGATAAAAGAGAAGCTCTGGCAGTATTGGGACTTGGTGAAGACGCCGGGCCGGAAAGCGTTGAACAGCGTTACTCGATTCTTTTGAAGCGTATGAGAAACGGCGAGGACCTTGACGGGGATACCATAGATGCTGCATATGACACCCTTACCGGCAGGAATTCAAATATTACAGAGGAAAGCAGGTTTTCAAGGGCCGTCGGAAGGTTTTTATTCCATTATAAAGGGTGGGTGATACTGGCGGTCATAGTGCTGGCTGTTCTTGCAATAATAATTTATCCTATTGCCAACAGGAGGGTGCCGGATCTAACGGTCTCCCTTGCGGGCGAGTATGGATCAAAGAACCTTGATGAATTTGATGAATACCTCCAGCAGATGCTGCCTGATACTGAGGACATTCTTGTTGAAGTAATGTACCTTGACAAGGACGGGGACAGCGGGGAGTTTGATACAGGTGGAAGGACGAGGCTTACAGCCCTTCTGGTGACCAATGATGCGGACATTCTTATTGCCGATGATTCCACATTCAACTATATAAGGCAGGATGATGCTCTTATGAGTCTGGAGGAGATCATTGCCTATTCCGGGCTTGACATTGAAAAAGACAGGTTGATTTATGGAATAGATTTTAAAACCGGCGAAAAAAGGGTATATGGAATAAGTGTGGCAGAAAACGAACTTGTTTCAAATGCCATATATGGGGATGAGCGAAGGATACTCTGCATAGCTGAACAGACACAGCATCTTGATGTGGTAAGGGAAGCAGTGAAAATAATATTGAAGGACAGGAGTGAATGATATGAAGAACTTGAACATTGAGCTTAAGGAAGGCGTAATATTGCTGACTGGGGAAGTTGATATAGGAAACTGCGGTGTTTTCAAGGATGAGCTCAATGGGCTGATTGATGAAAGTGAAGGGAATATCGAACTTGATTTCACCAATCTCAGTTACATTGACAGTGCCGGACTTGGTATTCTTGTCGGAATCTATAAAAGACTGACCGAAAAGGGAAGGACTCTCAGTGTAATGAATGCAAATGACTATATACGGAAATTATTTCGGATAACCAAGCTTGACACACTTTTCAAGGTTGTATAGGGGGCCATTATGAATAAAGAAAAAAAAACAATTGAAATCAGGTTACCGGCAGTCGGGGAACACGCAAGGATATTGAGGCTTGCCTCAGCCGGTGCAGCCGATGCCTGCGGTTTCGATGTTGACATGATCGAGGATGTGAAGGTAATAGTATCCGAGGTGTTCACAAGTATCCTGGAAGCTGACGGAACGGATGCTGTCTTTGGCTTTATTCCTTCCCCGGGTAAGCTCGAAGTACATATAAGGACAGGCAGCGGGGAACCGGTCCTCAAAGGCGCAAATGAAATGACACTGCCTATTCTGCAGGCACTTGCCGGCTCAGTTGAGTCGGATGATGAAGGCGGACTGAAACTGGTGATAGAAAAATGACGGAAAACAACCATCTCAACGAAAACAGTTTGTTTGAGGAGTACAAGCAAACGGGTAATATAGAGATAAGAAATGCCATAGTGGAAAAGTATTACTACATGGCCAAGGTTCTTGCCAACAAGTTCCTGAACAGGGGAGTTGAGTATGATGACCTTCTTCAGGTGGCATCACTTGCACTGGTAAAGGCAGCTGAGAGGTTTGAACCTTCGATGCAGAACAAGTTTTCCACTTTTGCAACTCCGACAATAATCGGAGAGATTAAGAAGTATTTCAGGGACAAGGCAAGCACCATAAGAATGCCGAGGAAATACTATGAGCTGTATCCTGCGGTAAAGAGCGCCTATGAGACTCTGTCACAGGAAAATGACAAGCCTCCTACGCCTGAGGAAATTGCTGATATGACTGGCAATACATCAGAAGATGTCATACAGGTCCTTGAAATGGTACGAAGCGGCAATATAACTTCACTGGATGAGGAGTTCGACGAAGAAGGTTACAGCCGGATGGAAGCTGTAGGAGATGAGGATCCCGCATTTGAGAGACTCGAAACCAGGGACTTATATGAACGGGCAATGGAAGCACTTGATGAAAATGAAAAGCGTGTCGTAGAGATGCGTTATGTCATGGGAATGAGTCAGAAGAACATAGCAGATGAATTCGGAGTATCCCAGATGTATATATCAAGGCTTGAAAAGAAAATATATTATAAGATGAGAAAGAAACTTGAAAGCAACTGAAATGACATACAGGCATTATACCATCCCTTCCAATAAGGAAGTGGTTCCCGGGACGGTTGACTCCGTCATTGGCTACATTGATACGGAGACATCCCTGTCCGAATGTGAGTGCCTGAAGGATATAAAGGTTGTTTTGAGCGAACTTCTTGTTAATGCCATCACCCATGGCAATGGATCCGACTACGGGAAGCCTGTTGATATAAACGTAGAGATCGGCAACAACGTAATAAGGATAAAAATAACTGACAGGGGTCCGGCATTCACTCCTGAACCGGGTTCGGCCGGGGATATTTTGTCAGAAAGCGGAAGAGGAATAAGTATTTGTCACATTCTATGTGCCAGGCTTGATTACTCGTTTGAAGAAGGAAAGGGAAATTCCGCCACTGCGGTTTTTTATATTAAAGACAGGGAGGAAGATATTATGACAAAACTCAGGGAATTGTATTACTGCAAGCACTGCGGCAATCTTGTTGAGATGACTGCAACAGGCGCAGGAGAACTTGTTTGCTGCGGAGAACCGATGCAGCTGCTTACAGCCAAGACCGCTGACCAGGGAAAGGAAAAGCATGTACCGGTGGTAAGCGAAAAGGACGGAGGAGTCTTCGTAAAGGTTGGGGATGTACCTCATCCAATGACCGAGGAACACTGGATCAACTTCATAGAGGTTTGCACCGCTGATATGGTTCTGAGGAAGGAACTGAAATCAGGGGATGCTCCTGAAGCATGGTTCAATGTAAAACCCGGGGATGTTGAATGCGTAAGGTCATACTGCAATCTCCATGGATTGTGGACTGCCTGAACATCATAATCAGATGTGTCGGCCCGCTTATGCGGGCCGACTGATTTTAAGACTCTTTGGAATTTATTTTCTTGACATGTTTCAGGGTTTATGGTAGTTTATATTGTGCTTGAGAAGGGTTTCTTTTTTTTTGTAGAAAACAGGAACGACCGGAGGTTGAAAATGAGAGATAAAATAACATTGGCATGCACAGAGTGCAAGCAGAGGAACTACACTACGCGCAAGAACAAGAAGACGACTCCCGACAGAATCGAGATTCGTAAGTTCTGCAAATTCTGCAAGAAGCACACTGTTCACAAGGAAACCAGATAAGCTAAGGAGATAATTATGGCAGCTACAAAAAGGTCTAGGTTCATAGGATTCTTCAAGGATATTTTCCAGGAATTGAAGAAGGTAACATGGCCCACAAGGGAACAGTTGATTAAGAACACAGTTACTGTGCTGACCGTCTGTGCCATCATTGGTTTGATCATCTGGATGTTTGACTGGGGTCTGTCGGCACTTGTAAATGCTGTGCTGAAGTAAAAAAATGACTGGAGTCAGATAATGAGTTTAGAAGAAAACAACAATCAGGTTGTTGACGAAAACGGCGTTGAAGGCAGCGAAGTTGAAAAAAAAGTCAGCGATGATGCCAAATGGTATGTAGTACATACCTATTCCAGTTATGAAAACAAAGTCAAGGCCAACCTGGAAAAAATTGTTGAGAACCGTGGAATGCAGGACTATATCGTTGATGTAGTAGTTCCAATGGAAGAAGTTATTGAGGACAAAGGCGGGAAAAGAAGAGTTACTTTCAAAAAGATCTTTCCCGGATATGTTCTTGTTAAGATGATTATGAGTGACGAGTCCTGGTATGTTGTCAGAAACACCAGGGGTGTCACGGGTTTTGTTGGACCTTCGGCAAAACCTGTTCCTCTTTCAGAAGAGGAAGTAAAAGCCATGAGGCTTGAAGGTGTTGAAACCTTCGTTGACTTCAACGTGGGCGACAATGTAAGGGTCATAGACGGACCTCTTGAAAACTTTGTCGGAACCATTGAAGAAGTTCACAGCGACAGGAGAAAAGCAAGGGTACTTATCTCGATGTTCGGCAGGGAAACCCCCGTTGAACTTGAGTATGGACAGATACAGATTATTCTATAGGCTAAAGAAATGGGAGGTGGATTATGGCCAAGAAAATTATAGGTCTGATAAAACTGCAGATACCTGCAGGAAAAGCAACCCCGGCTCCACCGGTAGGACCAGCTTTAGGACAGCATGGTGTTAATATCATGGGATTCTGCAAGGAGTTCAATGAAAAGACACGCAAGGACATGGGACTTATCATTCCGGTGGTAATCTCGGTTTATGCAGACAGGTCTTTTACATTCATAACAAAGACTCCCCCTGCAGCGGTTCTTTTGAAAAAGGCATGCAATCTTGAAAGCGCTTCCGGTGTACCGAACAAGGAAAAGGTAGCAACCATTTCCAGTGAAGAAGTAAGGAAGATTGCAGAGCTGAAGATGCCGGATCTTAATGCGGGAAGCGTTGAGGCAGCCATGAGAATGGTGGCAGGAACTGCAAGAAGCATGGGCATCGTCGTCAAGGACTGATGTACCTAAGTGGGAGGGATTTGATTCCGCACACAGCAAACCACAGGGAGAGAAAGTTATGAAAAGAGGCAAGAAATACAAGGAAAGCGCAGCACTGTATGACAGAATGCAGCAGTATGAAGTCAATGAAGCCCTTGAACTGGTCAAAAAGACAGCAAAGGCATCCTTTGACGAAACTGTTGAAATACATGTCAAACTCGGTGTTGACTCAAGGCATGCTGACCAGCAGGTCAGAGGTGCTGTAGTTCTTCCGCACGGAACCGGTAAGACCGTAAGGGTTCTGGTTTTTGCAAAGGGAGAAAAGGCAGCTGCTGCAGAGGCAGCCGGAGCTGATTACGTCGGCGGTGATGAACTTGCAGACAAGATCAAGAATGAAAACTGGATGGAATTCGATGTTGCCATTGCAACTCCTGATATGATGGGTGTTGTCGGTAAGATTGGTAGGATTCTTGGTCCCAAGGGACTTATGCCAAATCCAAAGGCCGGAACAGTTACAATGGATGTTGAAAGAGCAGTCGTTGATTCAAAGGCAGGTAAGAT
Source organism: Bacillota bacterium (assembly GCA_036743175.1). GTDB lineage: Bacteria > Bacillota > Clostridia > DUPQ01 > DUPQ01 > JAFGQE01. The sequence goes on along the minus strand of DAINQB010000037.1, from coordinate 17,284 downwards.
TGAATACAGGCTTGACAAGGCAAATATCGTCCACTGTTCAATAGGCAAGGTTTCATTTGAAACACCGAAGCTCGAAGAAAACTTCAGGACATTGCTTGATGCGCTGGTCAAGGCTAAGCCGGCAGCAGCAAAGGGCAAATATCTCAGGAGTGTGGTTGTTGCATCAACCATGGGCCCCGGTGTAAAGGTTAATGCTCAGAAAATACTTGATTAGTCCCGCAGCATGATATATAATGCTGCATGCAATTGAATATTGTTTGCCGTAGACAGCAGGTGCTATATGCATAATGGGAAACCGCCCGCCTAGGTGAAGGAATTAATTACAAAGGTTATATCCTCGCTTGTCTACTGCAGGCGGGGATTTTTTTAAATCCATCGGTGAAGGCATTCCGATATAAATGCCTTAAATATGAAAGGGAGGTGTACGAAATGCCCAGTGACAAGATATTGGAAAGAAAGAAACAGCAGGTCGCAAGTCTGAGGGAACAGCTTTCCAATGCGGGTTCAGTGGTTCTTACTGATTACAGGGGTCTCACAGTTGAGCAGGATACCAACATGAGAGCTGTACTCAGGGAAAAAGGTGTTGAATACAAAGTTGTAAAGAACAATATTCTTCGCCATGCCATTGAAGGAACCGCCTACGAAGGATTCAAGGATTATCTTGCCGGTCCGACTGCCATTGCAATGAGCAAGGACGAAGTGGCCCCGGCAAAGGTTCTTTTCGATTTTGTAAAGAAAATCGAAGCCCTGGAATTCAAGGCAGGTGCCGTTGACGGAAAAGTCATAGACGTAAAAGGTGTGGAAGCACTGGCAAAATTGCCGTCCAAGGAAGAATTGGTGGCGAAGATGCTTGGAAGCCTGAATGCTCCGATATCAGGACTTGTAAACGTTCTGAACGGAAACATCAGAGGATTGGTAGTGGCTCTGAATGCCATTGCTGAAAAAAAACAAAACGAAACAGCTTAAATTAACGGAGGTATATGAAAATGAGTGAAAAGCTTACAAAATTAATGGAAGAAATCAAAAACCTGACAGTACTTGAACTGTCCGAACTGGTTAAAGCCCTTGAAGAAGAATTCGGCGTATCAGCAGCAGCTCCCGTAGCAGTGGCAGCAGCAGGTCCGGTAGCCGGAGCAGCAGTTGAAGAAGCAGAAGAAAAGACTGAATTCGACGTTATCCTCAAGGAAGTCGGCCCTGAAAAGATCAAGGTTATCAAGGTTGTAAGAGAACTTACAGGTCTTGGCCTCAAGGAAGCTAAGGATGTTGTTGATACAGCTCCAAGCACCGTCAAGGAAGGCGTTGACAAAGAAGCCGCAACAGAAGCAGAAGCAAAGCTCAAGGAAGTAGGAGCAACAGTTGAAATCAAGTAATTGAACTCACTGAAACAAAAGCCGGAAGTCACTGACCTCCGGCTTTTTTCATACACTTTTTTACTTTCACCCGCGGGGTAAAATTTAAGTCTTTCTAATTTTACCCCGGAGGTGAAATTAGAAAAAGTGAGAAATGAACCAATGAACCAATGAGTAAAAACATATTATCTGAGGGCATTGGCGGGAGTTATGATGTATAATCTTTTTGATATGCCGTAGCTGATTGAAGGATAATGCTTTGAGAATAAAAAAATTACCGTTATGGAAAAGGAATCTTATTGCTGTCTGGGTGACACAATTCATGTCGTTGCTGGGATTTGCATTTTGTGTACCTGTCCTTCCTTACTATATCCAGGAACTCGGGGTCACCTCGCCTGACATGATCAAATTATATACGGGCTTGATGTCTGCGGTTCCTGCGATATCACTTGGTATTATGGCTCCCATATGGGGAAATCTGGCAGACAGGTTCGGTAAAAAGATAATGATGGTAAGAGCCATGTTCTTTGCCTTCATTGTACTTTTTCTGCTGGGCCTGGCACAGAATGTAAACCAGGTTCTTATGATAAGACTCATGCAGGGACTTTTTACAGGAACCGTAGCTGCGTCCTATGCACTGGTGGCAGCCGGAACACCCGATGAAAACATGTCATATGCGATAGGAATACTGTCCTCATCGATATTCATAGGAAACTCAGCGGGACTTGCCGTGGGTGGAATCGTTGCGGACCTGGTAGGATACAGGACCAGTTTTCTGATTGGCAGTGCCGTCATGCTGGCGGGGCTTGCATTCGTAATGGTATTCGTAAAGGAAATAAAATCAGGAGAAACCGTCGATTCAGGTGATGGAAAAATAAAAGTGAAATCATCAATCAAGGCACTCCTGCCGGTGGCATCAGTTGTTCTTTCGATGATTTTTATGATACGTATCGCCAGAACACTGACAGACCCATATATCCCGATCTATATCCAGGAAATCAGGAATACTTTGACCGGATCGGCAACCATATCCGGACTTATAAGGGCATTTTCCAGTATCGCAACGGCAGTTGCCGGTATTTTCATCGTAAGACTGGGAGACCGGATGGACCGCTTTAAATTATCTGCAGTTCTTCTCACCCTGGGGGCACTCCTTGCCATACCGATGTTTTTGGTAAGGGATCTTGTAGTATTTACAATTATGAATTTCCTTGTCTTCCTGGCGATAGGCGGAGTTGACCCGATTATGAGTTCCCAGGCCAGTCTTATGGTTAAATCAGAGAACAGGGGAGTGCTTTTCGGACTGATAACCATGGTCGGAAGTTTCGGATGGGCGGTTTCACCACTGATAGGGAGCTTTGTAACCATAAGGTTTTCTACAACTGCAATATTCGCGGCTTTTTCAATATTGATGGCCTTCAGCGCAGTGATGTCCTATGTCATATATATTGCCAGAAGAAAAAAATCTGAATGAACATGCGGGGTTTTTTAACCCGTTCATTTTGATATAATGAATATATCAATTCCTGAGGTGACTTATGAACTATATGAAAATTTACAATGAATGGCTTGAGAAAGCTGATGATGAAACTGTCAATGAGCTTTTGTCCATCAAGGATGATGATAGGGAAATTGAGGACAGATTCTATAGAACCCTGGAATTCGGCACGGCCGGTCTCAGGGGAATAATGGGAGCAGGTACAAACAGAATGAACAAATATGTCCTCATGCAGGCAACAAAGGCTCTGGCGGATGTCATCATTGAGGCGGGCGGCAGGGATAAAGGCGTTGCAATAGCCCATGACTGCAGGATCAACTCAAAAGTTTATGCAAGGACATGTGCAGCTATTTTTGCATCAATGGGTATCAGAACATATATATTTGAGGATCTTCGGCCGACACCTGAACTTTCATATGCAATAAGGAAACTCGGTACAATGTCCGGTGTCAATGTAACTGCCAGCCATAATCCAAAGGAATACAATGGATACAAGGTCTACTGGGATGAAGGGTCACAGATACTTGATGACATAGCAGACAGGATACTTGAAAAGATAAGTGAAACTCCCATGTTTAACAACCATGGGGTCCCTGATTTTGATACAGAGATGAGAAAGGGACTGATTACAATCCTCGGAGAAGAAATGGACAGGATGTTCATCGATGAAATCAAGGGTCTTTCACTTAATGATGAGGGGATAGACAAAAGTGTAAGTGCAGTTTATACACCACTCAATGGAACCGGGGCAGCAATGGTTCCAAGGGTTTTGAAGGAAAGGGGATTTGAACATATTGTGACTGTCGATGAGCAGATGGAGCCTGACGGCAGGTTCCCCACAACCCCTTATCCTAATCCCGAGGACTTCTCAACATTCAAACTGGCCCTTGAATATGCAAGAAGGCATGATTCTGAGCTGGCTGTTGCCACTGACCCGGATGCTGACAGGGTTGCGATTGCCATCAGGGATACATCAGGCGAATTCATACCTATGAACGGCAATCAGACCGGAGCACTATTGCTTCAGTATATCCTTGAGCAGAGAAAGCTAAAGGGAATGTATAATGAAAAGGATGCCATGGTAACTACCATTGTAACAGGCGACCTTGGTAAGGTTATATCAAAAAAATTCGGTCTTCAGGTGTACGAAACCCTTACCGGATTCAAGTACGTCTGCGGCAAGGTAAATGATTTTGAAAAAACAGGAGAGGCAAACTATGTCTTCGGTTATGAGGAAAGCATAGGATATTGCCCTGAAACCTTCACAAGGGACAAGGATGCCATCAGCACTGCGATGTTCATATTTGAAATGGCCGCCTATTACAAAGCCAGGGGAATGACCCTGTATGATGTACTTATGTCAATCTATGAAGAACATGGGCACTACAGGGAATCCCAGTTCTCTGTTGCTTACAAAGGAGCGGATGGGACACAGTTGAAGGAAAAGGTCATGGAGCAGTGGCGGATCGGATATCCCAGGGAGCTTGCGGGTGAAAAGCTTATAAGAGTCACTGATTACCTGCAGTCTGTTTCAATTGATGTCAGGACCGGCGAACGCACAAAGGTGGACATACCGGAATCTGATGTGCTGAAATATACATTCGATGGCGGTACATGGTATGCAGTAAGACCTTCCGGAACTGAACCTAAACTGAAGGTATATATTTACACAGTCAGGGACAATGAGGAAGATGCACTAGGCGTACTGGGTGATGTTGAAGACATGCTCAGGGAAAAGATCAAAGGGTTTGAGAAAGCCTGACAAAATGAACTTGAATTGGAAGGGGATCTGATTTTTTGCGGATTCCTTTTTATACATCAGTGCAAAATGCCCTGAATAGGGTATGAAAGGCTTAAATTGTTAAATCCAATTGGAATCTGACTGCACTGCGAATCATTTCCCTTGCATCTTCATTGGAAATTTTTCCAAATGATTTAGCAATTCGGGTCTTTGATAATGTTCTTATTTGATGGGCCATGACAATTGAATCAACAGGCAAACCAGAGTCACTCTTTGAGAGGAGATATTCATTTGGATATATTTTGCGTCCTTTATATGAAGTCAGTGGAAGAACCGTTACCACCGGTAAACTCTGGTTGACTATCTCATCTGATATTACAAGGACGGGTCTTCTTCCTGCCTGTTCACTACCGATTACAGGATCAAGGTCAACTGAGAAAATTCTCCACTGATAATTTACCAATCTTCATTACCTCCGTCTGCATCTTCATCAATACCATTGAAGGCTGCCATTGATTCACTTATATCATTAAGTAAAAGATTATCAGTGGAAGCTTCTTTCATTATTTCATACACTCTCTTTTTTTCCTGTAATTTGAAATAATTATCCAGAGCATCCCTGATTCCTGCGTTCATTGAAGGTATAATCTTATTTTTTGAATACTCTCTCAACTTATCAATATATTCAACTGGTAGTGAAAAAGTAATATTTTTTAATCCTGAATTCATTTTTTCTCCTTTCACAGTTTTATTGTATCATTAAAATAAAAATTCACAATAAAAAAGACAATAAGAAGTTCATGTATTCAGCAATCAATATACCCATGAAATCAATGGATATCGCCCGGCTTCAGTGAAACCAAGTTTTTTCGCCAGGGATTGGGAGGGTTCGTTATAGTCATAGCAATCCCAATGGGGAAGCATGCCTCTTTGGTAACATTCCCTGATATATTTATGGGCAATAGCATAGCCAATTCCTTTTCGGCGATACTCTTTGGCTGTTTCTATATTGATTTCGTGGAAGCCGTCGGAATTTGATACTGCTCCGCAGACACCCATGAATATCCCATCAATATCATGGGCAATTGTGCCGAATGCTTTTTCAAGAAAAACATCATATGATTCCCAGAACATTTCACATTCCAGCCTTACGAAAGTGTTCTCAAAATGCTCCTTTTTTATAAAAGAAACAATGGTACTGTCATCGGTTTCAGGATTGGGAGATGAATTGAACAGCGTTAGGTCATGATTCCATGATATACGATTGTATCTTTTTATCTTTCCGAGCCTGCCTTCGATCAATTGAGCCACTCTTTTAGGATAATGGGCAAACTCAACCACATTGCAATAATTTCTATTGCTTCTGTAATCCAGGGCAGCATTTGCAAGTTCAACGGATTCAGCTTCATCCGGAGGAGAGCCCATGTAATGAAGGAGTCCTATATATTTATGGAAAACAAGGGCTTTTTTGGGATTATCCTTGTTGTCTGTCAGGGCATGACCCTTGAAAGTCCCGTCCAGTATGCCCAATATGATCGGGTAATCAAGGGGGAATTCTGCCAGCAGAGGCCTGAGCTTATATAATTTTTCATCTGCAATATATTCCATATGGCACAAGTATAGCACGTGTGTCCTGCGGGTATGTGATTTATGTTAAAAAATACTTTTACAAAGCATAAAAAAATCAAGTAAACATACTTGACAAAGCTCTATCACACTGATAGAATTATAAACTGCGCTAGTTTGTGCTAATACACAGCCGCACCCACCCACTTGACCGATGTTTTTCAGTCGTAACAGGGTGTTTACAATGTGGATTATAGCATGTTGATACCGGTTTTGCAAGATAACGGACAGCACAGGCGCAGAACAGCTGAAAAAGCTGTTGAATCAGGATATTTTATGAGGTGAAATTACATGATGCATCCCGTAAAGTTGGGTAACAATGAGCGCATGAGTTTTTCAAAGATAAAAGAAGTGCTCGAAATGCCTAATCTTATTGAAATCCAAAAAAAGTCATATAACTGGTTTCTTGAAGAAGGATTGAAGAATGTCTTTACCGACGTATCTCCGATAACCGACTATACAGGAAACCTTGTTCTTGAATTTGTAGACCACAGGATAGACGAGGATCCGAAGTTTTCGGTACAGCAGTGCAAGGAAAGGGATACTACCTACCAGGCACCACTCAAGGTAAAAGTTAGACTTATCAACACCGAAACCGGGGAAATAAAGGAACAGGAAATCTTCATGGGGGATTTCCCGCTTATGACACCCACCGGTACATTCATAATAAACGGAGCTGAAAGGGTAATCGTCAGCCAGCTTGTAAGGTCCCCCGGTGTCTATTACGAAATGAAGACCGACAGAACCGGAAAAAATCTATATTCCAATACTGTGATTCCCAACAGGGGAGCCTGGATTGAATATGAAACCGATTCCAAGGATGTCCTCTATGTAAGGATAGACAGGACCAGAAAACTCCCTATAACGGTTCTTCTCAGAGCACTGGGATATGGAACCGACCAGGAAATTGTTGACCTTCTTGGAGAAGATGAAAGACTGGATGCAACCTTTGCAAAGGATGCCGGAAGATCAGTAGATGACGGTCTGTTCGAAATCTACCACAGACTGAGACCGGGCGAACCGCCGACAAAGGAAAGTGCAACATCACTTTTCTTCAACATGTTCTTTGAGCCGAGAAGGTATGACCTAGCCAGGTTCGGAAGATATAAATTCAACAAGAAGCTTGCAATATCCAGAAGGATTGCCGGAAAGGCCGCTGCAAACAACATAGTGAATCCTGAAACAGGTGAAGTCATTGTTGCCAGGGGTGAAGTGATTACTCCTGAAGCAGCCCTTGACATCGAATGCTGTGGAATAAATGAAGTCCTGGTCCAGACCGACGAAAGAGTCGTGAAGGTCATAGGAAATATGACAGCTGAAATTTCCAGATTTGTTGATTTCAATTACAAGGAATACGGACTCAGCGAAAAGGGTGATTTCAGGGTTATTTCAGAAATCCTTGAGAAATGTTCGGACAAAGATGAAATCAAGAGGGAGTTCATGCTGAGAAGGTATGAAATCTGTCCCAAGAACATAACAAAGGAAGATATAATTGCATCCATAAGTTACCTTCTGAACCTGGAGTATGGAATTGGTGAAACCGATGACATAGACCATCTGGGAAACAGAAGGATCAGGTCCGTCGGAGAACTTCTCCAGAACCAGTTCAGAATTGGATTTGCAAGGATGGAAAGGGTAATCCGCGAAAGGATGACCATCCAGGACATAGATATTGCAACACCGCAGGCTTTGATAAATACGAGGCCGGTTTCTGCAGCAATCAAGGAGTTCTTCGGATCCAGCCAGCTGTCCCAGTTCATGGACCAGCCGAATCCCCTTGCGGAACTCACCCATAAGAGAAGGCTCAGTGCATTGGGTCCGGGTGGTTTGAGCAGGGAAAGAGCAAGCTTCGAAGTAAGGGACGTTCATTATTCCCATTATGGAAGAATGTGCCCCATAGAAACTCCTGAAGGACCCAACATCGGACTGATTGCATCACTCAGTACTTTCGCACGAATCAATGAATATGGATTCATTGAGACTCCATTTAGAAAAGTTGACAAGGAAAAGGGAATTGTAACTGATGAAATAGAGTACCTGACAGCAGATGTTGAAGACAATTACATTGTCGCACAGGCCAATACGGAACTTGACGAAAACAATAAGTTTGTGAACAGCAGGGTGTCCGTAAGACACAGAAGCGACAAGCTTATAACTGATGTACAGAACGTGGATTATATGGATGTTTCTCCGAAACAGCTTGTATCCATAGCAACCAGCATGATCCCATTCCTTGAAACAGATGCCGCAAACAGGGCACTGATGGGCTCCAACATGCAGCGTCAGGCAGTACCCCTTATAAGAACTGAATCACCGATAATCGGAACCGGCATGGAATACAAGGCCGCCAAGGATTCAGGGGTATGTGTTGTGTCGGAAACTGCCGGAGTAATCGAGAATGTTTCTGCAAACAAGATATCCGTAAGATCCGACAAAGGAAAGCTGTACGAGTATCCCCTTTTGAAATACAAGAGGTCAAACCAGGGTACATGTATCAACCAGAGGCCCATTGTTGAAAAAGGCCAGAAGATTGAGTCAGAACAGATTCTTGCGGACGGACCTTCCACTGACAATGGTGAAATTGCCCTTGGAAAGAACATTCTCATAGGCTTCATGACATGGGAAGGTTACAACTACGAGGATGCTATCCTGATCAGTGAAAAGCTTGTCAAAGATGATGTGTTTACATCAATACATATAGAGGAATACGATACAGAGTCCAGGGATACAAAACTTGGTCCCGAGGATATTACCAATGACATTCCGAACGTCGGTGAAGATGCCTTGAAGAACCTCGACGAAAGAGGAATCATAAGGGTAGGCGCAGAAGTAAGGACCGGTGATATTCTTGTCGGTAAGGTTACTCCGAAGGGAGAAACAGAACTGACTTCCGAGGAAAGGCTTCTAAGGGCAATCTTCGGAGAAAAATCCAGGGATGTCAGGGATACCTCACTTAAGGTACCCCATGGTGTTTCAGGTATAGTCGTCGATGTAAAGGTTTTCTCAAAGGAGAACGGAGATGAACTGAACCCGGGCGTAAATGAAGTCGTCAGAGTGTTCATTGCACAGAAAAGAAAGATTTCCGTCGGAGATAAAATGGCAGGACGCCACGGTAACAAAGGTGTTATTTCAAGGATACTTCCTGAAGAGGATATGCCTTTCCTTCCCGATGGTACACCACTGCAGATAGTCCTGAATCCTCTTGGAGTTCCGTCACGTATGAACATCGGACAGGTACTTGAGGTACATCTTGGTTATGCTGCAAAGGCCCTTGGTTTCAAGGTGGCAACATCCGTATTCGACGGAGCCCATGAAAGTGATATAGTTGAGTGTCTTGAAAAAGCCGGTTACAGTCCGGATGGAAAGACAATCCTTTATGATGGAAGGACAGGGGAGCCGTTTGATAATCCTGTTACCGTAGGCTATATGTATATGCTCAAGCTCCATCATCTTGTTGATGACAAGATCCACGCCAGGGCAATCGGACCTTATTCCCTTGTTACACAGCAGCCGCTTGGCGGAAAAGCCCAGTTCGGCGGACAGAGGTTCGGGGAAATGGAAGTCTGGGCACTGGAGGCATACGGAGCAGCCTACACACTTCAGGAAATACTGACCGTAAAATCAGACGACCTGATGGGACGTGTCAAGACATATGAGGCCATAGTCAAGGGTGAAAGCGTTCCCACACCGGGAATACCTGAGTCATTCAAGGTCCTGATAAAGGAACTTCAGAGTCTCGCACTTGATATCAATGTCTATACAAGGGACAACAATGAGTTGATTATAGGCGAAGATGACTTTGATGATGCAGTTGAACCGACAGGCAGGAAGGATATTGATGACCTGTTCATCAATGAACTTGTCGTTGAACCTGAGGAAATCGAAGGAATGACCATTGAGGATCTGGACTAAGGTCATATAACGCCTTAGCTTTTGAAAGGAGTATTCATAGTGCAGGATTTTGGAAATTTCGATATGATAAAAATTGGTCTGGCATCCCCGGAAAAGATCAAATCTTGGTCCAGGGGGGAAGTCAAGAAACCTGAAACTATAAACTACAGGACATTGAAACCTGAGAGAGACGGCCTTTTCTGCGAAAGGATCTTCGGACCTTCGAAGGACTGGGAATGTCATTGCGGAAAATATAAGAGAATAAGATACAAAGGTGTCATTTGCGACCGTTGCGGAGTTGAAGTTACAAGAAGCAAGGTCAGGCGCGAGAGAATGGGACACATCGAGCTTGCAGCTCCCGTTTCCCATATCTGGTATTTCCGTGGAATACCAAGCCGGATGGGCCTTATACTTGATATGAGCCCCAGGGTCCTTGAAAGGATTCTGTATTTCAATGCGTATGTAGTCCTTGATCCGGGCGATACGGATTTCAATGTCAAGGATATTCTGAGCGAGAAGGAATACCGTGACCTCAAGGGTAAGGTCGGCGGTGGTTTCAGGGCACAGATGGGTGCAGAAGCCGTCAAGGAACTTCTCCAGGCAATTGACCTTGAAAAACAGTGCGCTGAACTGAAGGAAGAACTAAGAAACAGCAAGGGACAGAAAAGGGTCAGGATAGTAAAAAGGCTCGAAGCCCTTGAATCCTTCAGGATATCCGGAAACAAACCGGAGTGGATCATACTTGATGTAATACCGGTAATTCCACCGGATCTTCGTCCCATGGTGCAGCTGGATGGCGGACGTTTTGCCACCAGTGACATGAACGACCTTTACAGAAGGGTTATCAACAGAAACAACAGGCTGAAAAGACTGCTGACCCTTGGAGCACCTTCCATCATCATAAGGAATGAGAAGAGGATGCTTCAGGAATCAGTTGATGCACTTATCAACAATGGCAGAAAAGGAAAACCTGTTACAGGCCCCGGAAACAGACCACTTAAATCACTTTCCGATATGCTCAGTGGAAAGCAGGGCAGATTCAGACAGAATCTTCTTGGTAAAAGGGTTGACTACTCAGGACGTTCAGTTATCGTAGTAGGTCCGGAACTAAAGATATACCAGTGCGGTCTGCCAAAGGAAATGGCACTTGAACTGTTCAAGCCTTTCGTCATGAAAAAGCTTGTCAGTGACGGTTTCGCACATAATATAAAGAGCGCCAAGAGAATGGTTGAACGGGCAAGCGATGAAGTATGGGATATGCTTGAATATGTAATCAAGGATCATCCTGTTCTCCTCAACAGAGCACCAACGCTTCACAGACTTGGTATACAGGCCTTTGAGCCCGTACTTATAGAAGGTAAGGCAATCCAGCTTCACCCGTTGGTTTGTTCAGCATACAATGCAGACTTTGACGGAGACCAGATGGCAGTCCATGTACCTCTTTCAAGTGAAGCACAGGCTGAGGCCAGGTTCCTTATGCTTTCAGCGAACAACCTGCTGGCTCCCAAGGATGGCAAGCCCATTACGGTTCCTTCCCAGGATATGATCCTTGGAAGTTATTACCTGACCCTTGTCAAGGACGGAGAACCGGGCGAAGGCAAGGTATTCGGAAGCATGGACGAAATCTACATGGCCCTGAATGAAAAGGTTATCACCCTGCATTCAAAGGTCCGGCTCAGGGTTTCCAAGGAAGTCAGGGGCAAGATGAGGACGGGTATCATTGATATTACACCGGGAAGGGCAATCTTCAATGAAGCCATACCCCAGGACCTCGGCTTCGTGGACAGGTCAAAGAAGGGTAACGAACTTTCACTTGAGATAACTGAAGTGGTCGGAGACAAGCAGCTTCAGGAAATAATCGAAAGATGTATAAAGAAGCATGGAATGGTCAGGACCGCTGAAGTGCTTGACATGATGAAGGACATGGGCTTCAAGTATTCCACAAAAGGCGCTATTACAATAAGTATAAGCGACATGGAAATACCAAAGGAAAAGAAGCTTCTCATTGAAGAGACCGAAAAACAGGTCAATATGGTCACGAAGCAGTACAGGAGAGGACTCATAACTGACGAGGAGAGATATAATTCGGTGGTCAAGCTTTGGACGGAAACCGGAGACAACGTCACTGATGCACTTATGAATGGTCTCAGCGAGGACAATCCTCTGTCAATCATGTCCACCTCCGGAGCAAGGGGAAACAAGAATCAGATCAAGCAGCTTGCAGGTATGATCGGACTGATGTTCGATACATCCGGTAAGACCATTGAAATTCCCATCAAGTCAAACTTCAGGGAGGGTCTGAATGTTCTTGAGTTCTTCATATCCAGCAACGGTGCAAGAAAAGGTCTTGCAGACACTGCTCTTAGAACCGCTGACTCAGGCTATCTCACAAGAAGACTTGTTGATGTCAGCCAGGAAGTCATCATAAAGGAAGAAGACTGTCATACGGATGAGGATATTTCAGTAAAGGCTGTAAAAGACGGCGGAGAAATAATCGAAGACCTGTATGAAAGAATAGTAGGAAGGTATGTAATAAACGAAATCGTACATCCTAAGACGAACAAGGTCATCGTAGAAAAGGACAGCTTCATTGACGATGCACTTGCCAGGAAGGTTGTGGATTCAGGTCTTACCAAGGTAAGGGTCAGGTCTGTACTTGCATGCAAGTCCAAGGTAGGGGTATGTGCAAAGTGCTATGGTATGAACCTGGCAAACAGCAAACCCATCAATTCCGGTGAGGCGGTCGGTATAATTGCCGCACAGTCAATCGGAGAACCTGGTACCCAGCTTACAATGAGAACCTTCCACACCGGTGGTATAGCAGGCGACAATATTACCCAGGGTCTTCCCCGTGTCGAGGAGTTGTTTGAAGCAAGGAAGCCGAAGGGTCTTGCAATAATTTCCGACATTGATGGTGTTGTAAAGATCAGTGAAAACAAGAAGAAACGTGAAGTAACCGTAATAGGTGAAAACAAGACGGCTAAGAGCTATACAATACCGTATGGTGCGCGTCTCAGTGTAACAGAGGGTGAAGAAATAGAAGCCGGTGACGAGATTACCGAAGGAAGCATAAACCCCCATGATATATTGAAGATCAAAGGCATCGACGGTGTTCACAGATATCTGCTCCAGGAAGTCCAGAAGGTTTACAGGATGCAGGGTATCGATATAAATGACAAGCACATTGAAATCATCGTCAGACAGATGATCAACAAGATCAAGGTTGAGGATGCCGGGGATACGGATCTGCTGCCGGGAAGCTATGCAAAACTGCTTGATTTCGAAGAGCAGAATAGACTTGCTGAAGCCGAAGGCAAACAACCCGCGACAGGGGAAAGGGTTCTGCTTGGTATAACCAAGGCATCCCTTGCCACAGAGTCGTTCCTTTCAGCTGCATCATTCCAGGAGACCACCAGGGTTCTTACTGATGCATCCATCAAAGGAAAGATTGACCCGCTGATCGGTCTTAAGGAAAACGTCATCATTGGAAAACTCATTCCTGCAGGAACAGGTATGGAAGAATACAGTGATTATGATGTCAGGCTTAACGATGAACTTGCAAAGATGCATATTGCCGAGGCAATAGCAGCTGAAAAGGAAGCAAGGTATCGCGCCGAAACCGAGGAAGACGAGGAAGATACGGAAGCTCTCATAGAGAAAATGCTTGACACTGAAGACGACCTGGTGGTAGAATAACCGCCGGCGCTTATAAAAGACAGCGCAACGTATATGGTGGATGATTTGATTGTAGGAATAAGACAGACGCGAAAGCTGCTCCACAAGGGAGAGGCATCCGAGATAATGATTGCAATGGATGCCGATGCCGGAATAACCGGTCCCTTGAGGGAAGTCTGCGAAAACCAGGGGATTCCTGTTGTGGAGTTCCCTACGATGGCGGAACTTGGGAAGTACTGTGGAATAGAAATAGGTGCTTCCGTGGCATGCCGGACCAAATAGAAACGATTCCGCAGCAGCGGATTGTAAATATTCAGTGGAAGGAGGTACATATATTGCCGACATTTAATCAATTGGTGAGAAAAGGAAGAAAGACTTCGGAGAAGAAGTCAACGGCACCAGCATTGCAGAGGGGCTTCAATACAATCAATAAAAGATTCATTGATGCCAGTTCACCTCAGAAAAGAGGAGTCTGCACGGTAGTCAAGACATCCACTCCCAAGAAGCCTAATTCAGCACTTAGAAAAGTAGCAAGGGTAAGGCTTACGAACCAGGTTGAAGTCACTGCTTATATCCCGGGCGTCGGACATAATCTGCAGGAACACAGTGTTGTTCTTATCAGAGGAGGAAGAGTCAAGGATCTGCCGGGCTGCAGGTATCATATTGTCAGGGGAACCCTTGATACAGCCGGTGTTGATGGCAGGAAACAGTCACGTTCGAAATATGGAGCCAAGAAAGGCAAATAAAGTGTATTAAAAAGTGCCATAGGTACTATCAATATAGATGTACTTGGCACCAGCGCAGCAAGCCTGCGAGTACCGATGAACTTTTAATTTAGAAGGAGGGAAGCAAAGTGCCGAGAAAAGGACATGTCCCCAAAAGAGATGTTCTTCCCGATCCGATTTACAAGGATAAGGTTGTTACAAAGCTGATTAACAACATTATGCAGGACGGGAAGAAAGGTACAGCCCAGAAAATTTGTTACGGAGCATTCGATATAATCCGTGAAAAGACCGACAAGGATCCCCTTGATGTTTTCAGACAGGCTCTTGAAAATATCAGCCCCATGCTTGAAGTAAAGGCAAGGAGAGTGGGAGGATCGACCTACCAGGTGCCCATTGAAGTCAGACCCGAAAGAAGACAGGCGCTGGGACTCAGGTGGTTGGTATCATTTTCAAGGAAACGCGGCGAAAGAACCATGAAGGAAAGACTCGCCGGAGAAATACTTGATGCCGTTAACGGTGCGGGCGGTGCCTTCAAGAAAAAAGAAGACACACATAGAATGGCAGATGCCAACAGGGCATTCGCACACTTCAAATGGTAAAAGGTTTCGGTCAATGACCGATTCCGCGACAGCTTTGGAAATACTTCACTGGATTGCATTCCCCATGGAATGCAATCCCTGTGTTGATTATTGACCGACAGGTTGGAAAGGAGGACTGCTGTGGCCAGAGGATTTTCTTTGGAAAAGACAAGGAATGTGGGAATAATGGCACATATTGATGCCGGAAAGACCACGACTACGGAAAGAATACTGTATTACTCCGGTAAGGTCCATAAGATGGGCGAGGTTCATGACGGAGCCGCAACCATGGACTGGATGGAGCAGGAACAGGAACGCGGGATAACCATAACTTCAGCGGCAACTACTGCAGAGTGGGATTCCCATAGGATAAACATTATAGACACACCCGGACACGTTGATTTTACTGTTGAGGTTGAAAGATCCCTCAGGGTTCTGGACGGAGCAGTCACTCTGTTCTGCGCAAAGGGCGGTGTTGAACCTCAGTCAGAAACCGTCTGGAGACAGGCTGACCATTATAATGTTCCAAGGATTGCATATGTAAACAAGATGGATATCATGGGGGCGGATTTTTACAACTGCCTTGACATGATGAAGGAAAGACTGGGAGCAAATGCTGTTCCCATCCAGCTTCCCATCGGCAAGGAAGACAGCTTCACAGGCATAATTGACCTGGTGAAGATGAAAGCCTATGTTTATATGGATGACCTTGGAAAGGAAATCGATGAGAGACCGATTCCTGATGACATGCTTGCAAAGGCCCAGGAATACAGGGAAAAACTCATTGAGGCAGTGGCTGAGGAAGAAGAAGACCTTCTCATAAAGTATCTTGAGGGGGAAGAGCTGACAAAAGAAGAGATAATGAGAGGAATCAGGAAGGCAACCATAAAGGTTGACATCATTCCTGTTACCTGCGGTTCTTCATATAAGAACAAAGGGGTCCAGAAACTCCTTGACGCAGTTATAGCATATATGCCGTCCCCACTGGATGTGGAACCCATCAAGGGTGTTGCCATGGGCAATGACCAGGAGGTAATAGTAAGGCCTCCCGATGACGAAGGACCATTTGCTGCACTTGCGTTCAAGATAATGACAGACCCGTTTGTAGGCAAACTGTGCTTCTTCAGGGTATATTCCGGAACAATGAACAAAGGTTCATACATCCTGAATTCCACGAAGAATATAAAGGAAAGAATCGGAAGAATCCTTCAGATGCATTCAAACAGCAGGGAGGACATTGAAAAAGTATATGCAGGTGACATAGCCTGTGCCGTTGGACTGAAGGGTACGACGACGGGAGACACACTTTGTTCTCCGGCCGCACCGGTAATCCTTGAATCAATGGTATTCCCGGACCCCGTAATTGATATAGCAATTGAACCCAAGACCAAGGCGGGTCAGGAAAAAATGAGCATTGCCCTGCAGAAGCTTTCCGAGGAAGACCCCACTTTCAGGACGCATACGGACCATGATACCGGACAGACAATAATATCCGGAATGGGAGAACTGCATCTTGATATTATAGTAGACAGGTTGCTGAGGGAATTCAATGTTGATGCAAATGTAGGAAAACCACAGGTAGCCTATAAGGAAACCATAACAAAGGCAGTGAAAGCCGAGGGAAGATTCATCAGACAGTCAGGAGGTCGGGGTCAGTACGGGCACTGTGTAATAGAGCTTGAACCTCTGCCGCCGGCATCCGGTTATGTCTTTGAAGACAAAATCGTCGGTGGAACCATCCCAAGGGAGTACATTCCTGCAGTTGATGCAGGAATCAAGGATGCACTGAACAATGGAGTCCTTGGTGGTTATCCTGTAGTTGACGTTAAGGTAAGACTCATTGACGGATCATACCATGATGTGGACTCATCTGAAATGGCATTCAAGATAGCCGGTTCGATGGCGTTCAAGGAAGGCTGCGGAAAGGCTGATCCTGTAATCATGGAACCGATAATGAGAGTGGATGTCGTTGTACCTGAGGATTTCATGGGCGATGTTATTGGTGACATCAATGCCAGAAGAGGTAAGATCGAAGGCATGGAGCCAAGGAACAGCATGCAGGTGATAAGAGGTTTTGTACCGTTGTCCGAAATGTTCGGTTACGCTACGGAGCTCAGGTCTCGTACACAGGGAAGGGGAACCTTCACAATGCAGTTCAATCATTATGATAAACTGCCGAAAAGTGCCACAGACAAGATGTC
>DAINQB010000036.1:9132-26568 GCA_036743175.1 Bacillota bacterium | reverse complement strand
ACTATCGTGATTAAGGTAGCTTAGAGGAAGGAGACTTCTCGGTTTTTGTGTTAAACAGTTCAATCATACAAAATGATAAAAATAATCCAAATTGAACAATTTGCGGCTTCTATAATTGTTCTATTATTTAACTGGAAATTTTATATTGGGGGACATGATATGAAAAGAAAAAGAGTTATTTGTATTATTTTTGCCGGGCTTTTGATTGCAGGACTTGTCTCCTGCGCCAATACAGAAGAAAAGCTTGCGGAAAAAATGATGGAAAAGAACCTTGAGGCAGCCGGTCTTGACGGTGATGTCAACTACAAGGATGGTGAACTTACAATTGAGGGTGATGATGTAAATGTAAATCTAAACGGTGGTCAGAAATGGCCTGATTACATTCCCAAATCAATTCCAGAGTTCAAAAAGGGCGATGTTACCTCTGCAATACAGATGGGAACGAATATTTCAATAACAGCTTTGTATGATGGAAATGCATTCAGCGATTATGCAAATGAATATAAAAAAGCTTCCTGGGAACAGGTTGCACATATGAACGATGATGTTTCCGGTGAAGAAACTTTTGTATTTGAAAATGATGAATACATGGTATATCTGATTGACAGGGGCGGGGACATGACCATCAATATTTCAGAGAAGTAGGTGTATAATGATCAACAGAAAAATTGCACTATTGGTTTTGTTAATTTCCGGACTGCTTGTTTTAGTCGGCTGTGCAGGCAAAAATAATGAAGCTGGTGGAATGTCATCAAATGAAAGAATATCCGAAAAAACCTCAAAGAATCCTATCTGGTCGGAAGATATACCTACTGAGGTCCCGGTTTCAACCGACAGCGAAGCTGTTACAGTAAAGAATCTAGGAGGAACCTTTATAATATTCGTAAAATCTTCGTCAGATGATTTATACACAAATTATATTTCATTGCTTAAATCTGAGGGATGGAAGGTAGAATGGAAAAAGAGTGAAAGTGAATCCTTCCATTCAAAGGGAGATTACTTATTGATAGTTAAGGAAAACAACAGTAAAGAAATGCAGATTGATGCCAGTTCAGGTGAAAGTGCCCGGTATTTACTCGAAAACATTGAAGGGTTCAAGGCGGATGCTGAATCAACTGATACTTCCGGTGCCAATGCGGGAAATTCAGATTCCAGCAGTGAAAAAGGATATCAGGTATCAGGCAATCTTGTTTTGGAGATTAGTTCAGATAATTATCTGCAGGATTGCAGGAGTTTCCTTGACCAGGTTCAGGGCGTACTTGATGATATGAATGAGAACGTTGATAAAACAAACTGCTCAGTGACAAAGATGGATGATCTCAGGTCAAAGATCAATTATTATTTTGAATCTCTTGCTTCAAACTATGAGATGCTGGAGAGTGGTGGAGCGATAAACCTTTTTACGGGTGAGCTTTGGCCGGAAAGTGAACAACCAGAAAGACTTGGTAAGAGTATGAACTCTTTGAAGGAATCAATAGAAGGTCTTATAAACGATTTCAACAGCGCATATAAGTATAAATGATTGAGCAAGAGGATATGCAATCAGGGCTTCCATCCGGAAGCCTTTTTTGTTTTAGAGTGATAATGAGAATAAAAGCCGTGAGTGTGAAGGTTGACATGACCGGCCTGTGAAAATATAATATCCTAAAGTGTTTGTCAGTTGTCAGGCATTGGGATACGGCAGTACGGTAGGTAAGCCTTGATCAGACTGAAGCATAACCGGCCAATAACCGGTTTTAGGTATATGCTGCTGATGTTGACGCTGCGCCTGCCAGAGGCGCTGTTTTACTATAAAAAGGAGCTTATATATGATTTTCAACCAAAAAATGGAATGTATGGGCAGGGATGAGATGATTGCCCTGCAGGAAAGCCGTCTCAGGACCATTGTAAAATACGCTTACGATAGAGTTCCATTTTATAAGAAGAAATTTGATGAAACAGGTCTGAAACCCGAGGATATAAGGAATATTGAGGATATAGAAAAAATCCCATTTACTACAAAGGATGACCTGAGGGACAATTATCCCTTTGATATGTTTGCAGTTCCGATGTCTGAAATTGTTGAACTGCATGCTTCGAGCGGAACGACCGGCAAACCGGTGGTTGTCGGATATACAAGAAACGACATGGAGAACTGGTCTGAGGCAGTGGCAAGGCTTGCGGCTTGTGCCGGGCTTACAAAAGATGACATCGCACAGGTAGCATTCGGATATGGTATGTTCACAGGCGGTTTCGGTCTGCACTATGGACTGCAGAAACTGGGTGCAACAGTTGTACCGGCATCAAGCGGCAACAGTGAACGACAGATAATGTACATGCAGGATTTCGGTACGACAGCCCTGATTTCAACGCCTTCATACGCACTGTACCTGAGCGAGGTTTGTGAAGATATGGGTGTAGACCCCAGATCACTGTCACTTCGAACGGGACTGTTCGGCGGGGAAGGGCACAGTGATGAACTGACTGCAGAAATAGAGAAACGATGGGGCATAACGGACACGGAAAACTATGGAATGACTGAAATTGTCGGACCGGGTGTTTCCGGTGAGTGCACGTTTAAAACAGGTCTGCATATCAATGAAGATATGTTCCTTCCTGAAATAATAGATCCATCCACGGAAAAGGGAATAGGATACTGCAAAAAGGGAGAAATGGTTCTGACCACCCTTACCAAGGAAGGTATACCAATGCTCAGGTTCCGTACAAAGGACATCACGGTCTTATATGATGAACGCTGTGACTGCGGCAGAACAAATGCCCGCATGAATAAGGTTCTCGGAAGAACAGATGACATGCTGATAATTAAGGGAGTCAACGTTTTCCCGTCACAGATAGAATCTGTTCTGATGAAATTTGCACATACTGCACCTTATTATCAGATTGTTTTGAAAAATCATGGATTCATGGATACAATTGAAATACAGGTTGAAGTTGCAGACGGAAGCATACTTGACAGCTACAGGAAACTGGAAGCCTTTGAAAATGAAATCAAACACGACCTGAGGGTGGTGCTGCAGCTGGATGCTAAGGTCAAGCTGGTGGAACCCAGGTCAATTGAAAGGACAGCAGGCAAAGCAAAGAGGGTCCTTGACCTTCGTGACAAGAAACAGTTCTGAAGAGGTATTTGAATGAAAAAACTAATGCTTGGAAATGAAGCAGTGGCAAGGGGAGTATATGAAGCAGGGGCAACGGTGGCGTCATCCTATCCCGGAACGCCCAGTACTGAAATAACTGAAAACATCGCTAAGTATGATGAGATTTACTCTGAATGGGCTCCCAATGAAAAGGTAGCCCTTGAGGTGGCTGCAGGAGCATCTATAGCCGGAGCAAGGGCTTTTTCCGCAATGAAGCACGTGGGGTTGAATGTAGCTGCAGACCCTTTGTTCACCATGTCATACATCGGATCAAACGGAGGACTGGTAATAGCCGTTGCTGATGACCCCGGAATGCACAGCTCACAGAATGAACAGGACAGCAGACATTATGCGATTGCTTCCAAGACAGTGATGCTTGAACCTGCAGATTCACAGGAAGCAAAGGATTATACCATCAAGGCATTTGAAATAAGCGAGGAGTTTGATACTCCGGTACTTGTAAGGCTCTCAACCAGGATAAGCCATTCACAAAGCCTTGTGGAACTCGCAGAGCGAAAAGAGTTCGAATTGAAGGAATATACCTGCAATCCGGCAAAAAACGTCATGATGCCTGCCATGGGACGTAAGAGGCATATCTATGTTGAAGAAAGAATCAAAAAGCTGAGAAAATACTCTGAGGAAAGTGGAATCAATCAGATTGAGCTGAATGATACTTCCATAGGTATAATATCCAGCGGTATAGCTTATCAATATGCAAAGGAAGTATTTCCCGAGGCCTCTTTCCTGAAACTTGGCATGGTATATCCACTGCCCGACAGGATGATTCTGGACTTTGCAGGTCATGTCCATAAGATAATAGTCATAGAGGAACTTGATCCGATCATTGAAGAACATTGCAAGGCGCTTGGGCTTCAGGTAACCGGCAAGAATAAACTTCCGCTGTGCGGGGAATACAGTGCAGACCTGCTTGGAAGCTGTCTGCTGGGTACAAAAAAAGGAACATTTTCCCTGAATGAAGAAATTCTCCCGATAAGGCCTCCCGTCATGTGCGCAGGGTGTCCTCACAGGGGCTTCTATCATGCAGTGAACAGACTGAAACTAATGGTGACCGGTGACATAGGATGCTATACACTGGGGGCCCTGCCTCCGCTGAACGCCCTTGATACATGCATTTGCATGGGAGCCGGTTTTACTGCGGCACATGGTTTCAACAAGGCCAGGGGAAGCGAATTCTCAAAGAAAGTCATTGGTGTAATGGGTGATTCCACCTTTACTCATTCAGGAATAACTGGTCTTGTGGACATCATTTACAACAAAGGTATAAGTACAGTTGTGGTTCTGGATAACTCAATCACAGGCATGACCGGTCATCAGAACAACCCGGTCAATGGATTTACAATCAAAGGGGAACCTACAAAGCAGGTTGACATTGAAAAGCTGGCATATGCAATCGGATTTGAAAGAGTCAGGATCATTGACCCCTTTGATGTTGATGAAACCGTAAAGGTGCTGCGTGAGGAAACAAAGGCGGATGAGCCCTCACTGATAATATCACAAAGGCCTTGTGCACTCTTGAAAACAGTGAAATATGACGGATGTACAGCCGTGGACCACGATAAATGCAAAAGATGCATGATGTGCATGAAGATAGGTTGCCCTGCGATATCAGACAGGGATGGCAAAATAACCATTGATGAAACAATATGCGTCGGCTGCGGACTTTGCACCAGAGTGTGCAAGTTCGGTGCAATGGCACTAAAGGAGGATTGTAAGGTTGAGTACTAAATCAATAATGATAGTTGGTGTAGGTGGACAGGGAACCCTTCTTGCAAGCAGAATAATAGGAAATGCATTGATTGGTCAGGGATATGATGTGAAGATGTCTGAAGTCCACGGTATGGCACAAAGGGGTGGCAGCGTGGTTACATACGTTAAATTCGGTGAAAAGGTTTTTTCTCCGATTGTTGAAGAGGCCGGGGCTGATATAATACTGGCCTTTGAGGAACTTGAGGCAGCCAGATGGGTCTCGTATCTGAAAAAAGATGGAATACTCATAATGAACACACAGAAGATCAACCCCATGCCTGTCATTACAGGTGCGGCTCAATACCCTTCGGAACTTACAGCGAAGCTGAATGGTGTGGTGAGCAATTGCATAGCCATTGATGCACTGACACTTGCACGGGAAGCCGGAACAGTCAAGTCTGTAAATGTGGTTTTGATAGGAATCATGGCAAAGGCAGCAGGATATAACAAGGACATCTGGATTGAAGCGCTGGAAAAGACTGTGCCTGCAAGATTCATGGAAGTCAACAAAAAGGCATTTGAACTGGGTTATGCTGCCGGTTGAGCAACGTTTCTTTTGATTCTTATGAAAAAACAACCTTTTACAAGGCTGTTTTTTTATGTATAATAAAATTTATTGTATAGCACTGAAAAATCGAAAGGGACAATCCGAACAGGTGCTCCCGGATTATCCTCAATTGATTTTTATTTACAGTGGGTGTAATATTACATAAATGGACATCACGGATTTTTAGGTTTTCCGGAGGGGACATGGCTTTATCAAAGGAACAGTGGGAAATTGAAAGAAGGCGGCTCAGGGTCATTTTTGATTTAATATCAAAAAACATTGATTTGCTTGAATCAAAGTTGAAAAACAGTGTTGCCCAGATACGAGACTCGAACAAAGCCATGTGGAAGGAAGGAAAAAGCTTCCATTATGATTTCGATGATGTAGTGGAAAATCTTTCACTTCTTGACAATGTTCAATCTGATATAAACAGGCATGACAATATCCTCATACAGCTCCGTAAAATGTATTTGCTTCAAAAAAGTGCATATTTCGGCAGGTTTGATTTCATAGAGAATGGTACCGATGAGCTGGATGAGATTTACATTGGAACCTCCACATTGGAGGACAGCAGTTCATCCATTCTGATATATGACTGGAGGGCTGCCATAAGCAGCATGTTCTATGAGTGCGAGACAGGCCCCGCAGGTTTTGAAAGCCCTGCCGGTTCCATAGAAGGCAATATGGTCCTCAAACGTCAGTACAGGATTTTCAGGGACAAGATTGAATCGATGTTCAACTCATCAATAGTCATTGAGGATGAGATTCTCCAAAGTATTCTTAGTGAAAGCAAGAATGACAGGATGGAAACCATAGTCTCCAGTATACAGAAGGAGCAGAACAGAGCCATCCGGGATGAGAAACACAGGATTGTATATGTCGATGGTCCTGCGGGCAGCGGAAAGACATCCATTGCACTGCACAGGGCTGCCTGGCTTCTGTACAGATACAGGGACAAGATCAGTGCAGGAAACATAATAGTCTATTCACCAAATGAGATTTTCAATGACTATATATCCAATGTCCTGCCTGAACTCGGGGAAGAAAACATGAGGATGTCAACATTCATGAAGCTTGCAAAGTCATATCTTGGCTATGATTACAGATATGAGGACAACTACAGCCAGATGGAGATGATTCTTGAAGACAACATAGCAAGCGACACCGAAGTGCTGAAACTGAAGGGTTCCAGAGGCTTCGCCGAGGCAATAAAGGCTTTTGTGGAGGAAATTGGATCCGGGGGTTTTCCTCTCATGGAAATTTCTGCATCGGGCAACATACTTGCTGCAAGTGAAGAACTTTCGGCACTGTTCTACGATGATTATAGTATTCATAAAATTTCAACAAGATTGGATAAATTGAATATACTTCTTCACAAGAGGCTTGTATATACAACAAGGCAGATCAGAAAGAGTTATGTCGAGGCAGCCAAAAGAGATATGAATGAAGGGAAAAAAGCTGCCTATAACGCAAAAAGTATAATTGAGGAGCTTCGCAAACAGATTAATTCGCTTACCGAACCCGATGTAAGATATCTTTATCAGAAGTTCCTTGAAAGCTATGGGAATGATTACATGGTGAAGAAATTCAAGAAAACCATGGATGCCGGCTATATTGCCTATGAAGATATTGCTCCCATGATTTATCTTAAGCTTATGATGGGATATTCAAAGGATTTCCGGGAAATCAAGCATCTTATAATTGATGAGGTACAGGATTACTCATACATGGAAATGCTTGTTTTCTTTACATTCTATGAGAAAGTGCAGATGACACTCCTTGGTGATGCCAACCAGGCAATCAACCATATAACTGACAGCAATGACCTGAAGGAATCAGTTGCAGGGGATTATTACAGGGTTCGACTGGAGAAAAGTTACAGGTCCACCCAGCAGATAGCCCGGTTTTGCAATAAACTCATTGACAAGACAATGAATTATGAATATGTGGAAAGAGACGGCCCTCTCCCAAAGGTAACCAGGATCCGGAATATTAAAAATGATATTATGGCACTCCTTCAGAAGCTTCAGACAGGCAGCAAATCAATAGCGGTGATAACAAAGACCTTCGCTGAGGCTGAAAGAATACACGGAATGCTCATGGATGATGGAATCCAGCTGATCAGGAAAACAGATTCCAGTTTCAGACGCGGAACCGTTGTTACACCTTCATATCTTGCAAAGGGACTTGAATTTGATGCTGTAATTGTACTGAGCACTGACAAATCACCTTTCAACAGTGATATAAATAAAAAGCTGTTCTATACTTGCTGTTCAAGGGCATTGCATGAATTATATGTCCTTTATGAAAGCAAACCACCATATGAATCAAATGAATTCTAGCAGGAGGCAACATGGAGAAAGTTTTCGTACCCTATGAGTTTTTCACGGAAAAACTGGGAAATTATTGCTGCATTGATGTAAGGGAGAATTCAAGGGCAGTAGTCCTTGTAATCCATGGAATGATGGAACATTCGGACCGATATGGGCACCTTAGAAAATCCTTGCTTGACAATGGATTCGGATATGCGGCCCTGGACCTGCCCGGCCATGGAAAGTCTATAACAAATGAAAAACCTGCAGGATACTGGCCAAAGAAGGGTTTTGAGCAATGCCGGGAGGAGATAGGTGAATTGATTTCAGATATAAAATCAACATACAGACTTCCTGTGATTCTCTTCGGACACAGTATGGGATCATTTCTTTCAAAAGGTATATTATCAAAATACGGGGCCCTGCTTTCAGGTTGCATCCTTTCAGGTACAAATGACAGACAGCCCGCACTTCTGCTTGCAGCAGGAAGAACAATTTCATCACTGATTACCGGAATAAAGGGTGAAGCACATTATTCCAAGATGCTCCATGACATGGCTTTTGGAAATTACAACAAAAGGATAAATCCGGTAAGGACTTCCAACGACTGGCTGACAACAGATGAAGCTGAAGTTGATAAATACAATAAAGACCCGCTTTGCGGTTTCAATTGTACGGTCGCTTTTTACAAGGATTTTACAACATGGCTTTCAAAAATCTATGACAGGGACAATTTGTCAGTTATACCGGACAATCTGCCGATTTACATTTTTTCAGGCGGTGATGATCCTGTGGGGAACTATGGGAAGGGTGTTGCATCATTCAGAAACAGGTTATATTCGCTGGGTAAAAGAAAGATACTTCTCAGGTTATACGAAGGTAAAAGACACGAGTGTCTGAATGAAAGGAACAGGGAAGAGGTCCTGGGACACATTAATGAGTTCTGCAACGAAGTTCTGGCTGAAAGGATATGAAAACATATGAAAATCGTTGATGCACATTGTGATACTCTGAATGCCATGCTTGAAAAAAAAGAAGGCTTCGGGGAAAATTCACTTCAGATCAATCTTAAAAACATCAAAGCGGGGGGGCTTGGCAACCTTCTGCAGTTTTTTGCAGTCTTTGTACACCCATCCCTATCCCTTGAAGATGGAATGAAAGCCACTGAGGACATGATAGATATTTTCAATCATATGTCCAGGGAAGGCTTTATAGAAGTCATAAGAAACTCCTCAGACCTTGACAAAGAAGGACTCAAGGGTCTTCTTTCAATGGAAGGAATGTATTTTACAGGCGGGAACAGGGATATTGTTGATGAGCTCCATTCAAAAGGAGTCAGATGCATGTCTTTGACCTGGAATCCTGACAATATGTATTCCGGTGGAATATCAGGAAATACAGCAGGGGGATTGACCCGTGAAGGCAGTCGGGTGGTGGAAAGGGCATTGGAGAAAGGAATCCTGATTGATGTTTCTCATATTTCAGATGCAGGCTTCTTTGATGTTGCAGAAATAGCATCTGAATACGGCAAACCTTTTGCCGCAACCCATTCAAATGCAAGGGCACTGTGTCATCATAAAAGAAATCTGGATGACTCCATGCTCAGCACCATTGCTGCTGCAGATGGATTTACAGGTATCAATATGTATTCATGTTTTCTTAGTGATAATTGTGAGGCTGATGTTGAAGATGTGGTTGCACACATTGACTACATATGTTCAAGGACTGGCCCGGCACATGTCGGTTTCGGATCGGATTTTGACGGCATAGACAGAAATAAATCGGCAATTGCAGGACCCCATGAATTCCATGATGTCATTGATAGACTCCTTTCAATGAATTACAATGAAGATGACGTACGTAATATTGCATTCGGAAACATTGAGAGGGTACTCCGGAAAACTCTTGTTTGACCAGGGGTATGGAACAGGACGGTGAAAAATGGATTATGGATTTGTCAGGGTAGCGGCCGTATCGATTCCGGTGAAAATAGGCGGAGTCAATGAAAACGGCAGAAATATTGTTGATAGAATCAGGGTTCTTGACAAAGAGGTTCAGTTTGCAGTCTTTCCTGAACTTTGCCTTACTGCATATACATGCGGTGACCTCTTCATGCAGCAGACACTGATTGATTCTTCTGAAAAAGTTCTTTGTGACATTCTTCATAAAACACGGTATACAAGTCTTGTATCTGTTATCGGAATGCCGGTGACCTGGAAGAGTAAATTATACAATGCCGCAGTTGTAATTCAATCAGGCAGGATACTGGGTGTTGTTCCAAAATCATTCCTGCCGAATTACGGTGAATACTATGAAAAGCGATGGTTCAGTTCAGGCAGGAACATAAGCAGTGAAATAACTTTGGGGGGATTCACTGTTCCCTTTGGAGATGACCTGCTCTTCTCATCAGACAGTGGAACCAAGTCGTTTGCAGTGGAGATTTGTGAGGATCTCTGGGCCCTTGAGCCACCATCAGGAAGATACTGCAGGGGAGGTGCACAGCTTATTTTCAATCTGTCTGCAAGCAATGAGCTGGTTGGTAAAAGTGAGTACAGAAAAGAGCTGGTTTCCTCACAGTCCGCAAGATGCATATGCGGTTATGTATATGCATCAGCCGCAAGCAGTGAGTCTACGACTGACCTGGTATTCGGAGGTCATTGCATCGTTGCCGAAAACGGAAAGATTCTTGCTGAAGGAGACAGGTTCGATTTCAATGGAACTACATTGATTACCGAGATAGATACTGAAATCATTTCCCACGACAGAAGAAAGAACAATGTCTACGGCTATGATAACAATGATTCGAATCTCAGGACCGTTAATTACCTTCCCGGTGAATTTGAGATCAATGAAATCGGAAGAAGCATTGATGCCAGGCCGTTTGTACCTTCAAGAACAGATATCCGCGAAGAAAGATGCAGGGAAATACTTGAAATCCAATCAACCGGCCTTGCAAGAAGAATGAAACATACAGGTATTGAGAAACTCGTCATAGGGATTTCAGGAGGTCTGGATTCAACCCTGGCCCTGATAGCATCTTCAAAGGCATTGACCAAACTGGAACTGCCAATGGAGAATCTCATAGCGGTTACCATGCCGGGTTTTGGTACAACAGGCAGAACTTTCAGGAATGCTACTGAACTTTCCCATAGGATGGGGACTACTTTCCTTGAAATAGATATAACGGAATCCTGCCGTCATCACTTCAGGAACATTGGCCATGATGAGAATCTGCATGACCTTACATTTGAAAATGTACAGGCCAGGGAACGCACCAGGATTCTCATGGATATAGCAGGCAAGGAACATGCCCTTGTAGTTGGCACCGGGGACTTGAGTGAGCTGGCACTTGGCTGGGCAACTTACAACGGTGACCATATGTCCATGTACGGAATCAATTGTTCGGTTCCCAAGACGTTGGTAAGATATCTGGTTGAATATGCCGCAGACCAGAGTGAACCGGAAGTCAGGAAGATACTGGAGGATATAATTGATACACCTGTTTCACCGGAACTTCTTCCTCCTTCAGAAGGTGATATATCCCAGATTACAGAGGATATTGTAGGACCATATGAACTGCATGATTTCTTTCTTTACAATATGGTCAGAAACGGTTTTTCACCGGAAAAGATAGCATTCCTGGCAGGCAAGGCATTCAGGGATACTTATACTGCCAATGAAATAAATGGATGGCTGAGGATTTTCATAAAGAGATTCTTTGCTCAGCAATTCAAGAGATCATGTATACCTGATGGACCGAAGATCGGTTCCGTCAGTCTTTCACCGAGGGGCGACTGGAGGATGCCTTCCGATGCCAGCTGCGAAGCATGGCTTGACAGAATAAACGAAGGAGACAACTGATGCACATACTTGAAGGGAAGTCCCATGACATTCTTCTTGACTATATAACCGGTTTGGGAAGAAAGTTCATGGCTGAGGCAGACAGAAAACTGGATGGAGTTAAAACCCTTGATGAATGGAAAGTCCTCAGAAATGAGTTTCTGGAAATTTATAAGTCTGCATATCCTTCTGAAATGTTTCATAAAAGAGCACCTTTGAGAGTAGAAACAGTATCTGAACATGTATTTGAAAAATACAGAATTGAGAACGTGCTTTTTGAATCTTTCCCGGGATGGTATGTCAATGCAACAGTGTATAAACCAATTGCAGACGGTAAGTATCCCGGTATTGTAAGTCCAGTAGGACACAGTTCAAAGAAATTCGACAACTATACAGGGTCCTGCCAGCTTCTTGCAATGAGCGGCTATATTGTTGTTTCCTTCGACCCTCCTGGCATGCAGGGAGAACACATTGCCGGCAATGATCACTTTGAGGATGGTGCAAGAGGTTATCTGTCAGGCTTCTGGTCGCAGTCATTCTTCATTATGGATGCAATACGGTGCATTGATTACCTTGAAACCAGGGATGATGTAATACAGGGAGCAGGTTTTGGTATGACAGGAATTTCAGGCGGAGGTACAACAACGATACACTCTGCTGTGCTCGATGACAGACTGGCATGTATAGCCCCTGTTTGCTGTATTTCAGATGAAGAAGGTGTAATGTTCAACGACAGATATACATTCTGTCCCGAGGGCAGGGGATATGGTCATATCGGCGGAGGCATAAAATACAGGACAATGGTTTCCCTTAATGCACCGATACCATGTCTTATTGTTGCGGGCAGGAATGATGAGGTTCTCAGACCAGAACTTGCTGCAAAGAATGTGAAAAAAGCCGGCAGGATATATTCTTTGTATGATTCAGGTGAAATCGGTCTGTTCGTGGATGATAATGCGGGTCATGCATACACGCCGGCAATGGTCAATGAAGTGGCATCATTCTTTGATAAATATCTTAAACCTGATGAGGAGAAGACGGAATACAGGTACTCCTATGACGATATTGAATACCCTGCACATGAAAAGGTCCTCTGTCATCCAAAGGACACAACGTCGATGTATACCATGAATCTCAGGAGATTCGACAACGCTTCAAGACAGGAAACTCCTGATGGAAGTGAAGTTGCCGGGATATTGAATATCAAACAGTCGTCTCTTCCTCTAGATGTTTATATTGTTGAAGAACCTAAGGTGAGATGGGTTCATAGGCTTGAAAAGAAGGTCTACAATATCGATGGTATCAGGAAAATACCGGCATTGCTTTTGGAAAGAGATGATAGAATTCCCGATGACCTGCTTGTATATGCGGATGGAACCAGTAAATGGAAGGCACTTGAAAATGACGGTTATCTGGCAAGGCTTGCAAACTTCATTGACCGACAATACAGGCCCGGTGAGTTTTCAATCCTGAGTCTTGAACTTTCCGGTATTGGTGAACTCAGCATGGACCCGGGAGAATATGACATTGCCGGCTGGAGCAGGACTGACAGACTTCTAAGTTACATTGCTATATCACTGGGTACAAGCATCCTGGCCCTGAGAACAGAGGAGTTGCTGGGAGTTTTAAACTCATGTTATGAAAGTAATCTTTATAAAGACATTACCCTGGCAGGTACAGACGAAGCTTCTATTGCAGTTTTGCTTGCAGCATACATATTCGGAAACTGCAGGAAAGTTATAATAAGTGGATTGCCTGTTAGTTTCAGAAGTATTGCAGAGCATGTACCCAACGAGTTCTGCCCAAGGTCAATCATTCATAATGCCCCGGATAAATTTGAGATTTATGAAATAGTCAATGACATGAAAAATATAACTCTTGTCAATCCCATTCATGCAGATGGGACGAAACTTACGTTGGAAGAGGCTGGTGAAATATACAATTCTTCAGTAAATATCATAATAAATGAACATGGGCTTGATGAAGGGATACTGGGAGGATGAATCAGCATGATAGAACCGATTAAATTTGAGGATGGGAAACTTATAATACTCGACCAGAGGAAACTGCCTTTCGAGGAAGTATATCTTGAGATTAATACAATAGATAAGGTATATGAAGCAATTGCTGACATGGCGGTGCGGGGGGCTCCTGCCATCGGAGTTACAGCGGCATATGGCATGGTGATATCTGCCCTTGAATGTAAAAGCGACTGCTGCGAGGATATTCTTGCAAGGATGAAAAAAGATGGTGACTTTCTGAAGAAGGCCAGACCGACTGCAGTCAATCTGTCATGGGCAATCGACAGGATGAACCAAAGGGCTGCAATTCTGAAGGCGAAGGATCCAATTCTGTTCAAATGGGATATCCTGGCTGAAGCCATTAAGATTCATGAGGAGGATGCCTCTGCAAACAGAATGATAGGGGAGAATGCACTTGTTGTTCTCGGAGGAAAAAGGAAGATACTGACACATTGCAATGCCGGAATTCTGGCTACCACATCATATGGAACTGCCACTGCAGTTTTCTATGTTGGAAAAGAAAGGGGTATTGAATTCAAGGTTTTTGCGGATGAAACCAGACCCCGCCTGCAAGGAGCCAGGCTTACTGCATATGAGTTATTTCAAAATGGAATTGATGTAACTGTAATAAGCGATACTGCTGCTGCACATCTTATGTCAACAGGTGAAATAGAAGCTGTAATTACAGGTTGTGACAGAGTTGCTGCCAACGGAGATACAGCTAATAAAATAGGTACACTGTCCGTAGCCATCGCAGCTGCTTATCATAATATTCCAATGTATATTGCATGTCCTCTGTCAACTGTTGATTACAGTATTTCATCCGGAAAAGACATAGTTATTGAGGAACGTGATTCATCTGAAGTTGAAATTATATGTGATAAGCGAGTACTCCCTGAGGGAATCAAGGTTAGGAATCCTGCATTTGATGTTACACCTGCGGAATTGATTACAGCCATAATCACAGAAAAAGGTGTTGTTTATCCACCTTATGAAAACAATCTTCGAATACTTGAATAAAGGTAGTATTTGGATTTACACCTGAAACTATAATTACAGAACCAAGCAACAAAAGAACATAAGATTTACAGAACAAATGAACCAATTGAAAATTTTATCCCTTGTGGTATAATATTCCCGCATCAGAAGGATGCATGTGAAATTTGACAAATGAATAGAGTGGCGCAGTATTCTAGTAGGTACTGCTGATGCCGAAGACGGGCTTAAAAATCCGTTAAAGAGCATATCGATGAAGTTCCTTGGGTTGGCTTGATACGCCCAGTTTTGGGCTGATCCCGGGAGTTAAGGTTCAGGGGCGCTGCACAATGGCATGTGCGGGCCGACCCCTTTTCCGCGGAGATTCCCGTAACGTTAATGTGGCACCTTCAGGTAAATACAGACTTACGGGAAGAGACCCTGTTCCGGAGTAATTCGGTTCAGTGTAGCTTGCCTTGAGTGGAGATGGCGGATTCCGGACAGACACGGACACAGTGGCCACTGTGGAATGTGTTATTGCTGGATGAAATCATTTTCTGCAAAAGAGGATAGGTATCAGCTAAAGGCCCCGAGGAAATCTCCTAGACTGTTCATTATGAAATGCATTGAGCATTGCAGTGTGGACTAAGTGGTAATCAGGCACCGTCAATGGCAACATGACGGCTGAAAGTTCAAAGGGAAACCACCGTTCCGGCGACGGGCGGCAGTTTCAGGGGAAAGCCAGCCTGACCTTAAGCCGCAAAATTTACTCTTTGCATTGCCACTTTATTTTATTTTTTTGAAAGGATTACAGTGGAACAACCGCTAAAGAAGAACTATAGAAAAAAATCCTACACGGGAAGAAAAGGCAGGCGTGCAGGATGGATTTTAGGTGTTACATTGGCATCTTTTGTTTTATCAGGCAGCCTCCTTCTTGCATCGACCAGTGCTTTGGACGGCGCGAGTGTCTATGCTGCAATTTCCATTGTCTTTGTAATTGTGCTCATAGGTATCGTATTTGATACGATTGGTATTTCAGTTGCTGCAGCCAAGATTCCTGTATTTCATTCGATGGCAGCAAAAAAAATATATGGAGCAAAGCAGGCAATCTGGCTTGTAAACAATGCTGACAAAGTTTCCAGTATATGCAATGATGTGGTAGGGGACATCTGCGGAGTCATAAGCGGTTCTGCAAGTACACTTATCATAATATCAATTGTCGGCAACCTTGAAACAAATCCAAGCTCCTGGCCAAGTCTGATAGTCAGTGGTTCCGTTGCAGCACTGACAGTCGGTGGAAAGGCCATAGGCAAGGTAATTGCAATAAAGCATGGCAATAAAATTGTTCAAAAGACAGGTGCAGTCCTGAGATTCATCCTGGGGAAAAGAAAAAATGCCAATGATAACTGAAAATGGAATCCTTAAGAATATCAAATCTCCATTGGACCTCAGAAATCTGAATAAAACGGAACTTGAAGAGCTGTCCGTTGAAATACGTGATTTTCTTATAAGGCATGTATCTGAGAACGGCGGTCACCTTGCTTCAAATCTTGGTACCGTTGAATTGACTCTGGCCCTTGCCAGGGTATTTGATTTTTCAAATGACAGGATTGTATGGGATGTAGGTCATCAAAGTTATACATACAAGCTGCTTACAGGAAGGTATGAAGCCTTTGATTCCATAAGAAAAAGAGACGGTATTTCAGGATTCCCGAAAAGAGAAGAGAGTATTTACGATCACTTCAATACAGGCCACAGCAGCACCTCAATCTCTGCTGCACTGGGATTTGCCAGGGCAGCAAGACTTACAGGAAGGACATACCATTCTGTTGCTGTAATAGGTGACGGTGCGCTTACAGGGGGACTTGCCCTTGAAGCCATGAATGATGCAGGAGCGTCGGGGGACAATGTAATAATTCTGCTTAACGACAATGAGATGTCCATATCAAAGAATGTCGGAGGTATAGCGGAGTACTTTTCAAGGCTGCGTTCCATCAGGCTTTATTCAGGAACAAATGAAAAAGTTAGAAGCAGGGTAGAGAAAATACCGCTTATCGGTAAATTGATGGCAAGAAGCATCCATAATCTTAAAAGTGCCGTTAAATATCTGTTCTCACAGGGAATGCTGTTTGAGGAAATGGGCCTTACATATCTAGGTCCTGTCAACGGCCATGACATTAAAAAACTTGAAAGCATCCTCAATGATGCACTTAAAGTGAAGGGGCCGGTCCTGGTACATGCAATTACAACAAAGGGCAGGGGATTGACTGAAGCGGAAAACGAACCTGAAAAATATCATGGTGTAAAGGGGAATGGCCATGCTGATGCATGTGAAGGAAACGAAGAAACATATTCATCAATGCTGGGAAGTATTCTCACAGACATGGCTCCTGATGTTCCTGAAATGACGGTCATTTGTCCGGCTGTAGCGCCCGGGTGCGGTCTTTCAGGGTTTGCGTCTTCCTATGGTGACAGATTCTTTGATGTAGGTATTGCAGAGCAGCATGCTGTTACACTTGCTGCCGGAATGGCATGCAGTGGGTTGATTCCTGTGGTTTGCAGCTATTCCACCTTTATGCAAAGAGCATATGACCAGATTATACATGACGTATGTCTAATGAAACTGCATGTTGTATTTGCGATGGACAGGGCAGGAATAGTTTCCGAAGACGGAGAAACACATCAGGGAATATATGATCTGGCATATTTGTCACACATGCCGGGAATCAAGGTTTTTACGCCTTATAACGGACACTCGATGAAGCAGTTGTTTGAAAGAGCAGTGGGAAGAGAAATGGGTCCTGTGGTAATAAGATATCCAAAGGGTTGTGCATCAACAG
>DAINQB010000036.1:0-9032 GCA_036743175.1 Bacillota bacterium | reverse complement strand
GGAATGGGAAACAATGGTATTATAATGAGGTTAAATGAATTATTGATCGGTTAGAAGTATTTAAAAGCCATAGAAGGGGGAAACATGGGCAGAAGAAGAACAAGTGAAAAAATCAATAAAAAGATAGTACCATTGATGATGCTTATGGTTGTACCATTGGTGATGTATGCGCAGAATATAGTCTATGATACTATTTTTACTTATCCTAAAATAATGGTATATTCCACTTACCTTGATTTATTTAATTTTTACAAATCAATCGCATTATATATTGTTACTTTTCTTGCAGTTGTCTTTTATTTTTTATTTACAAAAAAGAAAGACATGACACTGGAAAAGGATAGGCTGAAGTACTATGTTCCGATTATTGTTTATGCTGTACTGATAATACTGTCAACGATTTTTTCCATATTCCCCAGGATTGCCCTGTTCGGAGTTTATGAAAGGTTCGAAGGTGCACTTGTTCTGCTTTCATATCTGATAATAATTGTTTACACAATTGAATCTATAAAGAATGAACTCGATGTAAAGATGGTAATGAAGGCTTTCCTTGTAATGAACTTCATAATAGCACTTATCGGAGTTTTCCAGGGCATTGGGCTTGATCCTTTTAAAACCGGGATTTTTCAAACAATAATAGGGTTGCCTCCGGAAGTAAATCTGACATCAAATTTTGCAAGGTCATCTTATTCAACTTTATATAATCCGAACAATCTAGGACAATTCATAACCTTGGTATTTCCAGTATCACTATCACTGATCTTTGCATTAAAGGGAAGTAAATGGAGATATTTTGCCATAATAACAACGTTACTGAATTTAATAAATGTAGTCACTTGTAATTCGGACAATGCTTTTGTAGGTCTTTTTGCCGGCAGTCTGATACTCGCAATATTGTTCTTCAATAATCTTAAACCGTCTGAAAAAAGAAAAAGAATAGTGTTCTATGCAGGAATAGCTTTCTCTGTGGCAATTGTCGCAACGGTAGGTATACTCAAGTTTGATACTATAATAAATTCAGAAGGTATTCAAAATGAAATCAGGGCATTTGACAGAGATAGTGATGATGTGTATCTGGAAGATATAAAAGTAAGTGATGACCTCATTCAATTTTTCACCAGCAAGGGAACTTTCAATTTCGGAAGGACAGACAAAGGATTGTTGATGATGGACGAGAAAATGACTCCCATACCATTTGAACAAAAAAAGAATAGAATTTCCTTTCTGGAAAAACCATACAATGAACTCATATGGAGTGAAATAACCTCAACAAATTCAATTAAAGTCTATTTTAAAAGGAATCCCTTGAATATTGCCGTTGAAATTGTTTTTGACAGAGAAAAGTTCGTTGGCCTCAGAGGAACAGGCGAAAATATATTCCGGGAATTACCGGAAAATCAGATGCCTGAAGCATTACGTGGATTTGAAGCCACTTTTTCGCGGAGGGGATACTTATGGTTCACAAGTATAAGCAGATTTGATGAGGTATGGCTTATTGGTGCCGGACCGGACAATTTCCTTTATTGGTTTGAGCAAAATGACCTGATTGGTAAATTCAATATGACTCATAGACCCCAGGTTATAGCAGATAAACCTCACAATCTTTACATTCAGATTGCGGTTCAGACCGGTGTCATCTCTCTTGTCATTTGGTTCATCCTCATAGGAACTTATGCTGTAGCTTCGTTTAAAAGACTGGGAGTAAGAAAAAAGACTGAATTCAGGGAATATCTCGGTACTGGTATACTGGCGGGCATAATAGGATTTATGGCATCGTCTGTATTTGTCGACAGCTCAGTGGGTGTGGGAACCATATTCTATCTGCTTCTCGCTGTAGGAATATATATC
Source organism: Bacillota bacterium (assembly GCA_036743175.1). Lineage (GTDB taxonomy): Bacteria > Bacillota > Clostridia > DUPQ01 > DUPQ01 > JAFGQE01. The sequence continues at coordinate 7,184 of DAINQB010000036.1, read as the reverse complement.
AACGGAACTTTCCCAAACAGGAAAAAGGCAGGCTTATAGCAGGAATCAAAGTTTGAATCGGGCTATCGTATCGAGTTCAGCAGAATAATTTTCAAGGAAATTGGCAAGTTCTGTTATATCGGACACGATAGTCCCAGCTTTAAAAACCTTGAGCCGGAAAAGACCAAGGATATACAATTCATCGATATCTGTGAAAAGCAGCGGACACATTCCTTTGGCACGGGGGTCAAAATCAACGGATATCCGTCCGTTCCTAAGGTAAGGGAACAAAGGGAATATCCTGCATGAAAGAGGACGGATACCACGGTTACAGTAGCCATTGCAAACAAGAAGTTTGACGAAACTGTAATTGAAGATGAAGTTTGATTCAGTTATAGTAAAATCATGACCCAGGGACTCAAGATATTCTTCCTCATGGGGAAACAGATACATTCCCGACCCATTGTCCCGGCAACAGGAATGGCTGCACAGCAGACCGCAGTCAAAGTGCATGGGAGTTGTATTATCAAAGAGTTTGTATAATTTTTCATAAATCAAACTATAATCAGACATATATACCTCTATTTGAGTTCCAATGATATCATAAAGGGTATATTCTTTACATGTTAACTTTGTATATGATAAAATTTTAATAAGATTACAAGTTGTAGCAAGGTATATGAACTGCAAGGAGAGGAATCAATGGCTAAAACACCACAAACCGATGAACATGCAAAAAAGAAGGCAGTTAAACTTGTAGTTCTTCATATTAAAAAGAAGCTCGAAGAAGCAGGCGAGGAAGCCCACGAATTCGATAAATGGTTTGACTCAATGGAGATACTCCTGGAAAAAGATGAAAGTGATTTCAATCTGCAGGAGTATTATGACATGAGAAGAAGTCTGAACAATCATATAGATTGCATATATGATGTATCACTGCGGTATAAACTCAGGGATTCATGGATTAGTTTTGGGAAAGCCCTGGATAAAAAGGCGAAAAAACAGACATAGCTGAAATATAGAAAGAGATATGGGGGATAGTCTATGTTTCCGGTTCAATTGACGGATATATTATTCGGCATATCAGTATTTGCAATTAATGGCATTTTCAAATCTTCATTCATTATCGGAAATGTCTTCCCTCTGTACGAAGAATTGATGGCTTCCCTGAATGCTGTATTTCTACTTGCAGTGGTACTGATCTTATCATTTGGGATTCTATTATATATTTATATACGTAATCGCAATAAAAGAGTAAGGGAAATTGTGGGTGAAGTCCAATACAGAAAGCTTTCAAAATTCAGAAAAGACAGATCCAGATATCAAAGGATGGTAAATGATGCACATAGGGGAACCGTATGCATTATTAAAATCAATAATTTTGAATTCCTTAATGAGTTATATGGTACGGGTAATTTTGAGGAATATATGACAGCTGTATCAAGAAGGTTGTCAGAAACATTGAGAGGCGGGTATTTTCACGGAAGGATATCGATGGGGGAATTCATTGTATATACAACGGAACCAAGGGAAATGCGTGAAATTGCAGAGTTCGCTTCTGAATTGGTCAACTTGCTGAAAGCCGCTGTCATAATCAAGGATGTAAGAATAACAAACAATTTCAACATAGGTATTGCTTCCATGGAGGGTACCGGTTCCTTGCATGAGGAAATACTACGAAGGGCAAACCTTGCCATGTGGTACTCCAAAAGCCGGGGAGGTAACATATATTCATTTTATACAACGGAAATTGATGAGAAGTTCATAAGGGAAGACAAGATAAAGAAGGAACTCGGAAGAGCCCTTGAGGAAAATGAGTTTGAATTATATTATCAACCGATTTTTAACAGTAACGATGAAACTTTGTATGGGATTGAAGCATTGATAAGGTGGAATCATCCGGTGAAAGGTCTTCTGAAACCGGATTATTTTATAGTTGAAGCTGAAATAAACAATATGATAATTGAAATAGGCTATTGGGTTATAGAAAGAGCCTTTAAAGATTATAATCGATTATTAAACAGCATTGGTACTGATTTTGACAAAAATGTAAGACTTTCCATAAATGTTTCACCCAGTCAGTTTGAGGACCGGAATTTTCTTGTAAAACTCAGCGATTTATTAATTGAATATAATATGAACCCTGAAAATGTAGTTCTGGAAATCACAGAACAAGTTTACATTCAGGAAACCTTGAGAGTAAATGAATTGCTGCGCTCAATAAAGAAACTAGGATGTAAAATTGCTTTTGACGACTTTGGTGTACAATATTCGACTCTTGCGAAACTGAATGAAATGAATTTTGATGTGGTTAAGATTGACAGAAAATTTATTTTGGGTATTCCAAGTGATCCCGTTTGTATGGAAATTATACGAATGCTGGTGTCACTGACCAACGCAACCGGAAAACAATTGGTTGCGGAAGGAGTTGATTCACAGGAACAGCTGGGTATTTTAAATGAATTTGGCTGTTATACAATACAGGGGTTTTATTATTCACAGCCCATTGATTTCAGTCGTCTTCTTGAAGTTTTTATATCAAATGAAGAAAAAAGAAAAGAATCAGACAAAGAAAGAGTTGTCCTGAAACAAGATGACGGAAGACAAAACAGAGAGACTGAAATGATGTACAGGGAAGTCTTCATGGGACTTCACGTACCGGTTACCATAAACAGATTGATAAGAAATGAAGACCATTCATATGACATCATCCTTACAAAAGCAAATTCCAGTTACTTCAAAGAGTTTTGTCTTGAAGGAGAACTGATTGAAGGAAAGTCTGATGATTATATTTATCCGGATTTGAATACCATAAGAAAGAACAAGATAGCAAACTCCATTGAAATCAGTGAAGCGATAGTATTTCCGGTGTATTACTGCGAATCAACAGGCAAAGTATATGATTTAAAGATTATTCCATTGTTTGATAATTTGTTTACCATGATTTTCGATGAGGAAAATAAAAATAGCAGTGTTCACGGAAATCTGATCAAAACAAAGGAACTCTTAAGTGAATCAAACAGAATGCTTCAGGCAGCAATCAAACTGGGAGATATGAATATTCTCGAATATGATATAAAGAAAAGAATTTTGACAGTAAGATTATATAATGGAGAACAATCGGAAGAGCGGGTTGATTTTCCCATCGAAGAGTATTTTGAAATGATTCATCCTGAAGAAAAGAGGGAATTCCATGACAGGTTCCTTTCATTCATTCTTGAAAATACAAGCAGGATTTATGAGGATGATAATTTACTTTCATGTGAATACAGGCTCAGGTTACCATGGAAATCAAAATGGGAATGGACCAGAACAAATCTATGTATCAGTTGCTATAAAGGAAAAATTCCCTTGAAGGCCGTGGCTGTGAATATCAATATTGAAAGATACAAGGAATATGAAAAAAAACTCGAATACAGACTCACACATGACAGCCTTACAGATTTATTGAACAGAAAAGGCCTTGAATGTGATTTGACTGTTCTCTGGGCAAAGGAAACACCTCACGCATTGTGTATACTGGACATAGATGACTTAAGGAGGGCCAATGAGAGTCTTGGTCACGAAAATGGAAATCGTATGCTCCGGGTAATATCTGACAGAATTCGTGAATCATTGCCTGATGATGCGGTTGCAGCACGCTTGTCAGGCGATGAATTCCTTGTTTGCTTTCCATTTACTACAAATACTAATCTGACGGCAATCTGCAAGAGGATCATCAAAAGAATAAAAGTGTCTGATGAATCAGGCAATCTCTTTACTGCCAGCATGGGAGTAGCATGTTTCCCGGCTCATTCAAGGGAGCAATCGAAACTTATGTCAATTGCTGACATGGAACTTGATAAAGTAAAGAAGGGGAACAAGAACGGTTTTTCAATCCATCAGTTGAATTGAGACAATAATTTATGACCTTTTGAGATACTGTCATTGACGGAATTTTCCGAAGGTCCGCCTACTGTTGTTCTTCTGTTGACGCAGCTTTCCAGGGATATGAACGCCAGGATATCCTCCCCGATGACATCAGAGAATGAATGAAATTCTTCTGTTGTCAGGTCCTGCAATCCCTTGCTGCGGGAGATACAATATGAAACAATCCGGCCCGTTATCTCGTGGGCTGTCCGGAATGCTATTCCCTTTGAAACAAGATAATCAGCAAGGTCCGTTGCATTGGTAAAACCTGAACCTGCTGCATCTGCCATGTTATCAACTTTGAATGACATATTGGCAAACATTTTTGTAAAAAGAGACAGGCAGACAGATATGGTATCAATGGAATCAAAGAGAGCTGGTTTGTCCTCCTGCATGTCCTTGTTATATGCAAGGGGAAGACCCTTCATCACTGTAAGGACTGTAAACAGATTTCCATATACACGACCGGTCTTTCCTCTTATTAATTCAGCAATGTCCGGATTCTTCTTCTGAGGCATGATGGAACTGCCTGTACTGAAGGAGTCATCCTGTTCGGCAAATGAAAACTGATTGGTGTTCCAGAGTATTATCTCTTCACAGAATCTGGAAAGATGCATGGATATCAATGAAATGTCCGAAAGCAATTCAATTACAAAATCCCTGTCGCTGACAGCATCAATTGAGTTCAAAGTAATACCATCGAAACCAAGCAGTCCGGCAACATACTCCCTGTCGATGGGAAAGCCTGTACCTGCGAGTGCGCAAGATCCCAGTGGCATAACATTGATTCTCTTTCGAGTATCGGATAATCGTTCCAGATCCCTGCTGAACATCTCGAAATATGCCATGATGTGATGGGCGAGGGTAATTGGCTGGGCGGGCTGCATATGGGTGAAGCCGGGCATTATTGTCTTTGTATGTGACGAAGCTGTATCCAATATTAGTTTGCACAAGTCAATGAGAAGATCCATGATATTGCGGCATTCATCCCGGAGATACATCCTTGTATCAAGGGCTATCTGGTCGTTTCTGCTTCTTGCAGTATGAAGTTTTCGCCCTGTATCACCAATACGGAGGGTAAGCAGTTCTTCGACAGCCATATGTATGTCCTCTGCTTCAGGGTTCAGTTCGATTGTACCGTCGGATAAGCCGGATGATATTTCTTCAAGACCTGTCACCAGCTTCTTTACTTCATCATCATTCAGAACACCAATTTTTCCAAGCATCATGGCGTGTGCAATGCTGCCTTTGATATCATGCTTATAAAGGCGAATGTCAAAACTCAATGAAGAGTTGAAGTCATTGGCTGAATCATCAGTATCCTTGGAAAAACGTCCGGCCCACAGTTTCATTTACTTCTCCTTGTTCTTTTCATCCATCAGTGCCTTTACCTTAAGGGGCAGTCCGAAGAGGTTTATGAATCCTTCGGCATCACTTTGATTATATATCTCATCCTGTCCGAATGTCGATAAATCTTCGTCATGAAGTGAATAGGGGGATGTGGTTCCTGCCGGAATGATATTGCCTTTGTACAGCTGCAGTCTGACGGTACCCGTTACATTTTCCTGTGTCTTGTCTACGAAGGACGACAAAGCCTCTCTAAGCGGAGTAAACCACTGGCCGTTGTATACCAGTTCAGCAAATTTATTTGCTACAAGTTCCTTGTAATGGAAGGTATCCCTGTCAAGACAAAGATATTCGAGTTCATTATGGGCATAATACAGGATTGAACCACCCGGGGTTTCATAGACGCCGCGTGATTTCATGCCAACCAGACGATTCTCTGTAATATCAATGATGCCGATACCATGTTTTCCTCCTATGGCATTCAAAGCTTCAAGGAGCTGAAGACCATTCATGGCTTTTCCATTCAGTGAAACTGGTATACCCTTTTCAAAACCCAGTTCAATGTACTCGGGAATCTCGGTGGCTTTTTGAGGAGTAACGCTGAGTTTCAGAAGTTTGTCATAATCAGGGGCATCGGAAGGACTTTCAAGGTCAGAACCTTCATGGCTGAGGTGCCAGATATTGCGGTCCCTGCTGTAATTGTCTTTTTTCGTTACCGGTATGGGGATGTTTCTTTCAACGGCAAAATCTATGGCGTCATCCCTTGATTTAATATTCCATAGTCTCCAGGGTGCTATGATTTTCATATGGGGAGCAAGGGCCTTGATAGTAAGCTCAAAACGCACCTGGTCATTTCCTTTTCCGGTACAGCCGTGGACGATGGCTGTACAATTTTCTTTCAAAGCTATTTCAACAAGGCGTTTTGCAATGATTGGTCGTGCAAATGAAGTTCCGAGGAGATATTTCTTTTCATATACGGCTCCTGCCTTCAGGGTGGGGAACACATAGTCATTTACGAACTCTTCGCGCAGATCCTCTATATATAATTTGACTGCACCTGATTTTGTTGCTTTTTCATGGAGGGGTTCAAGTTCCTCTCCCTGTCCTACATCGGCAGCCATTGCAACAACCTCGCAATCATAGTTCTCCTTGAGCCAGGGTATTATAATTGAGGTATCGAGACCTCCGGAATAAGCCAACAGAAACTTTTCTTTTACTGACATTAATATATCCTCCAAGGTGTGTTAAAATAATTACAGGCATTATACATAAAAATGTATAAATATGCAATAGAATTTTTATTTATTCAATATAAGGTGTCTTCAATGATTATTTTAGGAATAGATCCCGGTTATGCAATAATAGGATATGGCGTATTGGAAACAGATGGCAGCAAGTTCAGGATACTGGATTTCGGCTCCATTGAAACAAAGGCAAATACAGAATTCTCAAGGAGACTCAGAAGAATATATGACGGAATGGAAGAGCTGATAAATAAATACAAACCTGATGCAATTGCCGTTGAGGAGCTGTTCTTCAACAAGAATACCAAGACGGCAATAAAGGTCAGCCAGGGCAGGGGAGTTATTATCCTTGCCGGAGCCCTGAAGGACATAGATGTATATGAATATACACCTCTTCAGGTCAAGCAGGCAGTGTGCGGATATGGAAGAGCTGACAAAAATCAGGTACAGCAGATGGTAAAGATGATACTGGGACTCAGGGATGTTCCAAAGCCGGATGACACTGCCGATGCCCTTGCTGTTGCCATTTGTCACGGTCATTCATATAATTTAAGTAGATTAATGTAAACTGAACGGAGATGACATGTACGACTTTATTAAAGGAACGGTAATATCAAGTACAAAGGACTATGCAGTAATTGAAAATAATGGAATAGGTTACCGGATCCATACATCAGCAAACTCACTTGGAAGAATCCAGACAGG
>DAINQB010000035.1:5631-27141 GCA_036743175.1 Bacillota bacterium | reverse complement strand
TTATTGGAAATGTCCTTAATAATTACCTCTCAGGAAAATATTTTCCTGAGAGGTAAATATTTTCCTGACAGGTAATTATTCCGGTGGATGAAGGATTGGGCATGTGGGAAAATAGTGTTAGAATGTACATAATAAATGACGGAGGACAGATATGCTGCTGGTTAAGAACGGTTTTGTTTATACAATGAAGGAAGACAATGGGTTTTTGGGATATATTCTTGTTGACGGTGGAAAGATAAAGGAAGTCGGCAGGATGGAGGACCTTGCTGCCAATGTTGAGGCGGCTTGTGAGAGGACTGTTGATGCGGGCAGGGGATTCATTACCCCCGGTTTCATAGATCCCCATTGCCACGTGGGTATGTGGGAAAACGGCATAGGATTTGAAGGGGCTGACGGCAATGAGATGACAGACCCCGTAACACCCCATATGCGTGCAATCGACGGTATATATTACAAGGACAGGTCATTCGGTGAGGCCATGAAAGCAGGAATCACCACAGTTGTAACGGGACCTGGAAGTGCCAATGTAATAGGCGGACAGTTTGCAGCACTCAAGACATATGGAAACAGCATTGAAGAAATGCTTCTGAAGGAACCTGTAGCCATGAAGATGGCCTTTGGAGAAAACCCCAAGCGTGTCTACAACGGTCAGAAGAAGTCTCCTTCCACCAGGATGGCAACGGCGGCAATTCTCCGTCAGGCTTTGATGGAAGCCAGGGCATACAAGGAAAGACCTGAGGAAGAAAAGGACAAGATTGACTTTAAGAAAGAAGCCCTTGCACAGGTCTTTGACGGACTCCTTGTAAAGATACATGCCCACAGGGAGGATGATATACTCACGGCCATAAGGATAGGAAAGGAATTCGGTCTCAATTTCACAATTGAACACTGTACTGAAGGTTACATAATAAAGGATATACTGAAGAAGGAAGGAATTCCTGCAATTGTCGGTCCGCTGCTGTCATTCAGGTCGAAATTTGAGCTGACCAACAGTACGATCAAGAACCCCGGATTGCTGCAAAAGCATGGTGTAAAAACGGCAATAATGACAGACCATCATGTAATACCAATACAGTATCTCCCTCTTTGCACGGGAGTTGCCGTAAAGGAAGGAATGGACGAACTTGAAGCCCTCAGGGCCATTTCAATCTATGCAGCGGAAGTAACGGGAATTGATGACAGGGTGGGAAGCCTTGAACCGGGCAAGGATGCAGACATTGCAGTATTCGATGGAAATCCGCTGGAAATAAGGACCAATGTCCTTGCGACCATAATAAATGGTGAAGTTGTCCATGAAGGATAAAAGTCTTATATTCTGCACTTCTGACGAAGAAGGGACATTTGAGGCGGGAAGATCATTGGCGGGTCTTGCCCGTGGAGTCATACGTCTGGAAGGTGACCTGGGTGCCGGAAAGACTGTCTTTGCAAGAGGTGTTGCAGCAGGACTTGGAATAGATGAATATATTACAAGCCCTACATTCAACATAGTGAATGTTTATGAAAGGGATGGAATTATATTCAATCATATGGATGCCTACAGGATTACCGACACGGATATGCTTTATGACATAGGCTTTGAGGAGATGGTTCAGGATGGTTTCCTGACCGTCATTGAATGGGCTGACATGATTGATGAAGCATTGCCGGAAGAAGGCTTCAGGGTAAGAATAAGCCATTCGGAAGAAAAGGACAAAAGGCTTGTATATGTCACAGGGCCCTCGGATGGAATAGACGCCCTGGCGGGAAGTTTGAAATGAAGATACTTGCATTGGAAACATCGTGTGAGCAAGCCTCATGCGCACTATATATCGACGGAACTGTGGTTGAAAAAAAGTCACAGGAAGACAAGCGCAGGCATTCGTCGGTTCTGATGCCCATGGTCATGGACCTGCTGCATGAGAACAATCTCACTGCAGATGAAATTGATTTGTTTGCAGCATGTAGCGGACCGGGCTCATTCACCGGAATCAGAATCGGGATGTCAGCTGCAAAGGGTATGGCATTTGCAGCAAACAAACCTCTTGCATCAGCCAGGTCTCTGGACATCCTGGCAGCCGGATACAACAGCAGTGCCGCTATTGTATGCCCAGTGATTGATGCGAGGAACATGCAGGTATACACGGCAGTCTATGAATGGAAGAACGGGGCATACATGCCGGTGACCGGTTATATGGGTATCCACATTGAGGAACTCGCAGTAATACTGAAAGCAGCGACCGAACATATAACCATATGCGGTGATGCCCAGGAGACTTGTCTTGGGTTTATGAAGGAAGCAGGAATCAGGGACATCGGAATTGATCCTGCGAACAGATTTCCGTCTGCGGCTGTTCTTGCAAAAATGGCTGCCACCGGAAGTACCCTTATAAAAAAGGGGTCGGCAGCGGATATTCTTCCCTTCTATCTAAGGGAATCCCAGGCGAAGAAACTATATGATAAAAAATGAAGATGTGATTTTTGTAAAAGCTGAACCGGCGCACGTACCGCAGATGTACGAAATTGAGCTGGAGGCATTCCCGACTCCCTGGTCATACAAAAGCCTGGAGCACGATGTATGCAACCACGAAATTGCCTGTTATATTGTGGGGTTGCATGAGGGAAGGGTCATATCCTATGCAGGATTCTGGTATGTCCTGGATGAGGCCCATATCACCAATGTTGCGGTCCGGTCGGAATACAGGAGAATGGGCATCGGCCGGAGGATGATGGAGCTGCTGCTCGATGAAGCCTTGAAAAAGAAGATAGTTTCAGTATCCCTTGAGGTACGTGTTTCAAACAAGGCGGCCAGGGAACTTTACAAGGGGCTTGGATTCACTGTTGCAGGGCTCAGGAAGGGGTACTATGAAAACAACAACGAGGATGCCCTTCTGATGAGCAAAACCATGGATGATATGACGCAATTCATCTGACTTTGATATAATTGGAACATGTCTGTGACTGAAAACGGAAATTTCAATATTGATTATGAGCTTGCCAGGCTTCCCAGGACTCCGGGGGTTTATCTTATGAAGGATGAATCCGGAGAAGTTATTTATGTGGGAAAAGCAGTTGATCTTCAGAGCAGGGTCAGGTCCTATTTCCAGAAGAGTGACAAATCAAGCCGTATCCGGAGGATGGTGGAATCAATAGCCTCCTTTGAATATGTTGTAGCCAATGATGAACGGGAAGCCTTCATCATAGAATGCAATCTGATAAAAAGCCATATGCCCTATTACAACATCATGATGAAGGATGACAAGACCTATCCATACATCAAGATCAGCATTGGGGATGAATATCCCGCTGTAAGTGTCACCAGAAAGGTTGAAAAGGACGGTGCCCGGTATTTCGGCCCTTACCCGGAAAGAGTGTCGGCAAGGAGTGCCATCAATATACTTCAGACAAACTTTCCCATAAGGACCTGCAAAAAGACTAAAATGGGACAGGACAGGCGGCCATGCCTCAATTATCATATCAAGAGGTGTCCCGGACCGTGCGCATCCCTTTGTACCAGGGATGAGTATATGGAAAATGTCGATGGTCTCCTTAGGTTCCTGGAAGGAAAATCGCCTGAGATACTGGACGAGTTCAAAGCAAAGATGGAAGAAGCCAGCAAGGAGCAGCGCTATGAAGCGGCGGCTGTCTACAGGGACAGAATCAACACCCTGCGCAAGGCCTCCGACCTTTATATGGTAAGACCGGGTATGAAAAGGACGGATGTGGCTGCTGTCGCATCAAAGGGAAGTCTTGCTGTCTCATATATACTTAACATCAATGACGGAGCTGTGGTCGACCGACGGCAGTTTGAGTTCAGTTCAATCGGAACTGAAAATGAAATAACTGAGAATTTTATAAGGCAATATTATTCCGGAGGCAATGCAATCCCGAATGAGCTGATAATCTACAACGGGATTGAAAGACCTGAGTGGCTCTCGGAATGGCTTGGTGACATAAAAGGTGCTGCCGTACACATCAGGATTCCGGAAAGAGGGGAAAAAAGAAAGCTTGCAGAACTTGCCCACAAGAATGCCCTGCATGTTCTGAATTCATATGAGGAAAGGCTTCTTTCAGACAGCAGGAACCTCGTCGACCTTGCGAAGTTACTGAAGCTTGAGGAGTTTCCAAGTCGCATTGAAGCTTATGACATATCCAACCTTGCAGGAATGGATACAGTAGGGTCCATGGTGGTTTTCGTGGACGGAAAGGCAAAGAGGAGTCTTTACCGCAGGTTTTCCATCAAGAACGACACTGGAGGGAATGACCTTGCGGCGATGGCTGAAGTAGTAGGCAGAAGGCTTGCCAGACTTGATGATGAAAAATTCGGCGGACAACCGGATCTTATAATGATCGACGGGGGACCAAACCAGGTAAATGCAGTGCTGGATGTATTGTCGGATACGGGATTTGAAATACCGGTATGCGGCATGGTCAAGGATGAAAGACACAATACCAAGGCCCTTGTATATAAAGGTCTTACCGTTGACCTGGCTCCCATGCAAGGTCTTTTCAGGTTCGTTGCATCCATACAGAATGAAGCCCACAGATTTGCAATCGAGTTCAACAGAAAAAAAAGAAAAAAAAGATACTTTGACTCTGAACTTGATAAAATACCGGGAATCGGGGCAAAAAGAAAAGAGAGCCTTATGAAGCATTTTGGCTCAATCCGGGAAATAAAGGCTGCCGGAGTAACACAGCTTGGAGAAGTGGCCGGAATAAATGAGCAGACGGCAAGGGCAATATATGAACACTTCCACGGAAAGGCAGGAATATGAGCATCTATGCCATAGGCGACCTTCATCTTTCACATCAGGTTGAAAAACCCATGGACATCTTCGGTGACGGATGGGCCAATCATTCCATGCAGATAGAGACCAACTGGAGGCAGACGGTGTCTGACGGTGATACGGTTATTCTGCCCGGTGATTTTTCATGGGCAACCTATCTGGGACAGGCAGAGGAGGATTTTCTGTTCCTTGAAAGGCTTCCCGGAAAAAAGATCATGCTGAAGGGCAATCACGATTATTGGTGGGAAACTGTCAGTAAAATGAAGGGATTCCTTGATTCACTGGATATAAACAGCGTCTCCTTTCTTTACAACAACAGTATTTGTGAGGAGGGAAGGTGTTTCGTCGGAACAAAGGGATATGACACAGAGAATGAAAAGGATGCAAAAATACGGGAGCGCGAAGCAATCAGGTTCGGGATTTCACTGGAGTCCTGTACCGGATTCAGCAAAGAGCGGATTGCCGTCTTTCATTTTCCTCCCTGCAACAATCCCATATTCATAGATATGATGAAAAGAAACGGAATAGAACGCTGCCTCTTCGGACATATACATGGTTACTCTGACAAACCCGTTGAGTTCGAGTCGGACGGAATACTTTATACGAATGTATCTGCGGATCGCATCGGATTCAAACCTGTGCTGATTTGAATGAGCTTGAAGGGGTAATATCAATTGTGCAATTGCTGCGTTATTGTGATATAATATCTCAGCTATGCGCCTCAACGGGCGGAAATTGACAATTTTTACGGAGGATTAGGATAAATGGGAGCAAAGGTTTTAAAGCAGGAAGGCTACAAGGTCAGCATGGAGATTTCAATATCACCTGAGGATTTCAAAGGTGGTGTTGCGCGTGCATACCAGAAGACCAAAGGCCGTTACAATGTGCAGGGTTTCAGAAAAGGCAAGGCACCGCAGTATATGATTGAAAGGGTTTATGGAGAAGGCATTTTCTATGATGAAGCAATCAATATACTTTTCCCGGAACACTACGAAAAGGCAATTGATGAAACCGGTATATATCCTGTGGATCAGCCATCCGTCGACCTCAAGGACCTTGATCCTGAAAAGGGTGTGGTCATGACTGTCGAAGTGGATGTGAAACCTGAGGTCAAACTAGGTAAATACAAGGGTGTTGAAATCGAGAATATCCCTGTGAAAGTAACTGCCAAGGACGTTGACGCTGCACTTGAGGCAGAGGCAAAGAAGAATTCAAGGACAATCACTGTCGAGGACAGGCCTGTCAAGGACGGTGACACAGCAGTAATAGATTTCGAAGGTTTCCTGGACGGGGTTGCATTTGAAGGTGGAAAAGGCGAAAACCATGAACTGAAAATTGGTTCAGGCCAGTTCATTCCGGGGTTTGAGGACCAGATAATCGGAAAGAATCCGGGCGAAGAGTTCGATGTTAATGTGACATTCCCTGAAGATTACCAGGCAGAGGAACTCAAGGGCAGGGACACTGTATTCAAGGTTAAGCTTCATGAGATAAAGGAAACAGAGATTCCGGCGATTGATGACGATTTTGCCATGGATGTCTCCGAGTTTGATACCCTTGACGAGTACAAGGAAGACCTGAAGAAGAACATAAAGGAAGCAAAGCAGAAAGAAGCAGAGGAAACCATGAAGGACGAGGCTCTTGGCAAGGCAGTTGAAAATGCCGAAGTTGAAATCCCGCCGGCAATGGTTGAAAGAAGGATAGACGGGCAGGTCAGGGACTTCGAAATGAGGATCAGATACCAGGGAATGAACCTTGACCAGTATCTTGGGCTCATCGGTATGGACAGGCAGCAGATGAGGGAACAGTTCAGGGCAACATCCCTGAACCAGGTAAAGGCACAGCTGGTTGCAGAAGCAATTTCCCTTGCAGAAAAAATTGAAGCAAGTGAAGAAGACCTTGAGGCAAAGATAAAGGAAGCCGCCGAAAACTACGGAATGGATGTTGAGGACTATAAAAAGAATCTCAACGAAGAATACATGGAATACATGAAGGATGGCATTGTCTACGAAAAGACCATGGACCTTATATACTCAAATGCGGTAAAGACGAAGAAAGCCGCCAGAGCCAAGGAATCAAAAAGTGATGATGCCGAAAAGGAATAAGTAGTATAATTGTTCCATAAGGAGGTAGTTGAATGAGTTTGGTACCGATAGTAGTAGAACAGACGAACAGGGGCGAAAGGTCCTATGATATATTTTCCAGGTTGCTCAAGGACAGGATTATTTTCCTTGGAGAGCAGGTTGATGACACGACGGCAAGTCTTGTAATAGCACAGATGCTGTTCCTGGAGCATGAAGATCCCGAAAAGGATATTAAACTTTATATAAACAGCCCGGGAGGATCTGTGACGGCGGGGCTGGCAATCTATGACACAATGCAGTACGTGAAGTGCGATGTTTCAACCATGTGCGTAGGACTTGCGGCTTCAATGGGTGCGTTCCTTCTTACCGCCGGAACAAAGGGCAAGAGGTTTGCTCTTCCCAACAGCCAGCTTCTGATACATCAGCCGCTGGGTGGTGTCCAGGGACAGGCGACAGATATAAAGATCCATACTGAATGGCTTTTGAAGATCAAGGATGACCTCAACAAGGCACTCAGCAAACATACGGGACAGCCACTTGAGAAAATAGAACAGGATGTTGAAAGAGATTATTTCATGAGCGCTGAGGAAGGCGTTAAATACGGTCTCATCGACAAGGTCATGATGAAATAGCTCATGTCCCTCATAAGGAGATACATATGACAAAGGATGACAATGGAACAAAGCTCACCAAGTGCTCTTTCTGCGGAAAGAATCAGAACCAGGTTGACAGGATAATTGCCGGACCGGGTGTTTACATTTGCTCCGAATGCATCGATTTGTGCAACGAAATAATGGAGGACGATTATTCCCCTGCTGATGAGCTTCTGGACAATCCGGACTTCAAACTTCCCATACCCAGGGAAATCAAGGAAGGCCTTGACGAGTATGTCATAGGCCAGGAGGAAGCCAAGAAGGCGGTTTCTGTAGCGGTTTACAATCACTACAAAAGAATCATGCAGCTGGAAAACGATGATGGTGTCGAGATTCAAAAGAGCAACATTCTGATACTGGGACCTACTGGAACCGGAAAGACCTACATAGCCCAGACCCTGGCGAGGATTCTGAATGTTCCATTTGCAATTGCAGATGCCACCACACTTACAGAAGCCGGTTATGTCGGTGAAGATGTTGAAAATATACTTCTGCGGTTGATTCAAGCAGCTGATTATGACATTGAAAAAGCCCAGAAGGGAATCATATACATAGATGAGATAGATAAAATCTCAAGGCGAAGTGAGAATCCTTCAATAACAAGGGACGTAAGCGGCGAAGGAGTCCAGCAGGCGCTTTTAAAGATCCTTGAAGGTACGGTTGCTTCAGTTCCGCCCCAGGGTGGGAGAAAGCATCCCCAGCAGGAATACATCCAGATTGACACAACCAATATTCTGTTCATCTGCGGCGGTGCATTCCAGGGTATTGAAGAAATAATACAGAACCGCATAGGAAAAAGAGCAATAGGATTCGGGGCGGATATAATTGCAAAGGACAGTGTGGAAGCCGTTGAAATGTATCAGTTCGCAGAACCCGAGGACCTTCTTCGTTATGGACTTATACCGGAACTGATCGGGAGAATTCCCGTAATTGTTTCCGTTCATCAGCTTACTGAGGACAGTCTGGTGTCCATACTCAAGGAGCCAAAGAATTCATTGGTCAAACAGTATACCAAGCTTTTTGAGATGGATGACTGTGAGATTGAGTTCACAGAAGAGGCTCTGAGGGCGGTTGCCAGAAAAGGTCTTGAAAGAAAGACAGGCGCCAGGGGACTTAGGTCAATCCTTGAAAAGGCCATGATGGAAATAATGTACGAGATACCATCCGACAAGAATGCAGAAAAATGCATAATCGAGGAATCAACCATACTGTCAGGTACCAAGCCCAAGATACTTTACAAAAAGCAACGCAAGGAAAGCGCATCCTGACAATAACCCGGCTAATAACAACAAAAATGAACCCGGCCCTCGGCCGGGTTTTCCATACACATCCCATCCGAAAATAATCACCTCAGGTGTAAATATCGTTAGGTTAGGAATATAACATAACGATAATCACCCCAGACGTAAATATCACTCGGTTAGGAATATAACATAACGATAATCACCTGAGAGGAAAATATTTTCCTGAGAGGTGATTATTAGGATTTACGGCGGGTTGCATTTTCGGGGATGAGGAATGCTGCACGAACAGCAATTGTTGTAAATAAAGCATACTTAAAATATAATCTTTATAGTTAATGACAGGGAGGACATTTATGACTTTCTTTGAGGCACTGATTCTGGGAATCATACAGGGGCTTACTGAATTTCTGCCCGTCAGCAGTTCAGGTCACCTTATAATAGCCCAGAAACTCCTGGGTGTTGAGGGCGGGGTTGTCTACTTCAATGTGGCAGTGCACTTTGCAACCCTCGTAGCAGTTTGTATAGCTCTGTGGGATGAGGTTTATGCGCTCATCAAGAAGCCATTTTGCAAACTGACGGGTTTACTTGTAATTGCGACCATTCCGGCTGTGGCTGCAGGTCTTTTCCTGAATGATCTGTTTGAATCCGTAAGCATAAGCGGTGCCACTGTTGGCATAGGTCTTCTGATAACAGGATTGGTGCTGGTCCTTACATCAAGGCCGGTGGAAGGAACAAAAAACCTCGGCGATATGAAATGGTATGATGCCCTTCTTGTTGGTATTGCACAGGCAATAGCAATCGTACCCGGCATATCAAGGTCAGGGATGACAATCGGAGCCAACCTGTCATTGAAGGTAAGACGCGAATATGCTGTGAAGTTTGCATTCCTCATGTCCATACCGGTCATACTCGGAGGATTTGTACTTGAAACATATCAGTTTATCAGTGAAGGGTCAGCAAACATTGAAATCCTTCCATTGCTCGTAGGTATGATCTCGGCGGGAACAGCAGGATATTTTGCAATCAAATTGTTCATAAGGACAGTTGTAAAAGGCAAGCTCAGACTGTTTGCCTGGTATGTATTCGCCCTTGCCGCACTGATACTTGCAGACCAGCTCTTCTTTGGAGCGGTATTTGACAGGTTCTTTGGTTGATTGGAGATAAGATGCTTGTTTTGGCAATAGAAACCAGTTGTGACGAAACTTCCTGTGCCCTGGTTGAGGATGGCAGGAAGCTGCTCTCGAATATAATATCCTCCCAGGCAAAGCTTTTTGAAAAATATGGCGGAGTCGTACCTGAAATAGCCTCAAGGAAGCATGTCGAATTGATCATACCGGTAATCGAGGAAGCACTCCATGAAGCCGGGAAGAATCTTACGGACATAGATGCTGTTGCGGTCACAAAGGGTCCCGGTCTTGTGGGTGCACTCCTTACAGGCATTTCAGCTGCCAAGGGAATTGCCGCTGCAGCAGATGTGCCGTTGATTGGTATCAATCATCTTGAAGGTCACATTGCATCGAATTACCTGGCACATCCGGAGCTTGAGCCCCCTTTCATATGCCTGCTTGTATCCGGAGGACATACGCATATACTTGAAGTGAAGGATTACACAGACATAAATATTATGGGCAGAAGCCGTGACGATGCAGCGGGTGAGGCCTTTGATAAGGTCGCAAGGGCTCTGGGCTTTCCTTACCCGGGAGGACCCAGGCTTGATGAAGCGGCAGGTAAGGGCAACCCTGATGCCTTTGATCTGCCTGTAACCAGATTTTCGGATAACCAATATGATTTCAGTTTCAGCGGCCTGAAGACTGCCGTATTGAATATTATCAACTCACATGCCCAGAAGGGTGAGAAGATTGATATAGCTGATATAAGTGCTTCGTTTCAGATGACAGTCGCAAGAACCCTGGTCAGAAATACAATGGAAGCCATGGAGGAAAAGTCCATGACGCGTCTGGCGGTGGCAGGAGGGGTTGCCGCGAATTCCGGTCTCAGGAATGAGTTGACTGAAGAATGCCTGAAAAGGGGATTCAAGGTATATTTTCCGCCGATGATACTCTGTACTGACAATGCCGCAATGATAGGCTCTGCCGCATATTACCACCTGGTCAAAGGCCGGCAGGATGATTATAGCCTGGATGCCGTTCCGTCCCTGCGTATCGGAAATCCACAGAAAACTGTTGAAAAGAAGTGAATTGTTTTTCCACATGCTGTTGAAAACATATACAGCAGGCCTGCCGGATAGTTTTTTTCTGTTGAAAACAAGTGGAAAACCATGGATTCATGCAAACATTTTGCATTCAGGATAACATAAATGTCAAAAGAGGTGTAAAGCCGGGCATTTTTAGTGCTAAAATACATCTTGAATCAAAAAGCGGAGGATGAGTATGTTGGATTGGATAAATCACACGAAGAAGGCAGCATTGGAGGCTGACAGGAAATATGTTTTTCCAAGGCGTGTCAGCTCTTACGATAGAACACCGGAAGGGCTTGTCCTTCACATGGAATGCGCCTTGTTTGATACCAGGCATCAGAAATCATTCGGATATGAGTTTGACAGATTCCTTGATACAAAGGAAAAGACTGATGGCGATATATTCATTGACGCCGTAGGTAACCATTCCTTCAGAATAAGGTATGGAAGAGCCGGGAACATTGAAAACAATACTCTGATGGCACCGGAAGTGCCCGAAGGCGAAATCAAGGAAATTACAGAGAAAGACGGACGGATTTTGTTTGCACTTGATATGGCCTGTCTTGAAATACGCATGAGTCCATTCCACGTAACATTGAGGGATTATAAAGGGGATGTGCTGGCTGAAGTTCCGGGCATCGATACAGCTCATCCTAACTCATCAGGTGCAGGTGGTTTCGCATCACTCAGGGACTTCTTTCCGTTTGCTTCATCGGACGGAATCACCATGTTTACCACCAGGATGGCCCTGAACGAAAGCATATACGGTCTTGGTGAGAAGTTCATCGGCATAGACAGAAGAGGACAGTATATTGAGTCAATACACCAGGACTGCGCCGGAAATGAAGGCGCAAGGACTTACAAGAATATACCTTTCTACATGAGCACGGCGGGTTATGGAATCTTTGTGAACTCCGCCTATCTCATGGATTTTGACATCGGTGCAACAAATTTCGACATATCAAATGTTTTTGTTGAAGACGACCTTATGGATGTATTCCTTATTGCAGGACCATCCATGAAGGATATCCTTTACAGGTATTGTTCCATAACGGGGTTTGCCCCGAAGTTGCCGAGATGGAGCTATGGTCTTTGGATGAGCAGGAACAGTTATGAGAATGCCGACATAGTGATGGGAATAGCAAATCAGCTGAGGGAAAAGGATGTACCCTGTGATGTCCTTCATCTTGATACATTCTGGTTTGAAAAGGATTGGGTCTGCGACCTTGAATTCTCAAAGGATAGGTTTCCGGACCCGGAGGGACTCATAGGCAAGCTCAATGAAATGGGATTCAATGCCTCAATATGGCAGCTCCCATATGTACATAACTCCCTTGAAAATTTCAGGACAGGGGAAAAAGAGGGCTATTTCATAAAGAAGCAGGATGGCAGCGTATATTTATTCGACTGGTTTGGTGAAATGTATTCACTCATTGATTTTTCAAATGAAAAGGCGGTTGAGTGGTATGTATGTCAAATCAAGGAAGTTCTGCGAAAAGGCGCTGTGGCAGTCAAGACCGACATAGCCGAGGGAATGCCTGTTGACGGAGTCTATGATTCAATTGAAGGAAAGGAAATGCACAACCTGTTCCCGCTGATATACAACAAGGTCATGTTCGAGGCTGCGAAGGAAATCCATGGTGACGGAATAGTCTGGGCCAGGTCATCCTATGCCGGCGGACAGAGATATCCCCTTCCATGGAGCGGTGACTCAAGGTCCACATATGAGAACATGGCAGGAGCACTCAGGTCAGGCCTGTCCATCGGACTTTCAGGACATCCTTTCTGGAGCCATGACATCGGCGGTTTCATCGGCAGGCCGGATGCGGAACTTTATATCAGGTGGGCTCAGTTCGGATTGTTTTCTTCCCATGCAAGATGCCATGGGGGCGGAAATACAAATTCCAGGGAACCATGGGCATTCGGCGAGGAGGCACTTACAGTCTTCAGGAAATTTGCAAAACTAAGGTACAGGCTTATGCCATATATTTTCAGTACAGAGGCAAAAAGTTGTCTCACCGGTCTGCCCTTCATAAGACATATGGTCCTGATGCACCAGGATGACAGGAATGTCCGCGGCATATATGACCAGTACTATTTCGGTGATTCCATGATGATTGCACCAATGATGAATCCCGGCACAACCAGGCAGGTCTATCTGCCCGATGGGATATGGTATGATTACTGGACCGGCAGGAAGATAACAAGGACAGGATGGGTTGATGTTGAGTGTCCACTTGACGAAATGCCTGTATTCATTCCGGCGGGTGCAGTTATTCCATACGGCCCCGACCAGAGCCATGTTGATGAGAAGGAGCAAAAACTAACTGAAATACATGTCTATGCCGGAGCCAAAAGCCAGTTTGAATATACAAACGGAGAAGAAACCTCGCTTTTCAGGGTAAAATATGAAAATGGCAGAACCATCTTTGACGATGGCGGATTGTCTGAAAAATACAAACTGAAGATTATTGGTGGACAATGATAGATTTACATACACATACGACAGCCTCGGACGGCAGTCTGACTCCGGAAGAACTGGTAATCAAGGCACACACCATGGGATTGAAGGCCGTTGGAATAACCGACCACGATACAATCGGTGGTGTTGAACAGGCAATTGAGGCAGGCAGGGGCCTGGACATTGAGGTTGTTGCCGGTGTTGAACTGGGAGTGGATTACAAGGTCAAGGGAACACATATACTCGGCTATTTCAGCCATGGGAATTACAAAGGTATAAACAGCTATTTTGACTGGATTCTTGAAAGAAGGCATGAAAGAAACCGAAGGATGATAGAAAGCCTCCAAAAGGCAGGCTTTGACATTACACTCAAGGAAATGTACGAAAAAGCTGCAGGAGGAACCCCCGGACGGCCCCATCTTGCAAAATGTCTCATTGAAAAAGGATATGCCTCTGATGTAAACGAGGCCTTTGAAAAAATACTTCTGCGAAAGGATATTTATGTCCACAGGGAAAAGACAACACCTGTAAGTGCAATAGAGGAAATATTGAAAAACCACGGTGTGCCTGTGCTGGCCCATCCCGTATACATGGACAGGGTCGGATTGTTCGAAGAGAGTATCAGGGAACTGGTCGGCATGGGATTGATGGGCATAGAGGCATTCCACAGTGACCACAATGAAGCAGATTCAGAAAAGTACCTGAAGGCTGCCAGGGAGTACAATCTGGTTGTTACAGGTGGAAGTGATTTCCACGGTGCAAACAAGGACAATGCCTTCCTGGGGAAACCACAGGTCGATGACAGTTATCTCGATGGGCTTTTAAGGCTTCTCTGACATTTATACAATTGAACCATTGTCCGTAAAATGATAGAATCCAATCTGAACGGGTGGAAGAATGACAAGTATTTTAAGTGAAAGACAGATAGATAAGATAAGGGATGCAGGAAAGATAGTTTCAGCATGCCATTATTCACTGAGGGATTTCCTGGAAATTGGAATGACAACCATGCATGTAAATGACTATGTACATAGATTCATCGAATCACATGGTGCAAAGGCTGAGCAGATAGGATATATGGGATATCCCTATGCAACCTGCACTTCTCTCAATGACGAAATCTGCCATGCATTCCCCGACAATGAAATAATTGCCGACGGCGATATCCTGAAAGTTGACTTTGTAGTGAACCTTGACGGATGGCTTGCGGATTCCGCCTGGTGCTATGCAATCGGGAACATATCGGATGAGGCTGAAAAACTCATGAGGATAACCCGGGAGTGCCTGTATCTTGGCATAGAACAGGCTGTTGACGGAAACAGGATCGGAGATGTCAGCCATGCAATACAACAGCATGCTGAATCAAACGGAATGAGTGTGGTCAGGGAATATACCGGACATGGAATTGGAAGAACAATGCACGACGGTCTGATTGTACCCCACTTCGGCAGGGAGGGCAGGGGACCCAGGATTCGTGAAGGTATGGTGTTTACCATTGAACCAATGATCAATATCGGGGCACCGGGTCTGACTGTAGATTCCGACGGATGGACGGCAAGGACCGCCGATGGTTCACTTTCAGCCCAGTATGAGCATACAATTGCAATAACGGCAAACGGCCCTGAGATAATCACAGCGCAGCCTTAGGAGCAGCCCTATTTCAAGAAAGAACAGAGGAGCAGGCCACGATGTACAGAATTTTGGAAAAGAAAATACTCAATGAATCGGTTCAGCAGATGAAGATTGAAGCTCCGCTGATTGCCGCAAAGGCAAAACCCGGGCAATTCATCATCCTGAGGATTGATGACAAAGGTGAACGCATCCCCCTTACCATAGCAGGCTATGACAGGAAGGAAGGCACAATAACCATTATCTTCCAGATGGTAGGAAAGACCACGAAACATCTCGGTACCCTGGAGGAGGGTGAATTCATAAAGGATTTCGTCGGACCCCTGGGCAAGGCCAGTGAGCTTGAGGGGTATAAAAGTGCATGTGTCATAGGGGGAGGCCTAGGTACTGCAATAGCATTTCCACAGGCAAAGGAACTCCATGAACAGGGAGCGGACGTCGACATCATAGCCGGATTCAGGAACAAGGACCTGATAATCCTGGAGAAGGAAATGAAGGAAAATGCATCAAACGTATATATTACAACCGACGATGGATCCAACGGAACAAAGGGATTTGTCACGGATATATTGAAGGAACTTCTGAAAAAAAAGACCTATGATGTGGTAATAGCAATAGGCCCGCTCGTCATGATGAAGTTTGTGTCAATGATAACCAGGGAAGCCGGTATAAAGACCATTGTAAGCATGAATTCCGTAATGGTTGACGGAACGGGCATGTGCGGAGGATGCAGGCTTACCGTAGGCGGCGAGACAAAATTTGCATGTGTTGACGGCCCTGACTTTGACGGGCATCTCGTTGACTTCGATGAAGCAATCATGAGAAGTACAAGATACAAGGAAGAAGAGGAGCATTCCTGCAGGCTGGGAGGTTACACGAATGGCTGACATGAAACTTGAGAAATATAAGATGCCGGAGCAGGAACCGGAGACAAGGAACCGGAATTTCAAGGAAGTTGCCCTTGGTTACACGGAAGAACTGGCAGTCAGCGAAGCTGAAAGATGCCTTGAATGTAAACACAGACCGTGTGTGAAGGGATGTCCTGTAAATGTGGATATACCCGGTTTTATAAGAAAAATCAAAGAAGGCAGATTTGATGAAGCCTATGGCGTCATAGCACTCACCAATTCACTTCCCGCTGTATGCGGAAGGGTATGCCCACAGGAGACCCAGTGTGAGGAATTGTGTGTAAGGGCAATCAAGGGTGAAGCGGTTGGAATAGGCAGACTTGAAAGGTTTGCCGCCGATTATCATATGGCACACACCGAAGAATTCGGAAGCGAGGCCATGGAAGGACAGACTGCCCTGAAGGGAAGGGTTGCAGTCGTCGGAGCCGGACCTGCCGGACTTACATGCGCAGGTGACATGGCTAAAATGGGTTACAATGTCACTGTATTTGAAGCGTTCCATGAACCCGGAGGAGTTCTAACCTACGGCATTCCTGAGTTCAGGCTCCCAAAGGAAATAGTGAAGAAGGAAATCTCATTGATGGAAAAACTCGGTGTCGAGGTCAGGGTCAACATGGTAATAGGGAAGATCCTTACGATAGATGAACTTCTTGCGGAATATGATGCTGTTTTCATAGGCACAGGGGCCGGACTTCCAAGGTTCATGGAAATCCCCGGAGAAAACCTCAATGGTGTCTACAGCGCGAATGAATTCCTTACAAGGATAAACCTAATGAAGGCATACAAATGGCCTGATTTCGATACCCCGGTCAAAATAGGGAAAAATGTTGCTGTCGTTGGGGGCGGGAATGTTGCCATGGATGCGGCCAGGAGTGCCAAACGTCTGGGGGCTGAAAACGTTTACATTATATATAGAAGGGGCGAGGAGGAACTTCCTGCGAGGCTTGAGGAAATACACCATGCAAAAGAAGAAGGCATCATATTCAAGCTTCTCAATAACCCTGTTTCCATAAAAGGAGATGAAAAGGGCAATGTTACCGCCATCGAATGCATAAGGATGGGTCTTGGTGAACCCGATTCATCAGGCAGAAGGCGGCCTGTCCCCATAAAAGGCTCTGAATTTGAGATTCCCATGGAAACAGTAATAGTTGCCATAGGACAGACACCGAATCCGCTGATAAAGGATACGACGCAGAACCTGGCAACAGCATCATGGGGCGGCATAACTGTAAATGAAGAAACGATGGCAACAAACATAGAAGGTGTATATGCCGGCGGGGATATCGTTACAGGAGCCGCAACGGTCATACTTGCAATGGGAGCCGGTAAAAAGGCGGCTGCAGCCATGGATGAATATATAAGGTCAAAGCAAACTGTTTGATTGCACAATATTTTTGGTGAAACCGACGATAAGTTGAGAAATTACCGTGAACAGGTATACATTAATAATTTATCGTGGTATCATTTCCGGGACAGGGAAACCTGCAAGGGGCGTAAATGTTGTTATGAAAAAAATGAAGAGAGCGCTCGGTAAGGCATATCTGGCGCTCTTCTACAGAAATGACATGCAAATGGTGACGGCACCGGGTAAATCAGACCGGGACTGGTTCATCAGACAGGCGATTTTTGGAACTGCATTCGGGGCCTTGGTAGGAGGAGTCTTTCTGTCGGGTCTTTTTGTTGAAATGGGAGCCCCCGACTATCTGATGGGGTACATTCCTTTCATAGGAAGCATTGCCGGAATTCTTGTTGTGTTTGCCGGACTGATTGTCGAAAGAATCAAGAACCGCAAGAGATTCATTGTAATTTTAAATATTATTTCCAAGTCACTTATTGTTCTTACTGTCTGGATACCGCTGTTCATTAAGGGTGACATTGCTTCATACATAATGCTTGCCGTTGTTTTTTCGGGATATGCATTGAATTCATATATGGGAATAACCATCAACTCACTCTTCGTAGACGTCATCGATTCAGAAATCAGAGGCAGGTTCATGGGGGTCAAGCAGATATTTGCACTTGTAATATCTGCAATATTCCCTATAGTTGCAGGACGATATCTGGATACCGCACCTGACAGATATATTGCATTTTGTGTAATCTATTCAATTGCATGGATATTCATGTGGGCCGAGACCTATGCATTTTCAAAGATAATTGACCCTGGTTTCAAGACCCTTGAAAATGGTTCTGTCAGGCTCAGGGACCTGTTTTTGATACCTCTGAGGGATAAGAACTTCATGAAGCTGATGCTCCTGATGGGAGTGTTCTATTTTTCATGGTATATGACCATGTCGTTTTCTTCCGTTTATCAGTTAAGATACCTGGAAATCCCATATACATTCATCACTGCCATGGGAATGATCAACCCTGTCCTTCAGATGGCATGGTATCCCATGTGGGGGAAGATGGTTGACAAATACGGCCCGCAGTTCATCCTTCGTCTTGCATTATGGCTTTATGTCCTGCAGGCGCTGCTTTGGTTTTGTATGACAAAGGGAAGTTACTGGGTAATAATGCCGTTGCTTCAGATAAACGCGTCAATGATAGGTCCTGCCTTCATGCTCGGGGTATTCAACTCAAAATATGAAGTAATACCACAGGAGGGAAGGTCTTTGTATGACGGGTTCTTTACTTCCAGCGTTGGTCTCATTATCTTCGTGGCACCAACGGTAGGCAATCTGGTGAAGAATCTGATAGAAAACAATGCCGGATCCATGACCAATATGGCTTTCCCACAGTTTCGGCTGCTGTTTCTTCTTGCTGCGGTACTTGTACTGCTTATAAACATATATAATCTCATTGTGGCCAGGAAGAAGGACAATCTTGCGAAGGAAAAGGAGTTTCTGAGGAATACCCTCGGGAAAAAGCGGAGGTAAACAGAATGAAAAGAGCGGACTATCTGGATTATGTCGTAAAGGCAGCGGCAGCAGGCCGGGAAACCTATGACGAGAGTATTGAGACATGGAAGAAAAACTTCGATGCTGATTTCATGTTCGGTTATTCATCACCGGGTATAATATCAAGCCAGATACACATGGAAGGCGTCCTTTACAGCCTCACCGGTGACCGGGAAAAGGTTGAGTTCATAAAAAAAGGGCTTCTGGAGCCCATGGAACTTGCAAAGATTTTTCCTGAGGAAATAAGAAAGCAGCGAAAGGAGTACTACAGGGGAGTTCCCCTTATGGAACCTCTTTTCCAGCTGCATGCATATATGAATGCCTATCTGGTAATAAAGGATACGGGACTTCTGGGAGAGGATGACATTGAAACGGTTAAACAGTCTGTCATCCAGTCTGTGACACCTTTGATTTTCTGCCCGGAATGGGGAGCACACAACAGGTCCATGCTTAGAGCCTGCGCCCTTGTACAGGCTGCCCATGTAGTGGGAGATACTGATGAAACCAGGGAATGGATCAAGCTTGCAGATTATCTGGCTGAGGAGAGCATAGGCCGCTGGTCCATAGAAGACGCCTCACATTACATACCCCTATGGTTGTTTGCCTGCATAATGTATGCGAAGTGGAGGGGGAATGAGGATTTCTACTACAGCAGACCCCAGACAAGATATTACTTTGATTACATAGTCCACCTTCTGACTCCTGAAGGGCAGATCCCCGGATTCGGTGATGCCTGGTTTCATTCCGACTGGCAGATATGGGTTGCCTGCCTTGAAATGGGTGCAACCAAATACAAGTCCGGTGAAATGAAGGCAGCAGCTGAAAAAATGTTCGATTTTGGTATGAAGAAAGTCAACAAGGCTTATTCTCCTGGAATAGGCAACTACATGGCTTATGCCTACAAGTGGGCTGATGACGGCGTTGAACCCGCTGACATCAATTTCACCAGTGAAGAAGTCCTTGATGAGCTTGTGGGAAAGAAGATCACATTCCGTGATTCGAGTACATACATGCTTTACAATTACAGGGACGAGGGCATGTACGGCTATATACCCAGGCAGTATCTGAGGACATCAATCCCCGTGAAAGCAGAGAAGATGCATCACGGTCATGGAGACGAAAATTCAATTGCACACTTTGAAATCGACGGAAATGTACTGCTCCATGAAAGCGGATACCGCGAAAAGCTTCCAAACGGTAAATACCGTGCAGATCTGTATCACAATAAGCTTGTCTTCAGGGAAGGTAAAAAGGATTTCACACAGGGTAACTTCAATGCCCTTCATGACGACGGATATTACAAACATGTACAGACGGAGAAAATACACTTCCAGGCCTATGAAAAGATTGATTATCTCAGAACAAGGAACCATTATGAACCCCTTGGACTGCTGTGGGACCGTTGTGTGACACGCTTGAAGGAAAGTGAAGTCCTCATAGTCATCGACTGGGTTGAAGCCGGAAAGGATACTGATATAACAATTGGAAATGTTTGGCATACACAACATGCAAAAAGGATTTCCGAAACTGCATTTGATACCCATGTAGATGACATAAGAAGGGGACAGAACGACAGGGATCCCTATGTCAATAAAAAGGATATGGCGCTTCTGGTTGAGTTCCTGACAGGTGATACAATTGTGTCAAAGGATGAAATCATGCGTAACCACGGTGATGCCGCAATGATAAGTGAGTGTCGGGCTGAATCCTTGAAAAAGGGTGAAAGAAGGATTTTCATTACCGTACTGACACCCCATGGAAGAGATGAGTCTGCCAAAGACCTTTCAGGAAAGGTCAGCATTTCCACCATGGATGAGGAATCGGGCTGCATAGGCATAACATATTCCGGAAAAAGAAAAACTATATTGACTTATAAGCTTGACCTCTCACTTGGAATACATCATTATATTGAGGACAGGGCACCTGCATATGACTGGGAGACAGGTAAACTGGAATATGGAAATATAATTACAGATGCTGATTTCTCATTTGTTGAAGAAGGAAAAGGCACCCTTATGTATGGAATCCTGAACGGTAGCAGGCTGTATTTCGATGGCCGGGACATATACAGGGCACCCAGATATACAACAAGGGATTTCATGGTTGAGAAGTTCAAGGAAATTGACCACAAATGGCGTGCATGGAGCGGTACGGTGGAACTGTAGATTAAGGATGGTATAAATATGAAAAAACATTACGATGAAATAGTAAAGGCCTGTGACAGGTCGGTGCATAACTACATGAAGATGACGGTGACGGACAGGAATGACCCATCCTTCGGAGGGATTAGAGGCAATGAGGACGGAATGGTAACTCCAGGAGCCAGCATTGGCTGCCTCCTGGGATATGCAAGCTCATACTATAATCCCGATTCAACCTATTACAAGGACAAAGAGGTTCTGGAATACATGAAAGCCGCCCTGGAGTACAGCGGAAAAGTACAAAGGGAGGATGGTACATTCGACCTTCTCATCTCCAACTTTTATTCGGCTCCGGACACCGGGTTCATAATGCATAATATTGCAAGGACATACAGGGTAATGGAAAAGTATGCAAAGACCGCTGATGAACTTGAGATAAAGGACAATCTGTACACAATCCTCGAAAAAGCTTCGAAAGGACTCCGTGACGGCGGTTTTCATACTCCAAACCACAGATGGGTCGAGGCTGCCGG
>DAINQB010000035.1:0-5531 GCA_036743175.1 Bacillota bacterium | reverse complement strand
GCCTATGCACTGGGCAGGGCTGATTTTGCTGCAATGGCGGACCTGATGTTTGAGAGTGCCATAAGAAGCGGCCGCAATGTACCCGGCGTATCATGGATGTTCATGCTTGAGGAAGGACTTAAGGATTATGAACCGGATACCGATGAAATACCGGTTGAGTATGAGGAATTCTACAAACCTTCAAGGATAGTAAGGAAAAGGAAGGATGACCTGACGGTCACGATTCTGGGAGGATCGCCGAATTTCCTTTTTGTGCAGAAGGGAAGCCTCAGATGTTATGTAAGGATATGTGCATCATTCTTTGCGGTTGCACAGTTCAAGGCTGATGATATAAAAAAAGACGGCAATGTATATGAAATGGAGTTCACTGCACATGCGGGTTACAGATGGCCTCTTGAAACACCTCCCGGGACCAGCGTATGGGATGAAATGGACCATTCTAAAAGAAAGACAGTCAACAAACTCAGCCTCACATATAATGTAAGGGTAGAGACAACAGACACAGGGGCAAGGCTCCATGTCAGCACTTCAGGGTGTGATCGTGTGCCTGTCAAGGTGGAGTTTTGTTTTACAGGCGGATGCACTGTCAGAGGTGAAAACTTCCTTGTCCAGGGTAAACCGGGAAATGCTATAACCGTAGGTGACGGAATGGTGGATGTTAACCTGGGACTCGACAAAATGAAGATTGGCCCGGCCTTCATGCAGCATCATTATGACAGCTCCATGAGAGGCAGTGTGGAACAGGATAAGAATGGATTTACCGTATACTTCACGGAATATACAAATATAGACAAGACAATTGAAATAATTGCACAGTAGGTATTTTAATGAAAGAATTCAAAGGCAGTAAGGCAGAGGACATCATAATACATTGCGGGGAGAACTCCTGTGATTTTCTGGGATCTGTAACTGTCCCCATTTATCAGTCATCACTTTTTTCACGCAAGAATGGTGCAACGAGATATACATACACTCGAATAAACAACCCTACGACTGAAGCAGTGGAAAGAAAGCTGGCGGAGCTTGAAAAAGCAGAGGATGCCCTTTTGTTTTCGTCGGGAATGGGAGCAATAACAGCTGCCCTGATGCGTTATGTGAAGACAGGTACCCGGATTGCCGCTGTAAAAAATGTTTATCTGCCCGTTGAGGAGTTCCTGAATGTATATCTGAAGGAAAAATTTGATGTCAGGGCAACCTATTTTGAAGCGGGGGATTTCGATGATTTCCTTCGGGCTGTCGGAGACGGAGTGGATATCATATATCTTGAGACCATAGTTTCCAATGTGTTTACAGTACCTGACCTGGAACGAATCTGTTCATATGCAAGGGAACATGACATAAAGGTAATTGTCGACAACACCTATGCAACTCCTGTGTTCTGCAACCCCCTGGAATACGGTGCGGATATAGTTGTTCATTCATGCAGCAAATATATAAACGGCCACAGTGACCTGGTTGCCGGAGCCGCAATGGCGGACAGTGAAACAATAAGTGAAATGCGGCACTGGGAGAGAGGAGCTTTCGGTGCGGTAATTGATCCCCATCAGGCCTGGCTTCTTCTCCGCGGAATGAGGACACTTACCCTCAGGATGGAACAGCACATGAAGAACGGACTTGCTCTTGCAAGATTCCTGGAGAATCATCCAAAGATAGAGAAAGTCATATACCCGGCCCTTGAAAGCCATCCGCAGCATGAAACAGCGGTACGATTCATGAGGGGGTTCCCGGGCCTGTTCTGTTTTGTGCCAGCCGGAGGGCGTAAGAATGCAGAACGATTCTATTATTCATTGAATGTGCCTGAGGTCGGACCCAGCTGGGGAGGATTCGAGACAATCATGAATGCCCCGGGACTGAACATAACCGAGGAAAGGTCTGCCCTGACCGGGATACTTCCAGGCCAGATAAGAATATCTGTGGGCCTTGAGAGCATAGATGCGATAATAGAGGATTTCAAAGAAGCGTTGGATAAATACGAGTTCTGAGCTTGGACAGTATTTATGTAAACTGTTATAATCAATTTTTAATCAGGAGGTTTGTCAATGGATATCAAGATGCTCAGGAAACTGACCCAGACCTTTGGTGTAAGCGGCAGGGAAGGCGAAATCAACAAGGTCATAACTGAATTCGTAACGGGTTATGCCGATGAAATCACAACTGATGGAATAGACAATTTGATTGTCTTCAAAGCCGGGAATGGGAAAAACAGGAAGAAGATCATGGTTTCGGCACACAAGGATGAGATAGGTTTCATGGTCATGGCCATCGACGACAAAGGTTTCCTTACCGTAAGAGGTGTCGGCGGTATCGATGTCATGGCAACCTATTCGAACAAGGTAATCTTCAAGAACGGAACCATAGGAATAATGGGATTGAAAAAGGGACCCGGTGAACCGAAGCAGGATATAACGGACATGTATGTGGATATCGGGGCAACTTCACGAAAGGACGCAGAAAAGAAGGTCAATGTCGGTGATGTTGCATCATATCTGGGTGATCTTGTGAAACTTGGAAACGGCAGGGTGGCATCAAAGGCAATCGATGACCGCATCGGCTGTTACATCGCAATCCAGGCACTCATGAAACTGGACAGTCAGTACAATGATATGTATTTTGTATTTTCATCACAGGAGGAACTGGGGCTTCGGGGTGCAACGGTTGCTTCAAGGGGGATAAAACCCGATATCGGTGTTGCCGTTGACATAACAGGTTCATATGATGTCCCCGGAGCATCAACAGGAAACATGAAGATAGGTGAAGGTGCGGCAATAAAGGTAATGGACCGCTCTGTCATCTGCGATGAGACTGTTGTAGGGACCATGGTGGAAATATGCAGCAGCAACAAGATAAAATATCAGATGGACATACTTCCTTCAGGTGGCACCGATGCAGGGGCAATGAATATTTCAAATGACGGTGTAAGGACCGGAGGAATATCAATACCATCAAGGAACGGCCACAGTCCGGTTTGTGTAGTGGACATGAAGGATGTACAGGCATGTATAGATTTACTTGCCCGTTTTGCAGATACGGAGATAAAGATCTGAGTTTTGGACAGGGGGCAGGCAGTTTATTACCTGTCCCGCTGACCAGGTGATTGATACAGGGGCTTTTATACATTTTTTGTCGGGTTTATGCTAAAAAAACACAAGAAATATTAAATTTACCTTGTATAATACACAGCTATTTATGATATAATTTTTATTGGTTTCAACTGTCCTTTCAGTTTGGGGGATAAATAAATTAAGGTTGGTGATAAGATGGATTCATCCGCAGCAAATGTGTCTTACAAGCGTAATGAGAAAAAAATCTTAAATAAAACCAACGTGATGTTGTATCTTATGATACTTCCACCGTTGCTTTTGTATTACGTATTCCACTACATCCCTATGCCCGGTATAATGCTCGCATTCCAGCGTTATGGAATTTCAGGCTTCAAGTATTGGGTTGGTGTAGAGAATTTCCAGTATATATTCGGTACCCCGTTCTTCTGGCGGGCGTTCAGAAACAACTGGGTTTTTGTTTTCTTCAGTTATGCATTCGTAACTCCGGCTCCAATTCTATTTGCTTTATTGCTTAATGAAATCAGGGTCAAATGGTATAAAAAGACAGTACAGACCATCAGTACACTTCCCAACTTCGTAACATGGGTTGTTATTGCGGGTATATTCATACAGCTCTTGTCACCATCAAGGGGATATGTCAACTACATAGTCCAGTTCTTTGGCGGAGAACCGATTTACTTCCTCTCGAAACCTGCTTTGTTCCCATGGCTGTTTACATTCATGAGGATATGGAAAGGCGTAGGATACAGCTCAATCATTTATCTTGCAGCACTTGCGGGAGTTGATCCCCAGCTGTACGAAGCAGCTGTCATAGACGGTGCGGGAAGGCTGAGGCAGACCTGGCATGTTACATTGCCCGGTATAAGGAATACAATCGTCGTCCTTATAGTTCTTTCATTCTCGCATGTTCTCAGTGGATTGTTCGAGCCAATATTCGTTCTCAAGAATGCTTACATTGAAAGTACTGCAGAAATACTTGATACATATATATTTGAATTGGGTATTACACGCGGCAAGTACTATCTTGCTACTGCAATAGGTTTGTTCAAATCAACTATATCCATGATGCTACTGTTCTTCGCTAACTTCTTAAGTAAACGTGTTACCGAAGACGGCAGAAGCATACTGTAAGGGGGGGGAAGAGAAATGTTAAAAAGATCACTAGGCGAAAAAGTATTCAACGTATTCAATTTAATAGGCTTCTTCCTTTTTACACTTTTGATGCTTATACCCATAACGTTTGTAATCAAGACATCATTGGATGTGTCTCCTGTCGGAGAACTGCAGCTGAGCCTGCTGCCCCAGGAACCATCCCTGTTGTTCTACAGGTTGGTAATACAGGATGAATCGGTCTGGAGACCGTTCATGAACTCAATTATAGTAACTGTCCTTGGTACATCCTTCTCGATGCTGATCAATGCCCTTGGTGCATACACATTGTCAAAGAAGGAATTGCCCGGAAGCAGATTCTTCATTTACTTCCTGATCATCATCCCGATGTTGTTCGGCGGAGGAATAGTACCGAGCTATCTCCTTATCAGGGCACTTGGACTCATAGACACACTGCCTGTTCTGTTTGTACCGAACATGGCAAGCGGATGGAACATGATCCTTATAAGGAACTATTACTGGTCAATACCACAGTCACTGGGAGAATCCGCAAGGATTGACGGAGCGCAGGAGTTCACTGTTTTCTTCAAGATAATACTTCCGCTCTCAAAACCTGTTCTTTCTGCTATTGCACTGTTCACCGGTGTTGGCTACTGGAACACATTTATGGCTGCCGTTCTCTATATCAGAGACTCAAGGAAGTACACCTTCCCTGTAAAACTTCGCGAATTGATTATTCTCGGCGGAGACTCTGAGAAGAACTTTGAGGAAATGATGATGCAGCTTGGACTTGACCCGGCGGAACATTACCTTACAATTGAGGGTCTCTCGTCTGCGATGATGATTGTATCAATGGTACCGATAGTATTGATATATCCCTACCTTCAGAAGTACTTTGCAAAAGGTATTATGGTAGGCTCCATCAAGGGCTGATAAAACGGATTTTTTACGGACTTGCAAA
Source organism: Bacillota bacterium (assembly GCA_036743175.1). Taxonomy (GTDB): domain Bacteria; phylum Bacillota; class Clostridia; order DUPQ01; family DUPQ01; genus JAFGQE01. Next base: position 398 of record DAINQB010000035.1, on the reverse strand, counting down.
AGGACGTATTAAATAAAAAAATATGGAGGGAAAAGAAATGAAAAAGACTAAAGTACTGGGCTTGTTGTTAGTAGTAGTATTTTCACTTTCAGTAATGCTTACCGCATGCGGCGGCACAACTGAATCCGAAACTCCTGCTCCAACAGCAGCACCGACTGCAGCACCGACAGCTGCACCGACTGAAGCCCCGACCGTTGCTCCGACTGAAGCACCACTTGCTGATCCTGAAAAGATTCATCTTGTTGAGTGTCAGTTCTATGGCGACTCAATGCAGAACCTTGAATACAAGGATGCATGGCCGAAGATCGTTGAAGACCATTATGGTGTAACAGTCACAATGACTCACCCCGCAAGGAACAACTACATGGAAGTTATCCAGCTTTCAGCTATGTCAGGCG
>DAINQB010000034.1:0-27580 GCA_036743175.1 Bacillota bacterium | reverse complement strand
TATCTTTTGATTTTCGGTATTGCCCTGAGCCTTGTGTCTTATCTTGTGATTGAGTTTTTCTTTGATGATTACTATTTCCAAAGGCAGTCCGTTATACTCAGGGACAGTGCGCTGGACCTTGAAAAAACGCTGGTAACTTCAGGTATAAATTCATTCCTTATAATGGCTGAAGATCTTAAGACTGAAAGAGGTTTGTCCATCCATCTGTATGACTCAGGCACCAATACCCTGTATGGTTCCGATACACAGGGTTCCGGAAGGCAAAGCATAATTGATATCTTCCAGTCAAATCAATCTGACACAACATTTATTTCCACTACCGGCGGACAGAATTCAAGACTTAACTGGCTGACATACATCCTTGTAACAGATGATGGTTACTATATTATGATCAGGATTTCATATACAAATCTGGAATCCGTTGTCGGTCTCGTACAGCAATTCTTCCTTTTCTTCGGCATATCCCTGGCTGCGATATTTGCTGTTTTTGCATTCTTCTTTTCCAGAAGCATGTCACGGCCGTTACGCAAACTGAATGATATTGCAGAAGGTATGGCAAGGCTGGATTTTACCCTTAGATATTCCGGCAACAGAAAAGATGAAATAGGACAACTTGGACAGACACTCAATCTGCTCACCTCCAATCTGGAGAACACTATCTCCCAGTTAAGGAATGAGCTGGACAAGGAAAAGACCCTTGAAAAGATGAGAACCGGGTTTACTGCCCAGGTTTCCCATGAGCTGCAGACACCTCTGTCCGTCATCCGTGGATATGCCGAAGCCCTTTCTGACAAATTGTATGAAGAGACTGAAACCGATGAAATCTATGGAATCATGCTGAATGAAACCAACAGAATAAGCCGGCTTGTGGATGATTTACTGGATTTGTCACAGATGGAATCCGGTGCATATGTAATACGGAAGAAAAGATTCTCACTGCCGGAACTCCTTGACAAATTATATCAAACCCATAGGCGGCTTCCGCATACAAAGAATTTTACATTTGAGTATAGGAATGAATGCAGCAAGGAAGCCCTGTTCTTCGGCGATCCCCTCAGACTTGAACAAGCCCTCAGAAACATAATCGGCAATGCCATGAAATATGTTTCGGACAATGGGAGAATAGTCTTTACACTTTCCGAGGGAGATTCTTCCTGCAAAATAAGGATATTCAACACAGGAAGTCCCATTCCCGAAGAAGATATCGGTGAAATATTCAAATCATACTACCAGGGTAAGAATCACAGGGAAGGTACCGGTCTGGGACTGGCAATAACCCGTCACATCATTGAACTGCACGGTGGTACCATATATGCAGCCAACACTGAAGGGGGAGTTGAACTGGTCATCGAACTCCCCAATCTATGATTAAAAACTGACACATAACATGTTTTTTCTGACACATTCCTGACACATAGAAAAAATATAATCCCATCATAGTTTTACTTTGAAAGCGAGGAATCATATGAAAAATAAAAGCAGGTGGTACAGGTACGCACTTCAGATTTTCTTCTTTGTATTCATCGGTCTGATTGCAATAAACCATGTACTTGCAGAATCAGGGAAACAACTCTTCGGATTCATCCCGAGTGTATCACTGCACGCAATATGCCCCTTCGGTGCAGTGGAAAGCGTCATCAGTCTTGTGTCGGCAGGGTCTCTGGTGCCGAAGCTTCAGTTGTCCAACGTTGTATTGTCTGTTCTTATACTGCTGGTTACATTAGTTCTTGGCGCAGTATTTTGTTCATTCGTATGCCCGTTGGGAACTCTTCAGGAATGGATCGGTAAATTAGGTAAAAAGCTGTTTGGGAAAAAATACAACAGGTTCATACCACAGAAGGTTCACAATGTACTGAGATATTTCAGATACATAACCCTTGCGGCAACAATAATACTGACATTCAATGCCGGAAGACTGATATTTGCAGATGTTGACCCTTATTATGCGATGTATCATTTCTTCACAGATGAAATTACACTTGGAAGCCTTATAGTCCTGGCTGTTACAATGCTTGGTTCCCTCTTTGTTGAAAGGCCGTGGTGTAAATATGCATGTCCTTATGGTGCCTTGCTTGGAATAGTAGGTAAATTCAGTATATTCAAGATCAGAAGAAAGGCCGATACATGCAACAGCTGCACATTGTGCGACAGACAGTGCCCCATGAACATAGAAATTTCAAAGTATGAGAAAATAGGGCATACAGCCTGCATCAGATGCATGGATTGTGTAGAAGATGACACATCCTGCACAAGAAACTGCCTGACATACTCAATCAAGCAGAAAAGCTGTGAAAATGAACCGGCTTCAACTGCAGCTGATATCAGCGCTGAAGGAGGTTCAATATGAAAAAGACAAGATTATTGATCATGCTTTCATTGGTAGTGGTTATATTCGGTGGAGTGATTCTAAGTGATGTACTTGGACTCTGGCAGACATCGGGAAGCAGGAATCTTGGAAGGGGACAGAATGCACAGTCGGAAATTGCTCATGAAGAAGAACCCGGGGAAGATGAAGACCACGGCCTTGAAGTCGGTGGAAGCACTACTGTAGCAATGGCCCTTGAATTGGGCATCCCCGAAGAAGTTCTGATTGAATATCTCGGAGATATCAGTAACCCTAATGCCCTTGTAAAGGATTTGCTTACAGCAAACGGATATTCATTCGGAAAGGTCAAGGGAATACTTAATTCCTATATCACAAAGACTGAGTGAAAAATCCCAAAGCGGTCACGTCATCCGTCGGATAACGTGACCGCTTCATATAAAATAAAGGGTATAAACCATGTGTAATGCATGGTTTTTTGCTGTCATTGTTTGCATTACAGGGTTGTATATGATATGTTTTGTTTCGGCAAAGGGATTTAAATTTCCTGTATTGTTATGTGGAAGGATGTATGAAATGAACAAGAACGAAGTGCTCGGAAGATGGAACATAGAAAAGTCCGAGAACCTATATAATATAAAGAACTGGGGAGGAGAATATTTCTCAATTTCTGAAAAGGGTGAGGTAATGGTCACCGCTTCAAATGGAAAGCCTCTCGCCGAAGTCAGTCTTATGGATATTGTTTCAGAAGTTAGGGACAGAGGACTTGACATGCCTGTTCTGCTGAGATTTGAAAACATCCTTGATTCCAGGATATCCACCCTCAACAAGACTTTCCTGAAAGCAATGAAAACCCTTGATTACAAAGGCACTTATCGCGGAGTTTATCCTGTAAAGGTCAACCAGCAGCAGCAAGTGCTTGAAGAAACCACGAAATTCGGCAAAAGGTATCATCATGGTCTTGAAGTTGGAAGCAAGGCTGAGCTGATTGCCGCTTTGTCACAATTGGATGACCGTGAAGCTCTTCTCATTTGCAACGGCTATAAAGATGAGGAATTCATAGACCTTGGGCTGAATGCGGTAAAACTTGGTTTCAAGTGTTTCTTTGTCATTGAAATGCCGGGAGAACTTTCAACCATCCTTGAGAGGGCAAAGGAACTCAATGTAAAACCCAATATAGGTGTCAGGATCAAGCTGGCTTCCAAGGCAGGAGGTCACTGGACTGAATCCGGCGGTGACCGCAGTATCTTTGGCCTTAACATGTCCCAGGTCATCGGAATTGTCGATAACCTTAAAAAACTTGGTATGCTTGATTGTCTTAAACTGCTTCATTATCACCTTGGTTCACAGATACCCAATATAAGGGATATAAGGTCCGCAGTTGGAGAAGCCGCAAGGGTTTATGCTGAACTTGTAAAGGAAGGTGCCGCCATGGGCTACCTTGACCTTGGCGGAGGTCTTGCTGTGGATTACGATGGTTCAAAGACCAACTTCTCAAGCAGCCGCAACTACTCCATTGATGAGTATTGCACTGACATAGTTGAGGCAGTAATGCATGCAATGGACACATCGGAGATTCCTCATCCTGTAATAGTAACAGAGTCAGGAAGAGCAATAGTTGCATTCTATTCAGTGCTTCTCTTCAATGTGCTGCACGTTACCAATTTCGAGGTAAACAATATTCCGGACAACATTCCAGACGATTCACCTGAAAGCACAGCCAGTCTTTTCTGGACAAGCAATAATCTTACTGTCAAGAACATACAGGAGTCCTACAATGACGCCCTTTATTACAGGGACCAGGCACGCCAGGTCTTCAATCAGGGCAATATGACCCTAAGGCAACGTGCTCTTGCAGAGAATATATTCTGGAATATCATAAGCAGGATTGCAAGGATGAAGAAAAACATGAAATTTCTTCCACCTGAACTTGAACACATTGAAAGTGCAATTGCAGATATATACTATTGTAACCTGTCAATTTTCCAATCACTGCCTGACAGCTGGGCCATAGACCAATTGTTTCCAATAATGCCCATACACAGACTTACGGAGATTCCTTCAAGGAATGCCGTTCTTGCAGACATTACATGCGACTGTGACGGAAAGATAGACAACTTCATTGATATGCATGACGTGAGCAAGACCCTCCCCCTTCATAAGCTGAAGGATGATGAGGAATATATCATCGGAGCCTTTTTAATCGGGGCTTACCAGGAAACCCTGGGAGACCTCCATAACCTTTTCGGCGATACAAATGTTGTAAGTGTAAGAATAAATCAGGATGGATTTGAGATAGTAAGGGAAATACACGGTGACAGTGTAGAAGACGTCCTCTCATATGTTGAATATGACCCGGGCAAGATGAGAATTGCATTCAACCGTCTTGTGTCGGAATCTGAAAAGAACAAGCTTATAACCGAAGAGGAAAAATTTGATATAGTGGCAGCCTACGAAAACGGCCTTGCGGGTTATACATATTATGAGCATCTGTGATGCTCAGGAGGATATATTTATGATCAAGGACAACAGGTCCATAAGACATGAAGGTTTCAGGGGAACCTATGATGACAGCAGCATCATAGTCTTTGGTATTCCTTATGATGGTACTGCCTCATACAGACCCGGTACCAGATTCGGTCCACAGGCCCTCCGATCGGAAATAGACGGAATAGAAACCTACAGTCCCTACCTTGACAAGGATCTTGCTGATTATAGAATAAGTGATTCCGGTGACCTGCCCTTCAATTTCGGAAGTGCGGAGTCTATATTATCTTCCATCAGGAGTAATGTACGGGAAATCCTTTCAGATGGAAAGAAGACAGTTGCCATCGGTGGGGAACATCTTGTGTCCCTTCCTGTGATAGAAGCATATCTTGAAAAGTACCCGGATCTCAATGTAATTCATCTTGATGCACATGCAGATCTGCGTGATGAATTTCTTGGTGAAAGACTGTCACATGCAACAGTAATGCGGCGGGTCTTTGAAAAAATGAGCGGAAGCCTATGGCAGTTTGGAATACGATCAGGTTCGGGGGAAGAATTTGCATTCGGCCGTCAGAACACCGAATTCCATCCCTTTACACTTGACGGAATGGAAAAACCTCTGGGTGAACTCGGACAAAAACCTGTCTATCTCACAATAGACATAGATGTACTTGACCCTTCAATCGTACCGGGAACAGGGACTCCTGAAGCCGGCGGTGTAACCTTCCGTGAATTACTGGATGGATTGATGAAACTCAATGGATTGCATATTGTCGGTGCGGACATAGTGGAACTGTCCCCGCACTATGATGACAGCGGAGTCTCAACTGCTGTCGCATGCAAAGTATTACGTGAAGTTTTACTTTTGATGGTATAGGAGGAGAAAAATGGGAAAAGCGTTGATTATTGGAGCTGGTGGAGTTTCAAATGTAGTGGTACATAAATGCTGCCAGAATCCTGAAGTATTTGAAGAAATATGCATTGCAAGCAGAACAAAATCAAAATGCGACGCAATGAAGAAAAAACTCGACGGAGGACGGACAAAGATTTCTACAGCTGCAGTGGATGCTGACAATACGAATGAAGTAGTTGCGCTGATAAATTCATTCAAACCGGATATAGTCATCAATGTTGCACTTCCATATCAGGATCTGACCATCATGGATGCCTGTCTTGAAACAGGTGTCCATTATCTTGATACTGCAAATTATGAACCGCCTGATGTTCCTAAATTCGAGTACAAGTGGCAGTGGGCCTATCGTGAAAAATTCCGTGAAGCAGGCCTTACTGCAATACTGGGGAGTGGTTTCGACCCGGGAGTCACAGGTGTATTCTCTGCTTATGCAATGAAGCACTATTTTGATGAAATCAATTACATAGATATCGTTGACGCCAATGCCGGTGACCATGGATATCCTTTCGCAACAAACTTCAATCCTGAAATCAACATCCGGGAAATCACGGCAAACGGACGCTACTGGGAAGATGGAAAGTGGATTGAAACCCCGCCTCTCGCTGAAAAAAGAATCTATGACCTTCCGCAGATAGGTGAAAAAGATATTTATCTTTTGTATCATGAGGAACTTGAGTCCCTGGCACAAAACATAAAAGGACTTAAAAGGATACGTTTTTGGATGACTTTCTCTCAAAAATATATTACTCATCTGAATGTGCTGCAAAATGTAGGAATGACTTCCATAGAACCCATTATGTTTGAAGGAAAACCCATACAGCCCCTTCAGTTCCTGAAGGCAGTTCTTCCTGATCCTGCATCCCTGGGTCCCAGAACAAAGGGAAAAACAAACATAGGTTGTATCATACAGGGCAAAAAAGACGGAAAACCTCTGAACTATTATGTATATAACGTATGTGTACATGAAGAGGCTTTTGCAGAAGTAGGCTCCCAGGCAATTTCCTATACAACAGGAGTTCCGGCAATGATCGGGGCCAAACTGCTGCTTGAAGGAAAATGGAAGAAGCCCGGTGTATATAATGTTGAAGAGTTTGATCCCGACCCGTTCATGGAAGAACTGAACAAACAGGGACTTCCCTGGCATGAGGACTTCAATCCCGTATTGCTTGACTGAGGTAACAGATGAATTATACCTATGAAACAGTTCCGACTCCCGTATATGTGGTTGATGAAGATCTGCTGGAAAAGAATCTAAAGTTGCTTGGTTATGTCCAGAAGGAAGCCGGGTGTAAGATTCTGGCTGCGCTCAAGGGTTTTTCCATGTACAGTATGTTTCCTCTGATGGGCCGCTATCTTGCAGGAATAACCTCAAGTTCCCTCAATGAGGCAAGACTGGGTTATGAAGAAATGAAAAAGGAAGTACATATATATTCACCGGCTTTCGTTGAACATGAGTTTGATGAATTGCTGGGTTTATGCGATCACTTCGTATTCAATTCCTTCAGTCAGTACAAAACCTTCGGACCCCGCGCAATAAAGGCAGGCCGCGAATGCGGAATCAGGATCAATCCTGAATACTCTGAAATCACAACGGATATATATAATCCCTGCTTTACATATTCAAGGCTGGGAACAACCCTCCATAACTTCAAGCCTGGTGAACTGGGAGGAATCAGCGGACTGCATTTTCATACCATGTGTGAACAAAATTCAGACACCCTGGAAAGAACCATGGAAGTCATCGAGGACAAATTCGGTAAATACATGCATATGATGAAGTGGATCAATTTCGGCGGAGGCCACCACATAACCAGAAAAGACTACGATGTTGAGCGATTGATTCGAATAATAAAAAGGATCAAGGAGAAATATTCCGTGGAAGTCTATCTGGAACCCGGCGAGGCAATTGCATTGAATACCGGGTTTCTGGTAACAACGGTACTTGATATCGTCAACAATGGAATGAACATTGCAATAATTGATGCTTCTGCTGCCTGTCATATGCCGGATGTAATAGAAATGCCTTATCGCCCCGAAATCATAGGAGCCGGAAAACCGGGTGAATTCAAAAATCTGTACCGTCTTGGCGGACTCACATGTCTAGCAGGAGATATCATCGGCGACTACTCGTTCAGGGAACCTCTGAAACCGGGGGACCGCCTTGTGTTCACTGATATGGCACACTATACCATGGTAAAAAACAACACTTTCAATGGAGTGAACCTTCCGTCGATTGCATCGGCAAAAGGCAAAACCATAAAGATTATAAAAAGCTTTGGTTACAATGATTACAAAAGCCGGCTGTAGAGGCCGGCTTCAAATAATAACCCAAATGAATTTTCTACTTCACAAACCCAAGGGAAAATGAATTCTTCCTTATTTTCTGCATAGTTTTTACAAACCCTGCATTTTCGAATGCGTCTGCCACCAATTCCGGTTTTATACCATGGTGCTCTTTGGAAGGCTCTGTTATATATACTCTGCAACCTTGTTCAGCAACTGAGTACATTCGCATTGCAGTCTCGTTCAGTTCCCTTTTACCAAAATCATGAAGCACATAGATTATACATATCGCCGTTATATCGCTGTTGAGTTTCACATCAGACAATGGTTTATTATGAAATTCAGTATTTCTGTATCTCCCAAGGGCTTTTTCAACATAACTCATCTTGTCTTTGCTGATATCAAGACATATGATTTTTCTTGCTGTTCTAACAGCATGTCTTGCAAAATTACCCGTTCCGCATCCGAAATCCAGTACAACATCGTTTTTCGTAAGATTCAGTGCCCTGACCTTTGAAAAGTAGAACGGTGCCAGTACCGTTCTACCAAATGCTATTTCCAAATATGTATTTGCTTTTTCAATATCCATCCTTCTACCTTCTTGTTAAATCAGTTCTGCTGAGTCTCAGGATTGCAGCCCCTGTCAGCGCAGCCGTCAGTGCAAGAACGATGGCAACCGTAATATATACACTTATGCCTGAGCCTGTGGTTAATTTTTCAGCTTCGGTCAGGAGTCCCGCAGGTGTAAATTCATTTATGTCAAGCAGGTTTCCTATCAGTCTTGAAAAGTATGCAATCAGCAATGTGGTAAGTCCAACCACGATCTGATTTCTTATCAATGTTCCAAGGAATATAAGTACCGACAGAATGAAAACCATGTAAAGCCCCTGCAAAAGTCCTGCCTTTATTATAGGAATTATTCCATCGGTTTCAAACCCAAAGAGCATTCCCGAATAAAGATAGTTGGAAAGTATTGAAACCGTTGTCACGGCTACAAGTGCGATTCCGAATACCAGCAGCTTTGAAAGTATGATTTCACTGTATCTCTTTCCTGAACACACGGGAAGTATCAGTGTATATTCCTTGAGTTCCATTGCCAATGCCCCGCAGAATGTAAAGGAAACTATAATCATTCCTATCTCGAATATGTCACCCATGTAACCCACTATGTTTTCAATCTGTGTATTTACCAGCATACTGTTCATGGTCGCTTCATCCATCCCGGGAAACTGACTTTTCAGTAATTCCGGCAGTATCAGCTTGTTCATCACTGGTGTCAGCAATGCAAAGAACATGAAGCCCGCAAATATTATCAGAAACCTGTAATTCCGTATTCCATCCTTGAAATCTTTCTTAATCGTTGATGTCATTTTCTGTTCACCTCTTCCAAAAATATATCTTCCAGGTCGTTCTTTCTGAGGCTGAAGGAAGTAACAATAATATCCCTGTCTGCGAAATATTTATACAATTCCCGTCCGCAGCCGTTTTTACCCTCTGTGAGAACCTGGATTCTATTGTCAAGAATCTGAACACTTTTTATACAGCTCATCTTCTCTATGTCTGCCACAGTCGCTTTATCAAGTATCCGTTCAGTTTCAATGTCGTATATAGGCAGTATGTTTTCTTTTTGAATTACCGAAAGCTTGTCTTCCTTTACAATTCTGCCTTTTACCAGTATTCCTACCTTGTTGCATATTCTTTCAACGTCATTAAGGATATGTGTTGAGAAGAATACAGTCTTTCCCATGTCCCGGAGATCCTTTATCAGTCTCAGCACATCACCCCTGCCCTCCGGATCCAGTGCAGATGATGGTTCATCCAAAAAGAGAAGTTCCGGGTCATTTATAAGAGCAGCTCCTATTCCGAGTCTTTGCTTCATTCCCCTTGAAAATCCCCCCACTTTCCTGTTGGAAGATTCCTTCAAACCAACCCAACCAAGGATTTCATCCACCCTTCCTTTGTCATTCTTTTTCCCGGAAGCTTCATACAGATACATCAGGTTTTCCCTTGCTGTCATCCATTTATAAAACCTTGGGTCTTCAGGAAGATACCCTATTCCAAGGTCACTTGGATTGACAATCCTCGTTGCATCCTTTCCATTTACCATGCAGGTTCCTGAATCCGGCCTTGCAAGACCGGTCAGGATGCTTATTGTCGTTGACTTGCCCGCTCCGTTGTGTCCTATGAATCCGTAAATGTCTCCCTTCTCAACATTGAGTGAAACATCATGTAGTGCCTGGAAACTTCCGAAGTGTTTGTTCAATCCTTCTACTTTTATCATTTTTCGTCCTTTCTTCTTCCAACAATCAGGAATATTGCAGGACCCAGCAGGTTGATGCAGATTACTATGAGTGCCCATAAGCCTTTGTTGAGGTTTGCAACACCCTCCTTGAATATCTTGACCAGACAGAAGACCATAAGTCCGAACTGAATGGCCACCAGCGGCAGAAGCATTAAAATAAGTTCAGTTGTTAAAAAATCAGGTAACATTGTTTTTTCCTCCGTTTCTTTTGTAAGTCAATGATACCTTTGTGAGAAGTCATATGATAAGTGACTTCAGTCATATATACAGTCACATTACGTTCCGGGTTGATTGATGATTCTTTTCAGTCCTTGAAGTGATCCTTGAAATATAGAATGGCGTTTGTTCTGTCTCTTACATTGATCTTCATGTATATCTGACTTATGTAATTCTTCACTGTTCCATTACTGAGATATAAACTGCCGGCTATATCCGCGTTTGATTTACCCTCCATCATGAGTTTTATTATGTCCATTTCCCTTTCCGTGAACTCATCCGGTGTAATGGTTTGTCTTCCATTTGTATTGCCTGTAAGTCTTGAAGTAATTTTTTCAGCAATTTTACCAGGCAGGATTACATTGCCTTTTATACAGCTTTTTATGGCAAGAACCAGATCATTTCCGTCAATGTCCTTTAAAAGATATCCTGAGGCGCCAAAGCCCATTGCCTTGAAGATGTAATCATCGTCATCAAAGGTTGTAAGTATAATCACCCTTGTTCCGGGAAGTTCGGACTTTATTTGTCTTGTTGCCTCCACTCCGTCCATTTCGGGCATTCTGATATCCATAAGTACCACATCCGGCTTGAAAGTACGGGCTTTTTCCATTGCTTCCCTTCCGTTTGCGGCTTCACTTACGATTACGATATCCCTGTCGGTTTTAAGAATAGCCTTGAGACCATCCCGTATCAATGTCTGGTCATCTGCAAGCATTACAGAGATTTTTCCTTCAGTCATTTGCAACCTCCCGGCCAAGCGGCAGTCTGAGATTCATTGTGAACCCTTCTCCGGAAGACGAAGAATAATCAACATTGCCACCCATCGCCTTGGTCATCTCCCTGATGTTTTGAAGACCGAATCCTTCTTCAAGGGTATCAGTGCCTTTTCCGTTGTCAGAATATGTGAAATTCAGAATTCCCCTGCTTTCACTTATCAGTACGTCAGATTCGGTTGCCTCACCATGCTTCAGACTGTTCGTAATGCACTCCTTTGTTACCCGGAAGAGAAGGTTTCTGTGAATGGGAATAATGTCCGATGTTATCTCCATTACTTCTGTAACCTTGATTCTCGATGTTTTTCCAAGCTCACGAAGCATGGTTGAAAATGCGCCGGCAAAGTCACAGTCGTCAGCACCATGCTTGATGGCTCTTACAGAGTAGCGTATATCATCCATACCCTTTTTAATCTGCTGCCTTGCCAGCGAAACTGCTTCCTTCACCCTTTGATCATCTTTGCCGATGTCACCAAGTGCAGCATCCAGAGATATTATGGCTGTTGTCAGCGTATGCCCGACAGTATCATGGATTTCCCCGGCAATTTTGTTTCTTTCCCCAATCACCGCCATTTCTTCAAGGGCCTTGCTCTTTTCTGTGGTTTCATCAATGAGCTCATTCAGTCTGACATTTAAAAGCAGCTGCCTTTTGAGAAGATAGAATGCCATGAGCACAAGGATATATATCGCAGCATTGAGATATACGAACCCTACAATCTCATCGGTAGATACCGCAGCTCCTCCTCTGTATAAACCCGCAGCCTCAAAACCAATGAAAAGGACAAATCCTATGAAACTATAAATCCTTGAAGCCTTTGTCCTGTGATTGTTTATTATATTTGCGACAATTACCAAAAAAACCAGTGTTGTTGTGCTATATTCGTCCAGGTAGTTTATATATGCAGCCGTTGCCAGTGAAAGAAGCGGGATTGTGTAATGAAGATATTTGAATCTTGAATTGCTCAAAAACCAGGAAACAAAGGTCAGCACCAGATTTACTCCCAGAAGTAAAACAATTATACTGAAATCTGATTTGTTATAGTTATTGAATATTATGGTAATTGTGAATATCATGAACAGAAGATACAAGAGTACTGAAATGGCCTCTTTGATATTCCTGTCAGTCTTTTCTTCATCAAGGATATGTGTTCTGTTCGTTGCAAAATTTCTGGTAAGAATCAGATATATAGCCGATGCCGGCAGATTGAATATTGCAATGGCAACTATCCACCAGGCTTTCTGGCGCTGGGAAAGGGTTTTGTTTTCCCAGCAGTGTTTTATGTAATAAATCTGTATGGCAAGCTGAATCAAGGCACCCGGTATAAGGATAGGTATAATCTGGTTAACTGACATAATCTCTCCCGCTCAGGAATGGTATTTTAGTGACTATACATCAAACTTCAGAAATAATATCATTGTAAATTCCTTCATTTCATTTGTGAAGTCAGGCGCAACAAATTCAACTCCAGCCAGTTCAATTGCTTTTTTCTGCATTTCATTTTCAACGGTGGTTGGATAAAGACCGGTTGAATAAAACAGCTGCATCTTCAAGAAATGAAATGCCGTTTCCATGGTGAATCGTGGGAAAATCTCAGTCAGAAGCTTTACAACCCCCATTGTCAGAGAGAAAAGCCTAATCTTGAAATCAACAAGTTTTTCGAGGGTTACATTCTTTTCAAAGATTGTGTATAGCAGTGACATGGTCTGGATCATCAGCCTGTTCTCGAAAACAGTTTCAGACCATTTTTGTGCAAACCATTCCTTGTCAGGATTGATTACATCATGGAAACTGTCATCCAGGTTTTTCTTCCATTTCTCAATTTCATCAAGGATTATATAAAGGAATATCTCTTCCTTTGAAGATATATATTTATATAGATTAGCTCTTGTAAAGCTCAGATTCTTTGCTATGCCCGCCAATGTAATATCTTCGTACTTTTGTGTCTTAAGTAGTTCAAGGGCCGCTTCAGAAATCTGTTTTATTCGTATATCTTTCTGTTCATCGCTCCTGGCTCTTTGGAATTCCATACTAACCATACCCCCATATTGTGATTATTTTATCATAGCAACTATTGTGTTGACAAGTTACAATATGTCACTTACCATTGTGGCAGAGGTTATTATGCAATATAGAACATTGCCCGGTTCAAATGAACAGCTTTCAGCCCTTGGTTTCGGTTGTATGCGTCTTGCTTCAAAGGGCAAGGGTCTTTTGAGTGCAATCGATACAGATACGGCAACCCGTCAGATAATTACAGCAATAGAAGCCGGTATCAATTATCTTGACACAGCTTACCCGTATCATGGTGGTTCCTCCGAGAGTTTTCTTGGTGACAATATTCTGAGCAACGGTTACAGGGACAGGGTCAATATCGCCACCAAGCTTCCGTGTTTCCTTATAAACAAGAAGGAAAAAATACAGGAAACATTCGAAAAACAGTTGAAAAAGCTCAGGGTTGATGTAATTGACTACTATCTGCTCCACTCCTTGAACGGACGCACATGGGACAAGATGGTTTCACTTGATGTCATTGACTTCATGGACACAATCAGGAAACAGGACAGAGTCCGGAAAATGGGATTTTCCTTCCATGGTACATATGACGCTTTTGTACGTATAGTTGACTCCTATGACTGGGATTTCTGTCAGGTTCAATACAATATAATTGATGAAGACTTTCAGGCAGGAATACGCGGTATTGATTATGCCGCTGACAAGGGTATTGGTGTGATTGTAATGGAACCTCTTAAGGGTGGTATGATTGCCGGGAATGTTCCCCGTGACGTACGCTCCATCTATGAATCCTCGGATAATGGCTGGTCTCCTGCAGAATGGGGCCTGCGCTGGGTTTTGAATAACCCAAAGGTGACAATGGTTCTTTCCGGTATGAATGACGACAGACACATTGGTGAAAATCTTCGTGTGGTTTCAGAGGCTTTGCCAAATCATATGACAAATGGGGAGATATCCATAGTCAGGGCTGTACGGGAAAAGTATCTTAACCTCATGGAGGTCGGATGTACCGGATGCGGATATTGCATGCCCTGCCCCGCAGGCATTGACATACCGGGATCATTCAGGGATCTTAACAATTACAAAATGACCGGTAAGGCACAGGCAAAGATTTTTCACATGGCATATTCCGGTATCATGACCGAAGATGGAAAACCTCATTGGACCAGTTCATGTATTAACTGCGGGAAATGTGAAAAAGCCTGTCCTCAGGGGATTGAAGTAAGAAAGGAATTCCTGAAAGTCCAAAAGCATTTGGAAGGTTCCGGAGCAAGAGGTCTTGCATCCGTTGCCAGGTTGTTCCTTGGAAAAGGATAGCAGGCTTCAATTTTTCTTTATTTGTATAACCCGTTTTGGTAGAATACATCCATGAATGATGTTGAAACAACAAAACTTGCAGCTTTTTCCTTTGATTCCGGCAGTTATGCGGTGTTGGATTCGAATTTTGAATTCCAAATGATTGCTACGGGTTGCATCCCCGGCAAATGTTTTCTAGGTGAATTATTTCATATCACAAAGGAAGATCATCAGCTATTGCAATCTTCACTTCCTCTTTCATTCATGCTGAACACCCATCTGAAAGCCGCTCCTGATGAAAAGTTTATTTTATCTGTACAAAGGGTTTTGAACGGACGGCCCAACGAATGTCATTGTACTGTTCTTCCACGGCAATCCCCGGTTTCTGAAAAGGATATTATAAGCCTTCTTGAAGACAGCAAAGGAACGGGAACTTTGTTTCAAAAAACTTTCCTTGACTGCCCCATGGGTATCCTTATAGTTGATGAAGCAACTTATCTGGTGGATGCAAACAATTTCATGTTCAGAATATTCGGAATTGAAAAAAAGGATATCAGGGGTACCAAGTTCGGTAATATATTCCGATGTTCAGCAGCAGAGAAAAAGGAGCACCTTTGCGGAACCTTTGAAAATTGCAGAACCTGTTCACTCAGGAACGGTGTTACATATGTACTTGAGACCGGTAATCCAATAAGCCACGTTGAACTGGAGCATGAATTTACTTTGAACGGCAGAAGTGATACCTTGTGGTTCCTTATCAATGCTGTGCCTATTACATACGGCGATTCGCGATTTGCAATAGTATCTTTTGCAGATATAACAAAGAGAAAGAGCCTTGAAGAGAATCTCAGGAAACTGGGAATAACAGATGAGCTGACATCCCTGTATAACCGCCGGTTCATAATTGATCAGCTTGAAAAACTATCATTGGACAAGAACCTTGATGCTTCCCCTCTTTCCATAGTTCTTCTTGACATCGATAATTTCAAATATGTAAATGATAATTTCGGACACCTTGTGGGTGATGAAGTTTTGAAAACACTTTCATCCATTTTGTCTTCTGCAATTCGCCATTCAGATTATGCCGGCAGATACGGCGGTGAGGAGTTCCTTCTGCTGCTGCCAAAGACAACAAGGCAGGGAGCAGGAATTCTTGTAGAAAGAATATTGAAAGTTCTTTCAGCTACCAGGATTGATTCCATTGATTACCCGATAACCTTCAGTGCAGGCATAGTAGAACTTTGTAAACCAGTGGATGACATTTCCGAGGTTCTTGATGCAGCAGATAAACTGCTATACCAAAGAAAAGCGGATGGTAAAAACGGTTATTACTCTTGCTTCCTTGATTAAGCATTTATTTATATTGCATAAACATCCCGATATAAGTAGAATATAGGATAGATTATAGATTTGAAAGAGGATTGTAAAATGGATTTCAACTATTACATGCCTACAAAAATATTGTTTGGCTGTGGCAAACTTAACATACTGGCCAAGATAAAACTACCCGGTAAAAAGGCTCTCATCGTAATTTCTTCAGGAACTTCAATGAAAAGGAGCGGATATCTTGACAGAGTCTGTACACTTCTGGAGTCCAATAACTCAGATTATGTTGTATTTGACAAAATCAAACCCAACCCTACACTAAAGTCTGTGACAGCCGGCGCAAAGATGGCCCGGGAAAACAGCTGTGACTATGTAATAGGTCTTGGCGGAGGAAGCAGTATTGATGCATCTAAAAGTATAGCTGTAATGGCCGCCAATCCGGGAAACTACTGGGATTATATCAGTGGCGGAAGCGGAAAGGGAAAGCCTGTCCCAAACGACCCTCTTCCATTGATTGCAATCACTACGACTGCCGGAACAGGCACTGAGGCCGATCCATGGACCGTTGTCACAAAGGAAAGAACCAATGAAAAGATAGGATTCGGATATGAGAAGACATTTCCAACATTGTCTATAGTTGACCCGGAATTGATGATTACTGTACCACCTGCTCTTACTGCATATCAGGGGTTCGATGCATTTTTCCATGCTGCGGAAGGCTTCATTGCAAACATATCAAATGAAGTCAGCGATATGTATGCGTTGAAAAGCATTGAACTCATAGGTCGTTCCCTTGCCAGAGCTGTGAAGGACGGAGAAGACATTGATGCCCGTACAGATGTAGCACTTGCAAATACCCTTGCAGGATTTGTTGAATCAACATCAAGCTGTGTTTCACAACATTCACTGGAGCACGCACTCAGTGCATATCATCCCGGCCTTCCCCATGGAGCGGGACTTATAATGCTGTCTGAAGAATTTTTCCTTCATTTCATCGATGTCTGTGCAGAAAAATATATTAGAATGGCACAAGCCCTGGGAAAACGAAATGCAGACAAACCTGAAGACTTCATAAGGGAATTGATTTTCCTTCAGGAATCATGTGGCGTAAGAGACCTGAAAATGTCTGATTTCGGTGTGGACAGCAATAATCTTGGAAAATATGTCGACAACGCATATGACACAATGGGCGGGCTTTTCAACTTTGATCCGATTCCTCTTTCCAGGAAAGATGCGCTTGAGATAATGAAAAGGTCTTTTAAATAGCATATGAAAAACTTACTTCTGGTGATTTTATGTGTTTGTTCACTGTCAGCCATGGCAGGCTGTGGCAGCGCCCCTGCCGAAAACTCTTCCATTCCCGGAGTTGATACTCCCACACCAGAAAATCTGCTCCATTTCATAGGGCGGGCAAGTGTGCGGATAGAAACCAAATTTGGTCTGGTAATCTACATTGACCCTGCAACTGGTGCAAAGATGGAATATGATAAACCTGCAGACCTTGTTTTGATAACCCATCAGCATTCCGACCATAACAAAACAAATTTGGTTACCCTCAAAGATACCGGCAAGGTAATAAGCTGCCCTGTCAATATCAGGAGTGGTGATACAATGGATTTTTCCGGAATAAAGATAACTGCGGTTGATGCATATAACAACAATCATTCAAAGGAAAGCTGCTGTGGTTTTATTTTAGAAATTAACGATGTAGTCATATATCATTCAGGGGACACATCGAAAACTGAACAAATGGCCGATTTTTCATCGTTAGGCATTGATTATGCATTGCTTTGCTCAGACGGATACTACAACATGGGAGCAGAAGAAGTAATGGAAGTCGCAGGATTGATTGATGCAAAATATATTATACCGATCCATTCAGCTGCTTCGGGAAGTTATAGTCAGAAGAATACCGACAAAATTATCCTGGAAAATAAAATTGTATTATTACCCGGCGATGAAATCAGTATTGGTGAATAAATGGTTTTCCAGAAAGTTTGAAACACCATTATCATCACATGTGTCTGTGATATAATCAGCTGCCTGTCTTGCTTCAATGCATGCATCAGCCATAGCCACCCCCATACCACATTCCCTGAGCATGCCTATGTCATTATGATCATCACCAAATGCCAGTATTTCACCCAGTGGTATATTGAAGTGCTCCGAAAGCTTCATGACACCCAGGTGTTTACGAGCAGATTGATTCATGATCATTATGAATTTCCCGCTGTTGCATTCAGCATACATTTTTTGGGGTAGCAATGCATTTATTCTCGTGATTTCACTCAGGTCAGTTGAACCAATGATTATTTTATCAACTGCACCATCAGGTAAATCATGAAAATCAATTTTATAATACTCACAGTCCAGCTCTAAATCAAAATCAGCATAAAGCCTGTCATCCATTTCAACTGATAAAGTTGCTGTGGGATAAAGTTCCTTCAGCTTTTGTAAAATTGTCCTGGCATTTTCATATGGGATATGATTTCTTGCAATTATATTTCCCTCTGCAATTACCAATGCACCATTAAGAAGAATAGCTGCATCTCCATCTATTATTCCCAAATAATCGCATGCGGTTCTGTCTGGTCTTGCTGTTGCAATAGCCAGCCGGATGTTATTTCTTTTCAACTTCTTCATTGTTTCCACGGTTATCGGAGATATCGTTTTGTCAGATTGCAGAAGTGTCCTGTCCAGATCGGTTACAACCATTTTTATTGATTTCAATTCTTGGAATCTCCCTTTTTCCTGAATAGTCCAAGTATCCTGTCGCTCATCCATTCCTCAAGTTTTTCAGGATATCGTATTGATATGAACAGCAGAGCTGCAGAAAATATTCCGATTATTATCCAACCCCAGACAGGAACACGGTTATTGCTCCTGAACCAACAAGGGCGCTGAAAACAAGCCCCCATGGCCTTGTAACCAAAACCATTATTGCGAATCCGGGAAGTTTGATTGCAGTAAGTCCTGCCATGAGACACAGTACATCATCCGGGAAAAATGGCATGAGGAACATCATGAAAAGTACCCAGAACTGTCGTGCTGACATATCCTTCAGATATTTTTCTACTCTTTTTTCGCCAATCATCCTTGTCACAAGTGGCCTTCCAAGATACTTTGCCATAAGAAATAATAATATTGATCCTGCGAATACCGCTGAAACCGATATCAGCATTGCCTTCCAGAAGCCGAAGAAAATACCACCGAAAAGGGTCGTTACGCTTCCCGGTATTGGAGCAAGAATGACTTGTATGATCTGCAGGAAGAAAAATACAAGAGGAGCCCACACTCCGTAGCCCGACACAAAGTCCTGCAGCTCCTCCACTGAGTCAAACATTGAAAACCAGCCTTTGTTTTTACCAATAAAGTATAAAACAACCACAGCAATCAGAATTACAAGAAGGACTGCCCCAGACCATATCTGGCTTTTTTCCAGTTTGAATTTTTTCTTTTCAACAGAATCCATGAAGCCATTATATCTTATACCGTTGAGTATAAACAAACGACTTTTCACCGTTGCTCTACGACCTTTAACCCGGATTTTTGTTGTATTTGAAAAAAGGTATTGACCACATTGGTCAACGATGATATCATGCTATTGACCAGAGTGGTCAACGGAAAGGGCAGTCAATGGAAGAAATACTGAAGAACATGGATGAGGCCAAAAGGGACAGGATAATAAATGCGGCTCTTGAAGAGTTTGCGGACCATGGGTTCAAAAAGGCATCAACCAATAATATAGTAAAGAATGCGGGGATATCAAAGGGACTCCTGTTCCACTATTTTGAAAACAAGGAAAGTCTTTATGAGTATCTTGAAAAATATGTAGTAAACACTGTGATTGAGACGCTTGAGAATGAGATTGACTGGGAGGAGACGGATTTCTTCAACAGACTGATGCAGGTTGCGATGATCAAGGGCCGGCTGACATATCGGTTTCCCAAGATGTTTGAGTTCTTCACTACGATACTCTCAGACAAGAGTCTTGATGAAATTTATGCATACAGAGAGGACTTTGCTCCCGGGCTGCTTGAAAAAGTATATGTGCATAACATCGATTACTCCAGATTCAAACCGGACATAGACATGGAAAGGACAATGAAGATAATCAACTGGGTTATTGAAAAATACAGCATGGAACTCCTGGACAAGCTCCTTCAGAAGAAAACATATGACTATGATGCCATAACGGCGGATTTTGAAGAATATATGAAAATACTCAAGAAGGCCTTTTATAAATAGCTGCTGTGACAGCTGAGCAAAAAACATTGGAGGAATAGTTATGATCAAGGTAAAGAATTTGTATCATTCCTACAGCAGGGATGACAAGTACGCAGTAAAGGATGCCAGCTTTGAAATCGAAAAAGGTGAGATCTTCGGCTTCCTGGGCCCATCCGGTGCGGGCAAGTCAACCACACAGGGTGTTCTGACCGGCCTGCTTCAGCTCCAGAAGGGCGAGGTAACTGTAGCAGGTTTCGACGTAAAGAAGATCTCCAACAAGATGTTCAATGACATCGGCATGTCCTTTGAGCAGTCAAATGTCTATAACAAGATGACTGCAAAGGAAAACCTGGCTTTCTATAGTAAATTATTCGATGTAGAAACCAGGGATCCGCAGGAGCTTCTTGAAATGGTTGGCCTTGGTGACAAGGCAAACATCAAAGCCGGGGAGTTTTCAAAGGGTATGAAACACAGGCTTACCTTTGCACGGTCTATGATAAACAATCCTTCCATATGGTTCCTGGATGAACCAACCACCGGACTTGACCCGGCAATCGCAGCCACAATCAAGGACATTATATGGAACGAAAAGAAAAAGGAAGTAACAACTTTCCTTACAACACACAACATGTTCATCGCAGATGAACTGTGTGACAGGGTTGCATTCATAGTAGACGGCGAAATCAAACTCATAGACTCACCAAGGAATCTGAAGCTTCAATATGGTGCCAAACTGGTGGATATAGAGTATCTGAAGGACAATGAAATAATAACGGAATCCCTGTCTACCATTGAAGAAAAGGACAGAGGGAGAATCAAGGAAATACTGGACAAGTATGAGGTCCAGACCATGCATACCAAGGAAGCTACCCTTGAGGAAATATTCATCAAGGTGACCGGAAGGGGGCTTGTTTAAGATGAAATTATGGTACAGCTTTTTAAAAGAGCTTAAACTTGCATCGAAAAGTTTCTATTTTTACATAGAATTGTTCTTTGCCATAATCATACTCGTTGTTGTGCTGTATGCCATTCCCGAGAACTTCAATAAAAGATCAACGGAATATCTTTACCTCGATATGCCTGATACGGCAAAGATGTCATTTGAGGACAGGCTATTGCAGGAAGATCTGGACAAAACCGCCATGGAAACCGAAATCAAGGTGAAGAAGGATTTGATCAAGGTAATGCACTATGAAACAGAGGACCGGGATATCTATCTTGCAAACTCTGAGGAAGACCTTATCCTGCTTGCCGATTCCAAAAAGCAGCTCGGTGCCGTTATTACGGTTGATTCTGAAACAATGCCACCGACCACCAGCTACAAGTACTATCTTCAGGGTTATGAAACTGACAGGTTGAAGAATCTTTACAAAGTAATACACAACAGTAACATGGCAACACTTGAAGCCGCAGTGGAAGACCAGGAGGTTCGTGTGCTTTCAACGGATTATGTCACCCTCAGCGACAGAGAACATACAATGCCTTCACTGCTTACATTCAACGGCAGTCTCATGGGTATGTTCATTGTGGCAGCATACATATTCCTGGACAAGGAACAGGGTATCATCAAGGCATATGCAGTGACAGCTTCGACCGTCTGGCAGTACCTGATGAGCAAGACCCTTGTGATTACAGTTACATCAATTGTCACTACGGCAATCATTACGATACCTGTTATGGGTGGAAAACCCGATTACCTGCTGATGCTTCTGTTCCTGATATGCACCGGGTTCTTTGCATCGGGCATAGGGCTTCTAATATCCGGTTATTTCAGAACAATGACAAAGGCATTCAATGTAATATATCTGCTCATGGTCGCAATGATGCTTCCCGCAATAGCTTACTTCATACCAGGCTGGGAACCCTTCTGGATAAGGTTGCTTCCGGCATATTATATAATCCAGGGTTTCAGTGAACTAATTGTAAAGGGTGGCAATACAGGCTATGTGCTTCTTCTGTCGCTTGGTTTCCTGGCTGCAGGAACAATCCTGTTTGTCTGGGCTGCCATAAAACACAAGAAGAGCCTTACGGCCTGACCGGGAAAGGAGTATTAAAATGCTTAGGAAAATATGGGCAATATTCATAAGGGACTTGAAAATAAACACACGGGAATTCATTACAATATGGATCATGTCTGTTCCCGTTCTCTTTGCTCTGGTCATCAACGCTCTGGCCCCGAGTATCAATGATTCCACCGTCAGGCTGGCACTTGTTGAGGGAGAGAATCCGGCTCAGGTGGAATATCTTGAAAACTTTGCCCGGGTAAGCCTCTTCAACGATGAAGAAGCTGTCAGTGACAGAGTTGCAAGACGGGATGATTTCATAGGAATAATTCGTGATGGTGATGATTACTATATACTTGCGCAGGGGAATGAAAACCAGGCAGTTGTAGATTTTGCAAAAACCCTCCAGGCACTTTATGTGCTGGGTGCAGACATCGAAGACTCAACGGCGGAAATAATTGAACTTGGACGGGACATTCCTCCTCTTAAGAAAATGCTTGTCAATATAAGTATCCTCTTTGGATCAATACTGGGAGGAATGCTGATTGCAATCAACATAGTTGAGGAGAAGGGCGACAACACCATAAGCGCAATCAACGTTACTCCGGTATCAAGAATAGGATTTGTTCTTGGTAAAAGCATGATGGGTCTGCTGCTTCCGATTTATGGATCACTGGCTGTGCTGTTTATAACGGGTTTTGGCTATGTGAACATCGGGCAGATGCTTCTAGTGGTTCTTTCGGCGACATTGCTCAGTCTTTTGATCGGCTTTGTCGAAGGTCTGGCAAATGATGACATGATGACTGCAGTAGCAAGTTTCAAGATGATATTCTTCCCTGTTGCAGGAGCTGTTGCAGTAGCAGAAGCAGTTTCGGACAAATGGCAGTGGACTGTATGGTGGATTCCATATTACTGGACCTACAAGGGAACGGGAGAGGTTCTTTCTGAAACGTCCACATGGCCTTCAATGCTTCTGTATACAGGAATAATTATCGCACTATGTGCCATTGTATTCGTTGTAATGATACCAAAGGTAAGAAGCGGCCTTGAAAAAAGTTGAGTAAATGGGAAACCGTTTTATATTGAAAGGAGAAAATTTATGACTGGATGGGTTATTGGAGGAATTGCATGCATGATTTATGCGCTGGGCGTCGGTTTCGCGGCCTATAAGAAATCGCCGGGCCTCATCAAGCTTATAAAGATGAAGATGGGCAAGAAAATGACCGACAAAGGCGCACTTACTACCGCATGGGTTGCAGTGGGAGTGGTTTTTGCCTTTGGAATAGTCTGCTTTATTCTGGCCTGAACCAAACAAAGACAGGGGCATCCGACCGGGTGCCCTTTTTCACAGGTAATTGATTATAAGAGGAAGCAGTATCGCTGTCATTATTCCTACGGTACCAAGTGTTGTGCTTGCTACGGCACCGGCTTCTTCCCCGCTGTGTTCATGTATCGTCATTGAGCCTACAAGGTGTGCTACGGCTCCCATTCCAATTCCCTTTGCAAGGGTGCTTTTTATCCTGAACCACTTGATTATTATTCCGCCTGTCAATCCTCCGGTGATTCCGGCAAATGACACAAGAAGAATAGCAAGGCTCGGGTCACCCTCAAGGCTTTCGTTCAAAGCCATGGCCATGGCTCCCGTAATTGATTTTGTATATATTGCAGTCTTCAGGATATCATCGACGGCAAAGAACTTAAGTGTCAGGAACAAAAGCACAAAATTCAAAGCCACAGCAAAAAGGCATCCGCCAAGAAATATCAGTTTGTGCGAGTCAATGACACGAAAGTTTCTATACAGGGGAATTGCCAGGATTACAACCATGGGTGACAGAAAGAAGGTTATGAAATCCCCTCCCGGTTTATATGTTTCATATGGTATTTTAAAAATAAGCATAAAAGCAATGCCGATGACAGCTGCTATCAGATATTTATTCACATATTGTATGCCTATTTTGCTTTTGATATAGTCTGATATCAGATAAAGGAAAAAGGTAATAAGAAGTCCCGGAAGGAGCTGGTTCATTTCACTTTCCCCTTTCTTTTGTTCTGCATTGAAACAAGAATGTCCACGAATTTCATTGTAAGGATCATGGATATTATGGTAACCAAAACACCGGTCATAAGTATCGGTACTATGCTTTCTCCGATTACCTTGAAATAACCGATGAATGATATGGCTATGGGAATCAGAAGCAATGTCATGTGACCAAGGAAAAAATCCGCCATTTCTGAAAGCATTTCAACCTTCAGCAGCCGGAGCTGCAGTAACATAAAAAGCATGATGAATCCGAGTATTGACCCTGGAATGACTATTATGTTTTTGATCAATCCACTCAGCAGTTCTCCTGTGAACCAGATAAGCAGAATTATTGCAAAGGCCTTTATATTTTTCATAGTCTATATATTACCATTCAAAGAGATTGTTTCATATAAATATTTATCCCCTTCACTATGATATAATTCCATTGGATGTTGTGACAGGAGATTTAAAATGAACGATTCCAGACAGGGGTGCTCAGCAGCATCAATAGTGTTCCTTGTTATTGCAGTAATTGCCTTTGTGGTTTTTCGCAGGCTGTTCTGGTGGGTCCTTGGCTTTGTTGTGCTAACAGCCATCCTTCTGGGGGTTGCCCTGATAATCTATAACGCCCGTCAAAAGAAAAAGCGCATGGAAATGGTGGCCGATGGTATAACAGCAGGTGAAGTTGAAGACTATTTCAAGGAAGCAAGCCAGAGAATACAGGCAGTCAGAAGAAACTACTTCAAGCTCAAGGATGATAATATGAGGGTTGAACTTGATTCAATCACTGACCGATTCAAAAAGATCAGCGAAATAGTAAAAGGTGACCTTTCAGATTTCAAACAGGCCAGACGGTACCTTAACACCATGCTTTCCTCCCTTGAAACAATTGTTGATCAGTCCGTAAGGCTGTTCAATGTACCCGAAAAGAGCGACGAAATAAACAACTCCCTTGGAAAGGCACTAGAGGGCATGGTTCTTCTAAGGCAGTCTGCGGACAAGCAGATTGGAAAACTGCATGAAAATAATTTGCTTGAGCTTGACGTTGAAATCGAAGTATTGAAAAAAACCCTTTCATCAAGGGGTTTGACAAACCCTGAAGATGGAAATAATGAATTATAAAACGAGAGGGGATAAATGATGGAAAATGATTCAAAAGCCATGGTAATAAGCCAGGATTTCAGCCTTACAAATCTAAATGAGATGGAACTTGCAAAGGCCCGTGAAATTGCAGGCGGAATAGATGTAAGCGATTCACAGGCGGTCATCGAGTATGGAGTCGGGGCACAGACGGATATTGCCGATTTTTCCGATACAGTACTTGATCAGGTTCGAAGCAAGGATGCCGGATTTGCAGGTGAAGCCCTGAATGAACTGATGGTAAATGTTAAGGAAATTGACGTTGATGGTATTTCAAATGGCAGTTCAAGTGGTCTTCTTAAGAGAGTGTCACGAAAAATAAAGAAATTCATAGGCAGATACAACACATTGTCCGTACAGATTGATTCAATTGTAGTAAAACTTGAGGACACCAGGGATTCATTGTTCAGGGACATTGAATTACTGGATCAGCTCTATGACAAAAACGGACAGTATCTGAAACAACTGGATTTATATATTGCAGCAGGTGAAATTAAACTTGATGAACTGAACTCCGTGGTTCTTCCGGCTCTCAGGAGCGAGGCTGAACAGTCTGACGATCCGGTCAAAGCCCAGGAATTGCGTGACATGCAGTCAATGGTAAATCGCTTTGAAAAAAGGGTTCATGACCTGAAACTTTCAAGAATGATATCAATACAGGCCATGCCCCAGATCAGACTTGTCCAGAACAATGACCAGGTATTGGTTGAAAGAATACAGTCATCCATACTTAACACGATTCCTCTTTGGAAGAACCAGATTGTAATTGCAATTACTCTGTTCAGGCAGAAATCAGCACTTAAGATACAGAAGGATGTTACGGACACAACAAATGAATTATTGAAAAAGAATTCAGAGATGCTTAAGACAGGAACCATTGAAACGGCCAAAGAGGCAGAGAGAGGTATAGTTGAAATTGAAACCCTTCGCCAGGTTAATTCCGACCTCATCGAGACTATCACGGAAAGCCTGCGTATACAGCAGGAAGGCAAGGCCGCACGTGCCGCAGCTGAAAAGGAACTTGGTGTTCTTGAAAACGAATTGAAACAGAAACTGATGGAAGCCCAAAAATAATATGCAGGGAAGTTTTTCCAACCGTGCTTTATAATGAAATAAAGTGCGGTTTTTTTATTTTTGATGCAATATTTTTATTTTTCATTCGTCTAATAGACATAACGGTAATGAATTTGGAAGGAAGGTTTGGATACATTGGGAAATTCGATAGGTGACTTCATCCTTGAAAATTTCAATAAACTCAAAAGATATCTGCAGTACACTTTTGAGGAGCTGAGCGAAGCTGATGCCGAGGACATAATACAGGCAACGGCAGTGAAACTTCTTGGCAGCAGCAGAAACAGAGTTGATTACCTCTCATCCTATGTATACAAATCAGTGGCCAACGGAGCAAAGGACTATTTCAGGAAAAGCAACCGGGTGGTCCTTACGGATTCCTTTGATGACCTCGGTGAAATTGCTGAGACAGAAGAAGACATACTGAACAACGAACTGGGCGAACAGATAAAATCTGCCCTATATAAGTTGGATGAAAAATCCAGGTATGTATTCATAGAGACAGAGTTAAGTGGTAAAAGCTACGAAGAACTCTCAAAGGAAACCGGAGAACCGATAGGAACCCTTCTTTCAAGGAAGAACCGGGCAAAAAGAAAACTAAGAACATTATTGGAAAGTTATGTAAAAGACGGAGGTATAAAATGACAGACGCATGTGGAAATTTTTTCAGGAAAAAGAACCCGCTCAAGATTGTGGGAATGGTAATAGGTGGAATAATACTGGCCGGACTGCTGGCATTTCTGTTCGGATGGGTCATTATGCTGTTATGGAACTGGCTGATGCCCGAAATATTCGGACTTGGAACAATAACATACTGGCAGGGATTCGGAATATTCTTCCTTGCAAAGTTACTGTTTGGTTTCGGTGGTGATCATTCAAGCGACAGCAACAAAAGCAAGAAAAAGGAAAAGACAATCAGAAGTGAAATCGGCGATGAAATCCGTGCTGAAATCCGAAAGGAATTCAAAAAGGAGTTTGACAAGGAATACGATGACAAATATGAAGAATGGTGGGAAAACGAAGGCAAGGGAGCCTTTGAGGAATATATGAACAAAGAAAAGGAAACCGACGAAGAATAATCCCGGACTCCATACAAATTTGTATTTCCCATAAATGAGGGGCTGAATGATTTCAGCCCCTTTTTCCGCAAAATAATTACCTCTCAGGAAAATATTTTCCTGAG
>DAINQB010000033.1:5006-27750 GCA_036743175.1 Bacillota bacterium | reverse complement strand
GGCGGCTTGATCATGGAATCGGAGACCAAAGTTGCGAACAATAATTGACACAGGCCATAGTTTTAAAACATTGAGGTTAACATGAAATTTGATAAAACAAATATTAAGAGTTTGATACAGGAAGTTGCCGACAGATGGAGTTACTCAGGCTTTTTCACATTATATGGTGAAGGTGAAAAGCTGTTCAGTGAATTCTATGGGTTTGAAAACAGGGATATAGGTAAAAAAACAAATGAAAATACAAGATATCTGCTGGATGCACAGAATATGTTTTTTGCCAAACTGTCCATTCTGATGGAAGTATCCGGGGAAAACATAAAGTTAAGTGATAAAATTGCAAAATATATCCCTGAACTTAAACACGGAGAAAAAATCACAATCAGAAACTTGCTGAAAAACGAATCAGGCTTGTTCGATTATTATCACAACCATCTGATGGTTCAGTTTGAGAACAGTGATGAACTTAAGGGCTTGCCGGAGCATGACCGAGTCAGAAAAGAACATATAGTCGGATATGAGAACAGGGATTTCATTACAGTCCTTGGTATAATAAATGATAAAGAGCTTAATTTTGAACCCGGTAAAGATACCAGGTATTCATCAACAGATAGCATCATCATAAATGAGATATTGAGACGGGTGACCGGCTTTAATACATTTGATTACCTGAAGAAGAATGTCTTTGATGTATTGGGCATGGATTCCGTTGAATACGGAACAATCACAGATTCATTGTCATTTGTGGCGCATAATATGACAGAGCATGTCAGTGTGCCGGTTGATTTTACCGTCGAAGGTGTTTTTTCAGTTAAGAACAGGGATCTTGAAAAGCTGATGATTGCCCTTCTTGAAAAACGCTTCTTATCCGAAACTGTGTGGAAGACTGCATTGAAGAAAAACAGAAACGGGAACTGCATTTTGTATGATACTGCAGGAGGATACCATAATACAGGCATTGAATTTTTAGGATACAGTGTTACATTTTATTTGGATTTTGACAAGATGATTGCATATTCCTGTGTTTCCAATGAACAGCAGCTGTATAAGTTTACTGATAATAACTGGAGTTATTACCGAAAAGAATTCAGAAATGTCATAACTTCAGTTATGACTTATCCAGAGAATACCAAAATGGTAAAACTCAGTAAAAAGAACTTCTGGAATACACTTGATATCTCAGTAAAGCCTGAACAGAACCAGTTTGTACTTGATGCAAAAGCTTCGGTGGCTTTGGGGCTTTTCTATAAAACCCAGCAGATTTTCGTTCAGATGGAGGGCGATATAGTTGTCGGTCTGCTGGTTCTGGATATTGACAAGAAGAAAGGCCATTATCACATCAGTATTGTCATAATTGATAAAAAATTCCAGAACAAGGGCTACGGTAAACTGATGGTCAAATGGGCAGTAGAGAAGTTAAAGGAAGAGGGAGCAACATCTCTTACAATCGGTGTGAACCGTAAGAATATAGCAGCGAAAAAAGTATATATGAGTGCCGGGTTCAAACCAAAGTCAGTATATAGCGGTGGTATGGAACTGGAACTGAAATTATAAGTTCAGGCAATGTGAAAAAGGAAATTATTCATTGTGATAGTAGAATTAATAAATCAACGCTGATAACAAACACATTGCCTGAACAGCCTTATTTTTCATATTATGACACCTGTTTTTCAATACATGTACCATCTGGTACATATTCCTTTACTTTATAAAGAATAATTTGCGCTCTGTGCTATACTTATCATTGAAATGAATATATGAAGTATCTTTTGAGGAGGGAATTCATGATTCTACTGGGGGTAAACACGGTTCTGTTCAAGGCTTTTTCATTCAGGGAAGCCGCTAAGGCAATTGCCATGGCCGGTTATGATGGATTGGAAATCTCCGCCATCAAGGGCATGTGTGAGCATCTTGATCCAATGAACTACAAGGAACAAAAAAATGAAATTCTGGACGTTATGGAAGAAACGGGGCTGAAGTTCCTTTCAATGGAAGCAGCATCCCATGACCTTATTCGTATGGAGGCTGCCTTTGAAGCTGCAGCGGAATTGAAAATACCGGTTGTCAACGTTGGCCCAGGCGGTAAGACGGGCGATGAGGAAACCTTTCTGGAAAGCGTTAAAATTCTGACTGCACTTGCTAAAAGGGCATCACAATATGGTGTGACATTGTGCTTCAAGGCGCATGTAGGTGCAGCAATACATAATACTGAAACTACTCTTCGGGCTGTGAAAGATATCGACAGCACCGGGTTCGGGGTTGACATGGATCCAAGCCATATATACAGAAGTGGTGAAGAACCTGAGGAAGCACTGCCTAAAGTCATTGAATATACCCGTCACATCCATATCAGGGACTGCAAGGGCAGGCAGCCAAATCCGGGGGACCCATTGATGCAGGCCTGCGGAAGGGGAGACATAAACCTGTTTGGATATTTCAAGGCCATGGTTGAAAACAATTACTCAGGACCTGTGTGTCTGGAAGTAATAGGCAGGGAACTCAGCATGAATGAAGCTGTGACAGTGGCTGCTGAAAGCTATGGATACATGAATGCATGTCTCAAGAGACTTGGCGCTCGTTGAATAAAGAAGGAGAATCCTTATGAAGAAACCCAATCTATTGTTTTTCGGAATTGACAGTCTGTTGTCCGACCATATGAGCCTGTATGGCTATTCCCGGCTGACAACTCCCCACATCGACAGATATCTTGCCGATGGCGGTGTAGTATTTGAAAAATGCATCAGCCCTAGCATACCTACCACACCTGGTTATTCATCAATGCTTACCGGAATGGATTGTTTTGGAACAAATGTGGTTGCCCTCAGACATAAAGGGGATATTGCGCCTGGAGTAAAAACCCTGGCAGAGGTCCTGCATGATGAGGGATACAACAGTACATGCATCGGATTCACAGGCAATCCGGCATCCAGGGGTTTTGACAAATATCTGAATTATGAAGCCTGGGGAGCAGCTGATGACGGACGTGCCCATAAGGCAGAGGCGATGAATGCTGCAGCCGTTCCGGAACTTGAAAGCCTGGCGGCAAAGGATGAACCTTTCTTCCTTTTCATGCGTCACATGGATCCGCATTCACCTTATCTTCCCCCGGAACCTTTCCATAGGATTTTCTATCAGGGAAATGAGTTTGATGAAAACAACAAATCCCTTGAGGCGGTTTATAACTTCAAGCCTTTCTGCGACTACTTCTACAGCTGGTTTCCGGCAGGATGCACGGACAAGGATTATATAATCGCCCAATACGACGCAGCTGTGGCATACATGGATGTATGCATCGGGGTCATGCTCAGGAAACTTGAGGACCTTGGATTGGCTGAAAACACATTGGTGGTGTTTGTGTCAGATCATGGTGAAACACTATATGACCATGAGTGCTGGTTTGACCATCATGGATTATATGAATGCACCCTGAAAGTGCCCTTCGCATTCAAATTGCCGGGAAAAACAAGTTCAATGCGTATAGCCGATTCGTGTCAGCTTAAAGACCTTATGCCTACGGTGCTTGATATCATGGGAATCAATACGGACATTGACTTTGACGGAAGAAACATGATGGAAAGGGTCAGGGGAAAAAGCATTCCCCAGGAGAGCGAGGCATATATCACCGAATGTACCTGGATGCGCAAGCACGGATGGCGTACACCACAATGGAAACTTATAGTAGCACTTGAACCGGATTTCCATTACAAGGATGAAGTGGAACTGTATGACCTTGTAAATGATCCGGATGAGCTTCACAATGTTGCAGCTGAAAACCCAAAGACCGTAGAATATCTGCAAGGAAGGATGCTTGACCACATAGCAAAGAGGGAAGCCGCGGTCGGGCGTGAAAATCCGATGTACAATAACCTTGACTGGCATGGAAAGGGCTGCGGACCATTCAAAACCTCGGACCAGGCATACAATACCATGCATATAGGTGATCCTGAGGCTGCCCGGAAGCTGCAGACAAAGGATGTAAAGAAATAAGAATATAAGGAATAAACAACCAAGGAGACAGCAATGCTTCGAGTATGTGTAATCGGCATGGGCCCCATAGGAAACATTCACGCAAAGGTATACAAAAGCCTGGAAAATGTCTGTCTTGCAGGCGTATGCGACAGGATACCCGAGAGGGCCCGGACAGCAGGTGAAACATACAATGTTCCGTCATTTGTGGATGCAGTCGAGATGCTCGAAGCACTGAAACCCGACCTTGTAAGCATTGCTACGGGAGGCTTCGAATATTCAAGTGACCATTATGAACCGACACTGCAGGCCCTTGAGGCGGGTGCCCATGTCCTGTGTGAAAAACCAATCTGCAACGACCTTCAAAAGGCAGCTCGGATGGTTGAGACTGCAAAAAGACTCAACAGATGCTTTGCCCTTGATTTCAACCATAGGTTCACTCCGGCTGCAATAACCGCAAAAGGCTGGCAGGATGAGGGCCTCATAGGGGAACTGCTGTTCATAAACATCAATCTTTGGATAGGACGATCCGAAGACCTCGACACTGAGTTCTATCATCTTAAGGCACTTAATCCTCACAGTGTGGACTTTGCACGGTATTTCGGTGGTGACATTGATGAAGTGCAGTGTTTTGCAATGAAGGCATCCGGCAGACAAATCTATTCCACGGCATCCATGAATCTGAAGTTCAGGAACAATGCAGTGGGCCATATAACAAGTTCATATGACATCCGAAGGGGTCATCCCATGGAGAGATGCGAGATAGCCGGTACTGAGGGGAGGCTTGTTGTCGAGGACATGTGGCGTCAGGCAACCCTGTATCCTGCGGATTCCTGGATCAAAAGACAATACACCAATCCTGTTTTCGGAGGTTATGGGCAGTTCTATGATACCTTCGAGGCAAGAATTGCGGCATTTGCCAACGCTGTGGATAAGGGGACTGCACCATCTGACATTGATGGAAGCGGAGCTGCAGGACTCGAGGCCAGCAGGGTGATACATGCTGCCATAGAATCAATCCGAAGGGGCGGTCAGCCGGTGAAGGTTGCAGAAATAACAAAATGAGAGTAAGTTATACAATCGAACCATATTTCTTCGGTCCCGGTCTTCCTCCGGTTTATGTTTCATATTATGACCATCATGGCAAGGGAAGCATGCACAGCCATGAATCCTTTTACGAACTTGTTTTCATAAAACATGGTTCTGCACTTCACAGCTATGAGGGAAAGACCAAGGTTCTGACCGCGGGGGATATTTTCATAATACTGCCCGGTGAAAGCCATGCATATATAAGGACTGATAATACGGCTCTTTACAACTGTCTGTTCCTGAGGGAGGCGTTTGCAGGCATAGAACATCTGATAAATGAGATGCCCGGACTGCGTTGGCTTCTTACCGATACGGAAACCGGAGGGGCATCGCAGATACGGGTGGGCCCCACAGAAGCGCATAAGATGCTTGTATGCCTTGATACTATAATAACCGAACAGGAGAATCAGTTCGAAGGCTGGAAACTCAAGGTTCTGTCCCAACTAGAAAGCCTGCTGGTGCTTTATGCCAGGAATTATGGAAAAAGCAAGGTCGATGCCAAGGAAATAAATGCGAATTACAAATATATCATGGATGCTGTGGCATTCATGGAGGAGTCGTACAACAAGGATGTTTCAGTCGATGAGGTAGCAAGGCTCTCCGGCCTTTCAACGGGATATTTCACAAGGCAGTTCAAGAACATACTTGGAACATCACCTTCTGAATATGCGAGAAACTACAGGATGGCAAAGGCGGCTGAAATGCTGAGGATGGAGGAAAAATCAATTGCAGAGATTTCCGAGGCACTTGGTTTTTCAGGCATTGCATTGTTTTCGAGGCAGTTCAAGCAGGTTACAGGATTCACACCCTCGGGTTTTCGTAAAATACTATAATTGGAGGTAATATAAATGGCTTTGAAAATAGGGATAGTAGGTATGGGTGGCATTGGCAATACCCATGCCGGTGTATATCAGAATGATGAACTTGCAACTCTGATGGCAGTTTGCGATGTGAGGAAGGAGCGTGCCGATGAAGCCGCAGAGAAATATGGTGTAAAAGCTTTCTATTCATTGAAAAGCATGCTTGAAGCCATGCCTGAACTGGATATAATCGATGTCACAACCTCCGGATATGAAAACGGCAGCTGGCATTTTGAACCAACGATGGAGGCCCTTGAGGCAGGAAAGAATGTCCTTGTTGAAAAACCAATTTCAAATGATGTCAGGGAAGCCAGGGAAATGGTTGCCCTTGCCGCAAAGAAGGGTGTATATCTTGGTTGCAATCTCAATCATTACTTCACCCAGCCTGCTGACAGGGCTATGGAACTGATAGATGAGGGCAAGGTGGGGGAACCTGTGTATATAATCCACAAGATGGGATTCAACGGTGGTGAAGCCGGTTACAAGGGTCCCGGTTCACAACGCTGGCAGCGGCCTTATTCACATCTGAAGGCTTTCCTTGCACACCCATTTTCAGTGATGCGCTATTTCGGAGGGAATATCACCCATATACAGGCTTATCTGAACAAACCAGGTGTCCGCAAGACGGCGGAGGACCTCATGTATTCCATAAACAGCATACATGTCCGTTTTGAAAACGGAAGCACCGGATACCTTCTTTCGCAGAGGGGGGATGCAATGTTCGGTCTTGGCGGATGGTGGTCCTTCGAGATGGCCGGCACAAAGGGTACTTTTGTAATTGAAAATGCAGTGGAGAAACTTTCATACTGGGATGCATCAAACCCATCGGGAACAATGGGTTCGCCTGAACCAAATGAAATCCTCGACACCGGTATAAAGGATTTCGGCAGTACATTCCCGAACAGGATACATGCATATCTGGAAGACATAACAAACAAAGTGCCGAGGGAGTTCCTGCGTGCATCAGGACTTGACGCCCTTGCAACCCTTGAATATACATTCGCCGCCATACGTTCCTTTGAAGAAGGTGGCACAGTTGTAAGACCCGAGCCTCTGCCAAACATCCATGGGGATATTACAAAGCCTATATAAGGAAAAAGCATGAGACCGAATATATTACTTTTCATAGCAGACCAGCACCGCTGGGATTCAGTCGGAGCATCAGGCAGGACAAGGATCAATACTCCCAATATTGACAGTCTTGCCGGTGAAGGGGCTTTTTTCGAGAACGCATTCACTCCGATTCCGGTGTGTGCTCCGGCGAGGCAGGCCCTTCTTTCAGGCCGGACACCGGAAAGCTTCGGGGCATTGTGGAACAGCAATTTCATACCGACTCCAACAGTCAGACCTGATCCTGCATTCCATACGGCTGTCCTGAAGGAAGAGGGCTACAGCTGCGGATTGGTAGGGAAATGGAACTCATCACAGGAATTTGCGCCCGTTGATTTCGGATTCTCGGAACATATTGACAACAGTGAATACTATGGTATAACTTCCAGGAAATATCCCGGGCTGAAGTATAAGAACAAGTGGTTCGGAGAACCAAGCCCGATTGCACTGGAAGACAGCAAGACCCACTGGCAGGCAGGTAAGGCCTGTGAGCTGATTGGATGGTACAATGAAAACGGATCCCCCTGGTTTGTGCGTGTGGACATTGATGATCCCCATCTGCCGTGCAGGCCTTCGGAACCATTTGCATCAATGTATGACCCGGATGACATTGAACCCTGGGAAAGCTTCGGTGACCCACTGGAGAACAAACCATATATACAGCAACAGCAGGTAGTTAACTGGAACCTTGAGGGACTGACATGGGATGACTGGAAATCATGTGTCGCTGCTTACAGGGGTATGGTAAGCCAGGTGGATGATGCCTTTGGGAAGATACTTGCACATCTGAAAAAGCTTGGTATATATGATGACACAATCATAATATACACAACAGACCACGGTGACCTTTGCGGGGGGCATGGCATGCTTGACAAGCATTATGTCCTTTATGATGATGTTACCAGAGTTCCACTGGTAATCAGATGGCCGGAAGTGGTAAAGAAGGGAATCCGTATCAGGGAATTTGTATCAAATTGTCTTGACATGGGTGCAACCATTGCTGATTTATGCAGTCTGCAGGCAGTTGAACCGGCACATGGCAGGTCATGGGTTCCTCTATTAAAGGGAGAGCATCAGCCTGAACGCAATTTCGCGGTATCCTCCTCAAACGGGCAGCAGTTCGGGTTATATACCCAGCGTTCAATACGTACTGAAGAATGGCTGTATGTCTGGAATATGACTGACATTGATGAGCTGTATGACGTCAGGAAAGATCCTGGTCAATGGAATAATCTTATCAATGACCCGACCATTGTACCTGTATTGTCGGATCTCAGGGCCAGGCTCGCAAATGAGCTGATACGCCGTGAGGATCCGTTTGTGAAACCCGGTTGGCTCAGGGGACAACTGTTCGGGAACCGTAAGTTAAACAAGCCGGACTCCCGGGCAACAGACAGTAAAGAGTAGAAAATCACCATTTTAATGCGGAGGACAGTGGAAATGTCATTGATTACAGTTATTGGCCGGGGCCATTCCGGAACACGGGCGATATCACATACTCTGAGCGAAAGCGGAGTCTATATGGGCAGCAAACTGAATGTGTCCGGTGACCTTGTTCCGCCCGATGATATGTATGAGGCATGCAGGGTCATGTCACGTCATGTTGAATACCTTGGGAATCTCCGTTGGGATTTCAGTAAACTATTTACGATGCCCATTGATCCCAGGTTCATTGGTCTGGTGGATTCATATCTCGCTTCAGTCATGGAAAGCAATGCATCAGACAAAGGGTGGAAGCTGCCTGAGACTACATTGGTTTACCCATGGATAACAAGGTTGTTTCCCGATGCAAGGTACATACTTTGGGTAAGGGACCCGCGTGACAGCATTATAGGCGGACATGTGACCGATGACCTTTCTGTCTTCAATATACCTTACGAAAAAGTTGACGATATACGGGAAAGACGTGCCATAAGCTGGAAGTATCAGCGGGAAATAATGAAGGCGACTCCTGAACCCAAATATTGCATAAAGGTTCGTTTCGAGGACTTTGTATTGAATCAGGATGAAACACTTGCGCGTCTTCAGGAGTTCCTAGGAATTCCGCTTGCCAAAATTCCTGTGAGACCTGAGACAATCGGGCGATGGAAGACTGATGACGAAAAGCATGATTTTCCCATGTTCCGGGAGGACATGGAGGAACTGGGATACAGATAGATTTCGATTCAATGGTCTGATTGGGTGAAGTGGGACAAATTGATTTCAGCATTGCATCAGCCGGCTCGTGATATGTCAGTGATTTGGCGTGAAAGTACCTGTTTTCAATTGACAAAAGCATTTAAACAGGGTATCTTAAAATCAAATAAATCTGTATTACAACGGCGTAAGAATCAGCAGGTTTCCTACGTCGTTATGTCTGAAGATGAGTACATAAATACGTTGGAAGACGCCATTGGGGGATACGTTTTACAAAGGATAAATTTTGTTAATAAGCATATATACTATATATGCCATATTATATATTAAATTTTGTGGAGGGTGAGAAATGAAAAAATTAATCACATTGCTGCTTGTATTGTCACTTGTTATGACACTGGCAGCCTGTGGCACGGGGGAAAAAGAGGGAGAGAATACTGATATCAAGATCGGTGTCATTCTGGTCCATGATGAAAATACCGGTTATGACTATGCTCATATACAGGGCATAAAGGCTGCGACTGCAGCTGCAGGCTTCTCCGATGACCAGATCATCTGGAAGTATAATATTTCCGAGGATGAAAACTGCTATGATACCGCAACTGACCTTGTTGACCAGGGATGTGCATACATAATATCCGACAGCTATGGTCACCAGAGCTATATGCAGCAGGCTGCAAGCGAAAATCCCAATACTACTTTCATAGCAATGACCGGCGATACCGCTGCTCTTTCAGGACTGCCCAATTTCAAGAACGCATTCAACTACACATTTGAATCAAGATATGTATCAGGTGTTGTTGCGGGAATGAAACTGGCTGAACTCATTGAAGACGGTATGGTTGCTGCAAAGAACATGGATGCTGACGGAAACATCAAAATGGGTTATGTAGGTGCATTCCCGTATGCTGAAGTTGTTTCAGGTTACACGGGATTCTATCTCGGTGTTAAATCAGTGGTTGAAAATGTAGTCATGGATGTAACCTATACAAACTCATGGTATGATCCTACGGCTGAAGCAGAAGCAGCAAATTCACTCGTTTCAGACGGATGCATCATCATCAGCCAGCATGCTGACTCAACAGGAGCTCCCTCTGCATGTGAAGCCCTTCTTGCAGGCGGAACAACCGTTTACTGCGTAGGGTATAATGTGGACATGCTTTCAGTTGCTCCCACATCAGCTCTTACAAGTGCACAGAATGACTGGGGTGTTTATTACACATATGCATTCAACAACATGAAGAACGGTACTGAGATTGCAACTGACTGGGCAAGCGGATATGCAGACGGTGCAGTCATGATTTCCGCACTCGGTGCAAGCTGTGCTGACGGAACAGCTGAAAAGGTAGCAGAAGTTGAAGCAGGTCTTAAAGACGGCAGCATCAATGTATTTGATACATCAACATTCACTGTCGGTGGGGAAACAGTTACATCTTACATGGCAATTGACACTGACGGAGACTGGGTCGGAGATACAGGCGAAGCAATTACAAACGGCATATTCAATGAATCAACATTGAGAAGTGCTCCGTATTTCGGACTTCGTATAGATGGAATCACAGAACTGAACGCAGGTTAGGATACTTGCTTTGAATGGAAGGAGCCACTTCAGTGAGTGGCCCCTTCCATTGTTTTTTAAGGAGAATATGAATGCAGGGCAGTAAGGCATCGGTCTGTATGCGCGACATTACAAAGACCTTTGGCTCGGTTGTGGCTAACGACCGGGTTTGTCTTGATATAAACAAAGGTGAAATCCTTGCATTGCTTGGAGAGAACGGAAGCGGAAAAACGACTCTCATGAACATTCTTTCAGGGATATATTTCCCTGACGCCGGTTCAATATCGGTGGATGGTCATGAAGTTACCATAAGAAGCCCAAAGGATGCCTTTGATCTTGGAATAGGTATGATCCACCAGCATTTCAAGCTTGTGGATGTGCTGACGGTGGCAGAGAACATAATCCTTGGAATGCCCGGCAAGGGAAAACTGGACCTGAAGGCAGTGGGCGAAAAGGTCAGGGCCATATGCCAGGCATATGGATTTGTTCTCGATCCTGAAAAGAAGATATACGATCTATCGGTGTCCCAGAAACAAACGGTGGAGATTGTCAAGGTACTTTACCGTGGCGCTGAAATATTGATCCTTGATGAGCCGACTGCGGTACTTACACCACAGGAAACAGAAAAACTCTTCAACATCCTGCGTAATATGCGTAAGGCTGGAAAGACAATAGTCATAATAACCCATAAGCTGCACGAGGTTGAAGAAATATCCGACAGGGTAGTTGTACTCCACAGGGGTAAGTTTGTCGGATCATTGGTGACCAGGGATACAAATGCAGCCGAAATGACCAACATGATGGTGGGACGTTCGGTTTCGTTGAATATAAAAAGACCGGATCCGGTGGATCCAAAACCCAGGCTTATGGTGAAGAACCTTACTGTAACGGACAAGGACGGCATAACCAAGCTTTCCGACGTTTCCTTTACAGCAAATTCCGGTGAGATACTTGGTATTGCCGGGATTTCCGGCTGTGGACAGAAGGAACTGCTTGAATCAATTGCAGGACTGCAGGTCTATGAATCAGGCAGCATCATATACATTGACCCGGAATCAGGGGA
The DNA here is from genome assembly GCA_036743175.1 of Bacillota bacterium. Taxonomy (GTDB): domain Bacteria; phylum Bacillota; class Clostridia; order DUPQ01; family DUPQ01; genus JAFGQE01. The sequence continues at coordinate 15,971 of DAINQB010000033.1, read as the reverse complement.
GGAAGTACCCTTTGCAGGAAAGGACCCACGGGAAATACTGGCACTTGGGGTAATGCTGTCCTTTGTTCCTGAGGACAGGCTCGGGATGGGGCTTGTCGGCAACATGGACCTGACCAACAATATGATGCTGCGTTCCTTCAGAAAAGGAAAATCTGTATTCACAGACAGAAAGACCCCTCAGCAACTTGCCGGGAATGTGGTGAAGAAACTGGAGGTTACAACACCCAATCTTACAATTCCGGTGCGCAGGCTCTCGGGCGGGAATGTACAGAAGGTTTTGGTGGGCAGGGAAATTTCATCTGCTCCCACGGTTCTGATGACTGCCTATGCCGTAAGGGGACTTGATATAAACTCATCATATACAATATATGACCTTGTCAACCAACAAAAACAAAATGGTGTTGCCGTCATATTTGTCGGCGAGGACCTTGATGTTTTGCTTGAGCTTTGTGACAGGATACTGGTTCTATGCGGAGGAAAGGTCAGTGGAATAGTACCCGGAAGAGGTGCTGACAAGAATGAGGTTGGTCTTATGATGACCAGGCTCAAAGGGGACAAAGACAATGAATAAATCTCATAACACACCTTTTCTCAGAATAGCAAAGAGGGATTCAATAAAGTGGTGGCACGGCTGGCTTATCAGACTTGCCGGACTTTTCCTTGCCCTGGTGGTCAGTGCCATTGTAATATACGCCATAGTCAAACTGAATCCTGTAAAGGTATATGCAGCAATGTTCGAAGGTAACTTCGGAACATCCAGAAGGCTCTGGGTGACCATGCGTGACCTTGTCATGCTTCTTTGCATTGGTCTTGGGCTGGCTCCTGCCTTCAAAATGCGATTCTGGAATATCGGGGCTGAAGGACAGATACTTGTCGGAGGTATTGCAACAGCGGCCGTCATGATCTATTTCGGAAGTTCCATGCCGACCTGGCTTCTTCTGATAGTATGCTTTATAGTCAGTTGCATTGCCGGGGCCATATGGGGATTCATTCCTGCCATATTCAAAGCCCGTTACGGAACAAATGAGACTCTTTTTACCCTTATGATGAACTATGTTGCAATTCAGCTTACATCATATTTTGTAGCCATATGGGAGAATCCATTCGGTTCCAACACCGTCGGCATAATAAACCAGCAGACACAGGCAGGCTGGTTCCCGACCATGCTTGGACAGAAGTATCTCCTCAACATAATCATTGTACTGGCTCTTACAGTTGGAATGTATGTTTATCTCAGGTACTCAAAGCAGGGTTATGAGATAGCGGTGGTCGGAGAGTCCAACAGGACTGCAAGATACATCGGTATAAACGTCAACAGGGTCATAGTTCGTACCATGATGATATCAGGGGCCATATGCGGAATGGCAGGATACATTGCCGTTGCCGGGGCATCCCATACAATTTCAACAAGCACTGCCGGAGGGAGCGGATTTACAGCAATCATCGTAGCCTGGCTTGCCAAATTCAATGCCTTCATGATGATCCTTGTTGCAGCCTTGCTTGTATTCCTTGAAAAAGGCGCCATACAGATAGCTTCACAGTATAACCTCAATGATTTTGCTTCAAAGATGATTGTAGGAATAATACTGTTCTTTATACTTGGCAGTGAGTTCTTTACCCAATACAGGCTGATTTTCAGGCATTCAAGGGAGGTGAAATAATATGACACAGATACTTTCCTTGCTGCAGGCAGCCTTGGTTTTCGGTACCGTTATATTGTTTGGAGCAATGGGTGAAATACTTACCGAGAAATCCGGTAACCTGAACCTTGGTGTTCCGGGCATCATGTACCTTGGCGGAATCGCAGGCCTTGCCGGTGCTTTCTGGTATGAAGGTGCGGTAGCAGAACCGATTCCGTTTCTGGGACTTCTGATTGCACTTGTATGCTCTCTGGCAGCTTCAGTCTTAGCGGGCCTGATCTACAGTTTCCTTACCATATCCCTTAGGGCGAACCAAAATGTCACAGGTCTTACCCTTACCATCTTCGGCGGGGGCGTTGCCAATTTCTTCGGTGGTGCCATGAACAAGATGGCAGGCGGGGTCGGACAGATTTCCGTTGCCGCAACAAGCGGGGCCTACAGGTCCACTCTTCCATTCCTTTCGGATGTGGGGGTGTTTTCGGCACTGGGGTTCATGGTTTATCTGGCCCTTGCAATAGCATTCATAATGAGCTGGTACCTTGGAAAAACCCGCAGGGGCCTTAATCTTCGTGCGGTCGGTGAGAATCCTGCTACAGCGGATGCCGCCGGGATCAGCGTAATAAGATACAAGTATCTGGCAACCTGCATAGGTGCTGCGATAACCGGTCTTGGTGGATTGTATTATGTAATGGACTACATCAAGGGCACATGGGCCAATGACGGTGGAATAGAAAAACTGGGCTGGCTGGCAGTGGCGCTCGTAATCTTTGCCCGCTGGAAACCAAGGCATGCAATCTGGGGGTCCTATCTCTTTGGAATTCTTTTCTGGCTGTATTTCTATATCGGTGGCCTTACACGGTCCTCCCAGGAAATATTCAAAATGCTGCCATATATTGTAACCATTATTGTGCTTATTGTTGTATCCATGAGGCGAAGGAGGGAAAACCAACCTCCGACAAGCCTCGGGCTGCCATATTTCAGGGAAGAAAGATAACTGGTCTTGGATAAATGAAACCTTCTGACGCCGGAAACGGCAATAGTGATGAGTCATGCAGGCTTAACAAAGCCATTTCACAGACCGGATTCTGTTCCAGGCGGGAAGCGGACAGGCTTATTCTTGAAGGGCAGGTTTATGTCAACGGAAGGATTGCTGTCGCAGGGCAGAAGGTATATCCTGACGACACCATCAAGGTCGGGAACCGGTATCTCAGCGGCAGGAAGAAGAGGGTATACATCGCTTTCAACAAGCCTGTCGGAGTGACCAGTACAACCGATCCCAGGGATAAAGACAACATCATAGATTATATAAAGTACAATGAGCGTATCTTTCACATCGGAAGACTGGACAAGGATTCAGAAGGATTGATTTTTCTTACAAATGACGGTGACATCGTCAATAAAATCCTAAGGGCTGAAAACGGGCATGAAAAAGAGTATCTTGTGACAGTCAGCAAACCCTTCACTGATGAATTCATTGCCGGAATGGCAAAGGGTGTTCCGGTCCTTGGCCAGGTCACTCTTCCATGTAAGGTGACAAGGGTCGGCGGAAGAACATTCAGGATTATTCTGAAGCAGGGTCTCAACCGTCAGATCAGACGCATGTGCAGCTATTTTGGGTATGAAGTAACTTCACTGAAACGCATACGGATAATGAATGTAAAACTGGGAAATCTACAGCCGGGGAAGTGGCGTTACTTTACAAAGGAAGAACTGAATGTCATGGAAAAGCTCATAGGGGATGACTGAGAATTTTCACCGGGGAGTGGTGATGATGCTGTCTATGAACTGCCTTGCGCTCCTGCCGTTGTAACCTCCGTTGAAGAAAGCAAACTTAAGTGCAGCTTTTTCAGTTTCTTCAGAAAAAGAAATGTCTGAGAGTTCTGCAAGGAAACGGACAATTTCCAGGAATTCTATCTTGGTGGGTTTGTCAAAATATATTTTAAGGCCAAATCTGTCCGTGAGTGAAACTGTCTCATTGAGGAAATCATTGACATTTACTTCATTTTCCCTTGCCTGCATGTTCTGCTTTACAATATTCCTTCGGTTCGATGTAACATAAAAACGCACATTGGTCATGTTTTCATACAGGCCGCCCTGGATGATTGTCTTGAGGAACTTGTATTCCTCGTCATTATGTTCAAATGACAGGTCGTCGATGAAGACAATGAAGAAAAGTCCCCGGGCAGACAAGGAGGCGATGAGTGAGGGCAGTGCATGGAGCTTGTCTTTATCAACTTCAACAAGACGAAGTCTGCGTGTCCTGAAAAGAGGGAGCATGGCCTTGACCATTGTTGATTTGCCTGTTCCGCTGTCTCCGAAGAGAAGAATGTTATGTGCCGGCAGCCCGGATACCAGACGTTCTGTGTTGCCGGTTATGTCGGCCTTCTGGCCTTCATAACCATAGAGGGAACCCAGTTCCATGGGTTTGCAGGGAAGTACGGGTACCGGTTCCAGGTCTTCATTTATAGTAAATGCATCGTAAAGGCGGTACACTCCGCAGCCGTCACGTTTATACGATTCATACAGCATTTCAAGGATTTCTTCATTTGTCCTGGTTATTAAGGCATTGGTTGTTTCTGAGTATGTGCCGGAACAGAGCAGCAATCTGCTGTCCCCGGCTCTGTCCGACAGAGCCTTGAAATCAAGGGAAAGGATCTCCCTGAGAATATCGATATCATTCAGAACAGCCTTTTCAAGAAGATTTGAAATATCTTCACCCTTTTCAGCGGCGATGCTGAAGGCATTTTCATCAGAGAGAACAAGAGCTGTTATTTGGTCAGGAAACGGTATGTCTTCGTTTTTTATGACAAGGGAACACAGCTCATAGTATTTCTGTTCAAACTGTTTGTCATCGTCAGTTGCAGCAAGCTCTGTAAGCAGCTTGATGCGTCTGTCATTCAAAAGGTTTCTGAAAATTACAAGACGGTTCATCCTTAATTTCTCCTTTATGGAATTATATCATGGGAGAGGATTTGTTTGAACATAAGGCTTATTCAATGCAAAATAACCTTGTTCCCTGATGAAATGGGTATATAATCATAGGATATGAAACGTGGAAGAAGAAAAGTAAGAACAAGCACAAAGGTCATTGGCTCACTTATTCTGGTGGTCCTGCTTCTGCTTGGTTACAGTTTTATCGAGCCTTATTGGCTCAAGGTCACCGAGTATGAAATATCCAGCCCCGGGATACCGGCAGAATTTGACGGGTATGAAATACTTTTTGTTTCAGATATCCACCATGGCCCGTATTTCTCAGTTGAACGGGTGGAAAAACTCAGGGACAGGATGAACTCCATGGGGGCGGACCTCATACTTCTTGGCGGAGACTATGTCCACAGGGGACCGCTGTATGTACCTGAGGTCTTTTCGGCATTGAAAGGTCTCTCTGCCCCTGATGGAGTCATGGGTGTACTTGGAAACCATGACCACTGGGATGGTGAACAGGCTACCAGGGATGGATTTGCATATGCAGGAATTACTGACATCGAAAACATTGGTGTCACCGTGCAAAGGGACGGAGCCTCAATTGAGATAGCTGGAGTCGGCGATTATGACATGGGGGTTCAGGAACTGAATCTGGATCCCAGGTTGTTTTCAATTCTGGTTTCGCACAATCCTGATTATATTGCCGGGATTTCCGGGGTGAAACCTGACCTTATGCTTTCAGGGCATACCCATGGCGGGCAGGTTACGTTGTTCGGATTGTGGGCACCTCTGATACCTTCCGCCTACTGGAATAAGTTCAGGTACGGTGAAATTGATTATAATGATATCAGGTTGATTGTGACAAGCGGCGTCGGAACCATAACACCTCCAATGAGATTTTTTGCCCGGCCGGAGATTGTCAGAATTACATTGAGGAGCGGGAATGGAAGTTAAGTATCTGTATCACAGTGGAGTTTCGGTTCTGGCAGGTGAAACACTTCTGGTCTTTGATTACTATAAGAAGGGCATTGATGAGGAAGCAATCAAAAAAGCCAGGAATGTGCTTGTTTTTGTTTCACATGGTCACAGGGATCATTTTGACAAAGGGATATTCAAGTGGAGGGAACTTAATCCTGATATCAGATATATTCTTTCATCTGATATTGTTTTTGAAAGGCATGGAGATATCTTCAGGATGGGAGCGGATGAAGAACTTAGGTTTGACGGGATTATCGTCAGAACACTGGGTTCCACTGATGAGGGGGTAGCCTATGTGGTCGAAACGCCTGATGGTGTTGTTTTCCATTCAGGGGATCTCAACTGGTGGCATTGGGAAGGGGAGCCTGATGAATACAATGCCGGGATGGAAGAAAGATTCAAGGCTGAGATAGACAAACTTAGCAGTACAAGGATTGATACAGCGTTCATTCCGGTGGACCAGAGACTTGAGAATGCCAGATACTATTCAATTGACCACCTTATGGAAAATTCATCGGTTGAACGGGTTTGTCCCATTCATTTCTGGGATGACTGGAACTTTATCAGGAGGGTCAGCAAAGACCTTTCCGATAGATCTTACTATGATAAAATATATTTTTATGGGAGGCAGATATGAAATTCAGATATGTACACAACAACATAAACGTATTAGACCTGGAAAAAAGCATTTCCTTTTATAAGGAAAACCTGGGTCTTGAGGAGAAAGTCCGGAAGGTCCGTGAAGCAGGAAGATTCACCCTTGTGTTCATGGGTGATGCAGTTTCCGGGCATCAGGTAGAGCTGACCTGGCTCTGGGACAGAAAAGAGCCTTACAATCTTGGCGACAATGAAATCCATCTGGCATTCCGTGTCGATGACTTTGACAAAGCATACGAACTCCACAAGAAGAACGGGGTCATCTGCTATGAAAACAAAGACATGGGCCTGTACTTCATAGCAGATCCCGACGGCTACTGGATCGAAATCCTCCCCGAAAAATAACCTTTTAACCAATCATCCCAAGGATGTTCGGCACTTTTTAGCCAATCATCCCAAGGATGTTCGGCACTTTTTAGCCAATCATCCCAAGGATGATTGGTTGTGTGGTTAGGTAAATTATAAAATCGTGAATAATAAACATTGATTTACTATTGCAGAGTAGATAGAATGTACATGAGGATTAACATGATTATACACAATGGAAACTACTCATATATCTATCCCAACCCGGTTCCGAACAAGGAAACCGGGATTTTTGCAAACCTTTTTTAGATTACCAGACAGACTGATCAGGAATGTTGATGAGCTCGCTGGGAGCTCTTTTTTATAGAACAGGAGAAATTAAGATGATTATAGTATTGAAACCACATGCCCCGGAAGACAAGCTTCAGGAGCTTATAAGGGAAATAGAAGGCATAGGCCTCAGGGTGGACCTGTCCAGGGGAGCGGAACAGACCATTTTGGGTTTGATCGGCGACACCCACAGTGTCAATGAGGTTCGTTTTGAAAAGAATGAAATCGTTGCCAAGGTAATGAGGGTCCAGGAACCATATAAAAAGGTCAACAGGTTGTTCAAACCTGATGGTACAGTTGTCAAGGTTGCAGGTCATGAGATCGGGGGCAAGAAGCTGGCAATTATAGCCGGACCTTGTTCGGTTGAGAGTGAAGAACAGATAATATCAGTTGCAAGGGATGTTCAACGAGCAGGAGCAGGATTCCTGAGGGGAGGAGCCTTTAAACCCAGGACTTCACCTTACAGTTTCCAGGGGCTCGGTGAAGAGGGCCTTGATATGCTCATTACTGCAAAAAAAGAAACCGGGATGCCCATTGTTTCAGAGATCATGGATGCCAATGTACTTGGAAAGTTCGTTGAAAATGTAGATATCATCCAGGTTGGAGCCAGAAACATGCAAAACTACAGCCTTCTCAAGGAACTGGGTAAGCTGAAAAAACCGATTCTATTGAAGAAGGGCTTTGCGTCAACCATTGAAGAATGGCTTATGGCTGCTGAATATGTCATGAGCGGTGGAAATGAAAATATCATCCTCTGCGAAAGGGGAATGAGAACCTTTGAGACTTTCACAAGGAACACGATGGACATGTGTGCAGTGCCGGTTGTCAAGAGGCTGAGCCATCTGCCGGTCATTTCTGACCCGAGTCATGGAACGGGTATTTCCTGGCTTGTTGAACCCGCAGCCAAGGCGTCCATATCACTGGGAGCAGATGGACTTATGATAGAAGTACATAACTGTCCTGACGAGGCCCTGTGTGACGGAAACCAGGCACTTACTCCGGAACAGTTCGAGTCATTGATGAAGAAACTGTCACCTTTGGCAGAGCTTGAAGGCAGGGGAATATAGGATTCTATTTCATATAGACAGCCACAATGTTGCGTGTGGTCCTTTCGATATATTCGGCTGCGTTTTTCATTGAGTCCTCCAGGGAACCGGGCCCCTGACTGATTGAAAACGCAGCCGTTATGCCTATATTGAAGATTTCTTCATATCCTTTTCCAAGGGAACCTGAGATACAGATGACAGGTACATTGAACCTGGCTGCAGATTCTGCTATGCCTGCAGGAACTTTTCCAAAAGCCGTCTGATAATCAGTCCTGCCTTCGCCTGTCAGGGCGAGGTCGGCCTCTTTCATCTTATCATCCAACCTGCATACATCCGAGACAATATTAATGCCCTTTTCCAATTTTGCTCCGGTGAACGCAACCAAGCCGCCTGCAAGGCCGCCGGCAGCTCCAGAGCCCTTTATTGAATTCATATCAATTCCACAATGGTTATTTACAATGGAATTTAGGTTTTCCAAGCCTTCATCCAGAATCTTTATCATGATTTCATCGGCACCCTTCTGAGGTGAATAGACATGGGCGGCACCCTTCTCCCCGTAAAGAGGATTGTCAACATCACAGGCCACGGTGATATTTGTATTCCTGACCCTGGGGTCAAGTCCCGTATCGTCATAAGAGTGTATTTCATTTAAAGTCCTGCCGCATCCTGAAAGTGCATTCTTGTCTTCATCATAAAATACAACACCAAGTGCCTGGGCCATTCCCGTGCCACAGTCGTTGGTTGCGCTACCACCGACACCGATGATTATATCTGTACAACCGGCATCCATGGCCATACGGATCAGCTCGCCGGTTCCATATGTTGTTGTTAGCATTGGATTCAGGGAGTCTTCAGGTACAAGTGCAAGGCCTGATGCTGCGGCCATTTCAATCACTGCTGTGTGCCCGTCATCAAGAATACCGTAGAATGAATCTATCTTATCTCCAAGAGGACCCGTTACCCGGGCTTTGACAATCCTGCCTCCCGCACCTGCCAGCATTGCTTCAACAGTGCCCTCCCCGCCGTCTGCAAAAGGAATGGACACGGTTTCAATGTCCGCTGATATGGCTTTGATGCCCTTTGTCATTGCCATGGCAACTTCAAGGGAGCCAAGACAGCCTTTGTATGAATCGGGTGCAATAAGTATCTTCATTCAAACCTCCATAATATCTATGATTATATTACATTTGTATTGCATATTGAACAGTTGCCTTGACTTTCCCGGCCCATTGTTTATAATGTACATAAATTCGACCGCAGTGAAGGGAAGAGTACGTCACCGGAACTTCTCAAGAGAGCGGGGGACCAGGCTGAAATCCCCGGCAGAAGACCTTGACCGAAGACCACCCCGGAGCGGAAGCGTTGATTACGATATAATCATCAATGAGAAGGCACTTGTGCCAATCAGGGTGGAACCGTGGGATATTTCCCGCCCCTGGATATTATCCGGGAGGCGGGTTTTTTGCATCTTCCGGAAGAATTAAAGGAGATGGGCGAATGATTAGGATTAGTTTGAAGGATGGAAGTGTCAGGGAATATGACAATCCCGTTAGTCCGTTGCAGGTTGCAATGGACATAAGCGAGGGATTTGCCAGGGTTTGCGTAGCAGCAGAAATTGACGGCAGGCTGAGCGGACTGACACAGCTTATTGAGAAGGATGCAAGCCTGAACCTTCTGAAGTTTGAGGATGAGGGTGGCAGACATGTTTTCAGACATACTGCAAGCCATGTCATGGCAAATGCAATAAAAAGGCTTTATAAGAATGTGAAGCTTGCCATAGGGCCGCCGATTGAAAACGGCTTCTACTATGACTTTGACCTGGAAACAACTTTTTCAGAGGATGACCTTGGCAAGATCGAAGAGGAAATGCAGAAGATAATCGATGAGGACAATGCAATAGAGAGATTTGTTCTTCCAAGGGATGAAGCAATAGCTCTTATGAAGCAGATGAACGAACCATATAAGGTTGAGCTCATCGAGGAACTTCCGGAAGGCGAGGAGATATCCTTCTACAGACAGGGAGATTTTACCGACTTGTGTGCTGGGCCACATCTGCCGTCCACGGGCGGAGTGAAGTCATTTAAGCTCATGCAGGTTGCGGGAGCATACTGGAGGGGCGATGAAAAGAACAAGATGCTCCAGAGGATTTATGGAACTGCCTTTGATAACAAAAAGGAGCTCAAGCAGTATCTCAACTTTCTTGCTGAGGCAGAAAAACGAGACCATCGTAAACTTGGCAAGGAGCTTGAACTTTTCTCTGTGGAGGATAATATCGGAGCGGGTCTTGTGCTGTGGCATCCGAAGGGAGCCAGGATAAGAAGCCTGATAGAGGATTTCTGGCGCGACCAGCATTTTAAGAATGGATATGAGATTGTTTATTCACCTCATATAGGCAAGGCCAACCTTTGGGAAACCAGCGGACATCTTGGTTTCTATGACGAGAACATGTACTCTCCCATGGATGTGGACAACAATAAATATTACATAAAGCCAATGAACTGTCCCTTCCATATTGCCATATACAAGAGCAAGCTGTATTCCTACAGGGATCTGCCGCTTAGGTGGGCTGAACTTGGAACGGTCTACAGATATGAAAAGAGCGGTGTTCTCCATGGGCTTCTCAGGGTCAGGGGCTTCACCCAGGATGATGCACATCTTTTCTGCAGGAAGGATCAGATGCCCGATGAAATCAGAAAGACGGTAATGTTCTGTATCTTCATGCTGAAGTCATTCGGATTTGAGAAGTTCAAACTTTATCTGGCTACCAAGCCGGCAGAGAAGTCAGTGGGAGAGCAGCAGCTTTGGGATGATGCAACTGCAGCACTCGAGGCAGTAATCAAGGAAGAAGGTCTTGAATACGAAGTCGATGAGGGAGGCGGAGCTTTCTACGGGCCAAAGATTGATATAAAAATTAAGGATGCCCTGAACAGGGAGTGGCAGTGTTCGACGATTCAGTTCGACTTCAACCTACCTGAAAGATTTGACCTGAACTTTGTAAACAACCATGGTGAAAAGGAAAGACCATATGTCATACACAGGGCTTTGCTGGGGTCCATTGAGAGGTTCTTCGGAGTCCTGACGGA
>DAINQB010000033.1:0-4906 GCA_036743175.1 Bacillota bacterium | reverse complement strand
AAGGCAAAGGCCAACTGGCTTTATCTGCTGAAGGAATGGGACAATGTGCTATCCCTGGAGGAACGGGTTGAAATAAAGAAGCAGTATAACGTAGACAATACGGCTGTTTCCCAGAAGGTCGGCAGAAACGACCCATGTCCCTGCGGTTCCGGCAAGAAATACAAGAAGTGCTGCGGACAGTAATGAAACTAAGCAACGGTCACGTTATCCGTCGGATGACGTGACCGCTCAGCCAATGATCCCAAGGATGTTCAGCACTTTTTAGCCAATGATCCCAAGGATGTTCAGCACTTTTTAACCAATCATCCCAAGGATGATTGGTTAAATTGTAGCAAATGACAAAATATGGTAATATTTAACAGGAGGTCACTATGTGGTATCCTGTTTTTTTAGTAGCTGTAATATTGGTCTATTTCACAATGACTTTGCCGGTTGTGAAAGGTTTCATTGGCGAACTGATTGTAAGGTTCGTTCTGAAATTCCTTGATAAACGCAGGTTTCGAGTATTCAACGATGTATATTTCCCGGCTTACAACGGTTTATTCATGCAGATTGACCACCTGGTCATAGGCAGGGGAGTTGTATTTGTAATTGAAACTAAGAATTACAATGGAATAATTGAAGGGGACTGGCGCAGAAAGTACTGGACTATGCGAAAGAAGGGTCACAATGCGAAAGTATACAATCCTATGCGTCAGAGTTCTTATCATGTCCGTATGCTTAAGGAAAACAAAATTGTACCGGATATTGTCAGGATATACCCCATAGTCTGTCTTGGTCCATTGGCGAAACCTGAGGTTATTGGTCGCATACCCGTTGTTACACCACAGAAGCTTCCTGGATGCATAAAAAAGATAGCAGGAAACGAAAGGCAGAAAGGTGAAATTGCGGTTACATGGCAGGATCTTCAGAATAAGATGCTGACAGGTCGAAAAATCAAGGGTGAGCACATAAGAAAACTCGGCTTGATTTCTCACCGGAAGAAGGAGGGTATTTGTCCAAGGTGCGGTGGAAAGCTCTTCTATAGAAACAGTATGAGGGGAAGAATTGCCATTTGTACCAATTATCCCTGGTGCAAATATAGAAATTTAAGTCAAAACTTAAAACAGTAAAGTCAAATATTAAAAATATTAATAAATACATTTAAAAAATTAATAAATTGTATTGACATATCAAATATAAGGTCATATAATTCAAACATAAACTTTAAGAGGTGAAAAAATGGAAAAGAATTATGTCCCGGGTGAATGTCCCGTTTGCGGCGGAGAACTGAAGATAGACAAGGTCAGCTGTACAGGATGCGACATGCAGATGACCGGAACATTCTATCTTTCAGGGTTTACGAACCTGAATGAGAGACAACTTGAGTTCATAAAAGTTTTTATAATGTGCAAAGGCAATATAAAGGAAGTTGAAAAGGAACTAGGAATTTCTTACCCCACTGTAAAGAGCAGGCTTGACGAGGTTGCCGGCGCACTGGACGTAAAACTGCATGATAGTGACAGGAAAGACAATACAGCAGTTCTCGAAAGCCTTGAAAAAGGGGAACTAAGCATAGATGAAGCACTTGAGTTGCTTAAGGAAAAGAGGTAAATCATATGGAAGCACGTGAAGAAATATTGATGATTTTAAAGATGGTCCAGGATGGCAAAATATCAAATGAAGATGCAGCGAAGCTGATTGATGCCATTGAAAACAAAGGAGAGTCGAAGAAGGATGAACAGTCATATCGATATACACAGTACAATACCAGAGAGAAGAAAGTCAGGAAAAAGTCTTTCGATGAAAAGATGGAAGAAATGGCAGAAGGCCTCGAAAATATGGTGAACGACATCGTCGGTTCCACCAAAGAAGCATTCAGCAACTTCCCTGAGATAGATCCCGGCAACTGGTTTACCACATCAGAAAAAAGGCATTGCACCTATGAAGCAAAGGAAGACATGAAGCTTGAGCTGATAGGCAAGAACGGCAGTGTGCGGCTGCTGCCCGGTGAAGACAAGATTAACGTGGTCTACAGCATATATACAAAGCAGGATGTGGACGAAGTCATGAAGCTTGTTGATGTGAGGAGTTCTGACAAGGAATTATTCATAGATGCATCAGGGGTTGATGGTGGAGTCAGCATGGAGATCAGGATTCCTTCCATAAATTATAAGAGCATAAAGGCAATTACCAAGAATGGAAGTCTTCGCTGCTGTCCGCTGAATACAGATGATGCAGAATTCATTACCAAGAATGGAAGTCTGAGGCTGGATGGAATAAAGAGTCCGGTCATCAAGGCTCATACAAAGAATGGTTCCGTGACCCTGAGCAATTGTGAATCCGAAAAGGCAGGTGTTGAAACCAGCAACGGTTCAATCATAATTCAGGATTCTGAGATTGAATTGCTTGACTGCAATACAACAAACGGAAGCATCAGATGCAATGGAAGCAAGTCCGATAACTTTGAGGCCAGTACATCAAACGCTTCCATATCCATGGAAGACTTCGACCTGGTGGGTTCCAAGGGTATCATGAACCTGAAGACATCGAATGGTAATGTAAGGATAAAGATTCCCGATGACATAGGAGCCATGTTCAAGGCACAGGCAGGCAGGAACGGCAGGGTGACCGTAAACTTCCCCTGTACCATAAACAGGGACCTGGAATATGAAGGAAAAACAAACGGTTATGAAGATGCCAAAAGGAAGATAATCATAACAGCCAAAACAAATTTGGGAAGAATTGATATTTCCTGATTCTAATTGACATATATATAAAGGCAGGACCCTCACTTCGGTGGGGGTTTTGCTGTATTTTGGCTATTTTTCAGCCCAGCTTGATGCAAGATGAGCCTCTGCCACAAGAGGAACATCAGTCATGAATCCGTCTCCGGCTGCTTCCATTGTATTTTTTAACAGTAATGCAGTTTCCTCGGCTTCCGATTCGGGAACCTCGAGCAGTATTTCATCATGTACGACAGCAACAATACCGGCTCCTGTACCTTTCAATGTATCCATTAGCATTCCAAGGGCTCTTTTTACAATGTCTGCTGCGGTACCTTGTACCGGGGTATTGTACAATGCTGCAATTCCTGTATCTTCACCAAAGAAGTATCTTCGTCCTGTTAGGCTTCTTGAAACCCTCGGAGGCCGGGCCTTTATCGAATCGTGCCACTGCCTGATACCTTTATATGCATTGAAGAATCTCTCCCTGAATGACTCTGCTTCTTCAAGGGACATCTCAACACCGTATGTATCACCTGCATATGCCTGAAGCCCCCTGGCTCCCATAGCAAATATAAGGCCGAAATTCACAGCCTTGGCTGCCTGTCTTTGTTCGGAGGTTACCTTTTCAATGGGAGTTCCTGTTATAAGGGATGCAGTAAGCCGGTGCAGGTCTCCGCCTTTTTTGTATGCCTCTATCATTCTTTCGTCACCGGCAATCTGGGCGGCAACCCTCAGCTCAATCTGGGAATAATCAGCGATAATAAATTTATTCCCCTTGGCCGGAATGAAACAGCTGCGTATTTCCTGGTCTCTTGGTATTTGCTGCATGTTGGGAGATGTACAGCTCATTCTTCCGCTGTAGGCTCCTATCTGTCCGTAATGTGCATGTATTCTGCCGGTTTTACTGTTGATGAACCCTGGAAGCGGCTCAAGGAATCCCGAGAGTAATTTGGCCGATTTTCTGTATTCGTACAGACTTTCAACAACAGGATGGGATTTGTATGGAGACAGGGAGTATTTGGATGTGTCCGGAACCTTTACACCATTTTTAGATAATAAATCAAGTATATCCTGGTTGCTGTTCAGGTTGATGCTTATATTGGTTTCATTTCCGAAGAAGTCGGGTTGAATGACTGTATTGCCTGCAAAGGACAAAAGTTTTCGCTCCGAGTCCAGAAGGTTTTCGCGGGTTTTTCTGGTCAGAATATCCCACTTTTCATGGTCTATGGATATCCCGTTGTATTCAATATCGGCAATTGCCTTTGTACAATTGAACTCAATGGCGGCTATTTCGACCAGCTCATTTGCCTTGAGAGCAGGTGCCATCACACTCCTAAGTTCCAGTAGGATTGATGCATCCCGGGCTGCGTATTCAATTTGTTCTGTTCTCAATTCTCCTGAGAAATCACTTGTCTGTTCTTCCTTTGGAAGGTTTTCCCCCAGAAAGAACTCACTTATTGCTGCAAGGCTGTATCCCGGGGGGCCCTGAGGTGTCCTCAGCAGACGAGCCGCAAGCATAGTATCAAAGACCTGACCATTGATTACAAAGCCTTCTGCTTTAAGGAAATTGATATCGAACTTGGCATTCTGGAATACCTTGACAGAGTTTGATGAGAACAGGTCATACAATATTTTCTTGTCATTTTCAGCACATTTCCAATAGTCAATAACATAAACGGGATTGCCGAATGAGGCTATTTGAATCAGCCTTAGTCTATCGTTCAGTGGATCCAGTCCTGTGGTTTCCGTATCGATTGCAAGCACTTTCGCTTCAGAAAGATTTGCCAGCAAATCAGCCGGACGCCCATCGATTGGAAGGAACATGTATGATTGCATTGAATGTAACCTCTCTCCATTATTATATGACAGCAATTCCAAATATGCTATAATTGGCAGGTACTATATACCCTTGAATTGAAAGGACCCCCATTTATGAAAAAAGTCATCCAGTATTCGGTGATTGCGATAATGATATTAAGTGGAATATTTGCAGTGTGGCTGCCGCTTCACATATGGCCAAAGGAAGTTGTAAATGATTTTGAAGGTGTCATGTTTGTTGAAGGCGATCCACAATCATTTGAAACCGTTTCCATCAGCCTGAACGGCCATATCAACAACAGACTGTTTGGTGGAAGAACCTATCTAGGTAAAATAATCATAGACAAAATGGACGTAAGGGAAGAATGGAAGACCCAGAA
>DAINQB010000032.1:4594-29057 GCA_036743175.1 Bacillota bacterium | reverse complement strand
GGGAGTTGCCGGTGCTGCAATTGCAACCACCTTCGCAAGGAGTGTAATAGCCATTGCTGTCATAGTCGGGATCTCCATTGGAAAACTTGGTATAAAACCAAGCCTCAGAGACCTGCGTTTTGATAAAACAATCATAGGAAAGATTATGAAACTCGGAGTCCCTGCCTCCCTCGGGCAAGCCACTGCAGCCATTGGATTTACAATCATGATGGTAATGGTCAAGTCCTTCGGTGAGCTGACACTTGCTGCCTATGTAATAGGAAGCAGGGTGAATTCCGTTGTTCTTATGCCTCTTATGGGCATCGGATGGGGCCTTACGACAATTGCGGGTCAGAACCTGGGCGCCGGCAACATCGAAAGAGTCAAGGGAGCATTCAAATGGAGCATCGGGTATTCAATGATTTTCGCTGTTGCAGGTGGTGCAATAATGGCTCTTACCACCGAAGGCATCATGGAGATATTCTCAGACAATCCTGTAGTCATTGAACAGGGGACATTCTTCCTCTATATGATAATACTGGCATTGCCCCTCATGGGGATTTTCCAAAGTATGATAGGTCTTTACCAGGGGACCGGGCATACAAAATTCTCGTCACTTATGATGATAGGAAGACTGTGGGTTCTTCGTATACCAATGATTCTTATCATGAAGAACTATACAAACTTTGAAGAGAAGTCTGTATGGTATGCGATAATACTCAGCAATGTTGTCATATGCACCGTTGGATTCATTGGATATCTGCAGGGATTCTGGAAGAAAAAAACTGTTTGATAAAAGAAAGGGTAACAGGCATGGAGGATTATATTCGCAGGTTGAATTTCGGCCGGAGCAGGATCATTAATGAGCAGGATGGCGGCAGGTTTATCTCAAATGGACTCAGGGTCATCGGGGAAGTAGGTTTCAAGGCAGACGGTACGGAAGAGTTCAATCAGATGATGTCTGATTTTGGATGCATCATAAATGATGGACATATGGCAATCCCAAAAAAAGTACTGGATTACACCATGGACAGGATAAAGGCATTCCGTAATGAGGAAATACAGATGCCACATCCTCTATCAGACAAGATTGACTGGCTGATGTCGGGTCAGGCTACCTATTGGAACTGTCCTTATGACAATTCATTGAGACCTGCAACAAGGGAAGACCTGGCTGCATATCACAGGATGCTGGACGCCATGGGGGTCGGCAGAACACATCCTGGAATACTTCCGCAGGATGTGAATGTCAAGACCACTGATATACATGCATTCGCAACAATAGCCTTGAACAGTGAGCGCCCATGGAGGGTTTCGCCATTTTCTGCTGAAGCGGTTCCGTACATGTACAGGATTCTTGAAACGGCACTCGGTGATTCTGAAAAAGCAAAGACCATGGGCAGTGAAATCTGTTACCACAAACTTTGGATTAATTCTCCCTTCATGATTTGCCGTGAAACCATTGAAGGGACTATGATCAGCAGGAAGATACTTGGGCATAAAGTTCAGATAACCATAATGCCGGTCAGCGGAGCAAGTTCCCCGGTTACACCTGCCGGAGCCATTGTCCAGGAGGTGGCAGAGGTAATAGGGGCAAATGTCATTTCCCTTGCAATGGATGATTATATCTGTGGCTATGTGTCATCCACCAATATCTTCGACTTTACATCAAACATCCACTGCCAGCCCGGACCGGACAGCAATCTACGGAGGATGATGGGCAAGGATATGGGCTACTATTTGTTCGGGGTACCGGCGAAATCAGGGATACCTCCTACCACTTCTGCTGCTACTGTGGGTGTTCAGTCGATGATGGAAAAAGTCTTCGACCTTTCCCTCGGAGTGATGAGCGGGGACAGGTTCTTCGGTGCCGCTGGTGTACTCTCACAATCTGATACTGTAAGCCCCGTACAGATGGTGCTTGATATGGAAGCCAGGGATTACATGCAGAGAATGCTGGATGGAATAGATGTCTCTGATGATGCAATGGCCGTTAACGAAATACTCAGGGTTGCTCCAAAAGGAGCTGAATATCTGATGTCCGAACATACCTATGAGAATTACAGGACATCAATGTGGTTTCCGAATCTGATGGACAGAAGAACGACATCTTCCTATATCAAAGATCCCCATACCATGCTTGACAAGGCCACGGAAAGGGCTATTATACTCCTGGAAAATTCACCCAACAGATGTCCCTTGAATGATTCAGCAATACGGGAGATAAATGAAATTACTGCAGAGGCAGACAGGGTCATAGGAGGAAAGTGATGGGACTGGAGATTTCCGAAGCCGGTTACAATGATTTGTTTGAATGTGCCCGTATTGCCGCAAGGGCATGGGAAAAGGGTTATGCCGAATACAAGGAAATCCTTGGTGAGGACTTGTTCAATGTCATATTCCCTGACTGGAAGAAGGCAAAGGTGGATTCCATGGAGCCCTTTTTTCAGGGTAACCGGGACAGGCAGGCATTCAAGGTTGAGGCGGATGGAGTCATTGCGGGCTTTGTAACAGTACAACTTGACCGGATAAGACGGATAGGAGTCATTTGCAACAACGCAGTTGACCCGGACTTCCAGGGCAGGGGTATAGGGTCTGCCATGTATGACCTTGTGCTTGAGATGTTCAGAAGTGAAGGTATGGTTGCAGCAGAGGTTTCGACAATGAATGAGGATGCATATATTCCGGCAAGAAAAGCATATGAGAAGGCGGGATTTGACAGAAAACTTGAGAAACTGACTTATTATATGAAACTCTAGGAGAAGATATGTTTTACTTCAGGGATGTTGATAAAATAAAGGGTGATGAAATTGATCTGGTTGTAACTGCCAGAAAACCATCTGATGCGGAAAAGGGATATGTTCCAAGCTATCAGTTCAGTATGGTGAAAAGCGGCACTGACATAGAAGTCGGAAGGTGTGATTTGAGAATAGGTCACAACCGAAACACATTCTATGGGGGCAATATAGGTTATGGAGTACATGAGGAATACCGGGGCAACCATTTTGCTGCAAAGGCATGTCTGATGATGAGGCAGCTGGCCCGGGAACATGGTATGGAATATCTGATAATAACCAACAGCCCGGATAATATCCCGTCGAGAAAAACCTGTGACTACATTGGAGCTGAATTCATTGAGATAGTAGAGCTGCCCCCCGACAATGAATTATATAAGGAAGGTTACAGGGAGAAATGCAGATACAGGTGGAACATATAGATTGTCAGAGGTGTTATGGACAGGCGAATTAAGGAACTTTACAACGAATCAATCCTCATGGAAGCAGCTGCCAGGTATGGGGTTGAACCTGCAAAAGTCAGGAAACTAGGTGGCTTTGAAAGTTTCATATATGAGTACAGCAAGAACGGGAAGGATCATATACTTAGGATTACGCACAGCTTTCATCGCAGCATGGATGACCTGACGGCGGAGATGGAATGGGTCAGGTATCTGACCGAAAACGGCGGTGATGTTGCCGGTGCAGTTTATTCAGAAAATGGTTTGCTCGCAGAGAAGATTTCCTCAGGGGATTCATATTTCATTGCATCATCGATTGAAAAAGCTCCGGGAAAACCTCCGGGGAGGGATGTCTGGGACCGGACCTTGTTCAGGCAATGGGGAAAAGCTGTCGGGAAATTGCACAGACTCACAAAGTCATATATTCCTGTAAAAAAGCCAAGATTCCAATGGTTTGATGAATATCTCATCAGGGATTTTGACAAATATATCCCAACTGAGCAGGAAAAGATAATTGAAAAAACAGGTGAAACCATTACCAGGATAAAGTCATTCAAGACAGACAGGGATTCCTATGGTCTCATCCACACCGATGTCCATCAGGGTAATTTCTTCCATGACAACGGAAGGATTACCATATTTGACTTTGATGACTGTGCGTACAAGCACTTTGTCAGTGATATCGCCATCGCGATTTTTTATTCCATGATGTCAAGGAATGATTTCAACTCAAAGGAAGACTTTGCTGAATTTTTCCTGCATCATTTCATGGATGGATACTCCACTGAGAATGTAATTGGAGACATATGGATGAGGCGACTTCCGGATTTCCTGAAACTCCGTGAAGTTGTGCTCTATACTGCCATATGCAGAAGTATGAGTCCTGATGAACCTGATGAGTGGTGTACCAATTATCTGAACAAGCACAGACCAACGATAGAAAATGATGTACCTGTTCTTGCAAGGGATTTAGTTTGATCACCTGTGAAGTTTTTTGGAAATCAAACCGCGGACACGAAGCCTTTTCTTTATGATGATGGCAGTGATTATCATGGGTACAAGAGCCAGGGTGACAATCAATGACCATGTGAGCATGGATCTTCCCATCACATAATGTGAAATTATCAGGTCGAATAAAAGACTGATTGCAAGAGCATCTGCAAGCAGCAGCAGTATGAAGTTTAATACTCCATGCATCTTCGAACGGACAAGGAAGAATGACACCAAGAATACAAGCACTACGACGCCTTCCAGGGGAAGGACCAGTGATAGTATTGCGGATCTTTCAGCTATCCAGGATGCAATCAGCAGGAAATATCCAACCGATGCGACAATATATGCGAGCAGAACCGGGACGAACTTCCTGATTTTTTCCGGTATGAAAATGCCTGCCATCAGAACCCATACAAGCAGCATTGATGAAATGACAAAACGTGACCATGTAAAGCCGGTTGATGAAAGCAAATCTATTATTACAATGAAGACAGCCGTACCAATCCATGCAAGTGAAAAGTCTCCGAAGAAGGTATTTCGTTTCTTGAAGAAGGGAATTGCAATTGAGGTCCAAAGAAGCAGACAGGCAAAGAGTGGGTACAAGGACCAGCTGAGCCTTGACTCGACCATCAGGTCTATTAGCATCGGAATAAGGGCCATCATCATGAAGCTCATTGACAGAATGAAGCCTACGAGCCTCCTAACTACCCTCCGTCTGTTTGTGATTGCATGATGCTTCTTGAAGATGGGATAATCATTTTTGGAAAAGTCCAGGGGTCTGTTGGGATTATTTACGGCGGTACTGCATAGGGGACATTTTTCATGATAATCAGCAAGCTCTACACCGCATTCAACACAGTATGACATAAGGGTACTCCTTTAACAATTGCTTTGTATTCTGACCGGAATTCCGAATTTTATCAGTCTTTTGAATACCAGTCGTTCAATAATCGGGTCTTTTATAACCCTTCCGAAGGTAATATATATATTTCCATTATAGCCCAGTACTGCTGCAGAAGTTTTTGCGTGGGGGTCAGGGCTAAGATTGCAGGTGATTTCATCCACATGCTCAACCATTCCCGGTGGTATTTTTACCGGTCCGAGGTTTGATAAGGTTCCGGAGTGCTGGGAGGAACCGCTTGTGTTGACGATGTATCTTGTAATCGGAAGCTTGAGGAACAGGGGGACGTGCCTGACCAAAGGGCTTTCGCCCACGGAAACGTTGTCCCTCATTATATTGACAAGCCTGTTTGTCTTTGTATATTCCCTGATGAAATCCCTGGTGAATGGAACCAGTTCATCAAAATCCGGAAATTTAGGAGGATTAAGAGTCGGTGTAACAAAAAGGGAGAAATTACGCATGCTGCTGGATTCAAGGCGGGTCCTCATATTGACAGGAACCTGGACTGCAACACTTTTGTATTTTGCCGGATTTTTGACCTGGCGGCGCTGTACCTCAATTAGGCTTTCCAGATATATGGCGACCAGGAACTCAGTGATGGTAGCATCATAGGATTTGGATACACTCCTGATTTTGTCATATGGCACTATGCCCGTGATTACATTGAAAATGTCCGCAGGCAGTACCCGGCCTTTTACCAGAAAAGCTTTGATATTGCCAAAAAGATTCCTTTCTTTTTCTTCCTCGGTAGGCTTGCCATAGATCCTTGTGTATCTTATGTGGTCATCAAGGAATTCACCGGGATCCGGTTCAGCTTCAATATCAAAGATGGAACCGTCATTTTCGATGTTGTGGCCGGATAACCTCAGATATTCAAGCACAAGTGTCTTTGCATACTCCAGGGCACCATACCCATCGGACATGACATGGGAAAATTCAACGGCAATTCTATTCTTGAAGTACAGAATTTTATATAGAAAACCGTTGTTGTAGATTTTATTTATATTTTCACAAGGGGAAGGGGTGTCGCAATGAACTGAGGGCAGATCATAATTTCTTTCAAGGTAGTTCCAGAAAAACCCATTCCTGAGACTGACATTGAAATATGGGAACCTTGGATTTATTTTCTCAAGGGCTGCCTGCAGTACATCCGGATTTATTTCCTCCTTGAGGGTAAAAGCAACCCTGAATAATGTGGTCTGTCTGTCATTTACAATAGCAGGATATATCTTGGCCGAATTATCCAGTCTGTACCAATCCTTCTCCTGCTGATTCATTTCCTTCATAGTATTACCTTTCATGCAAAAATATTATATCACAGATAGCTCAACCTGATAGAGTAATTTTCCTAATAATCACCTGTCAGGAAAATATTTTCCTGACAGGTAAATATTCATATCGGTCTTGAATTTTCATAGAAAAAAGCCCCGGTGGGTTTCCGGGGTTTTTAAAGACTCTATTTATTGTGTGTTACGAAGAGGCGTTTCCCGTCCAGCAGATGGTTTATCATAGTCCGGGTTTTTAGCTTCATTTGGCTGCATAGCTGCGGGCTGAAAAGGAAGATGTCCTCGAGCTCATGGGTAGGTGCCATCAGTAACATCTCCTGTTCCCGGTCTTTGATTAGGCTTATTATCTTATTGGTGTTGTCTATTTCCGCCCTGGTGATTTCTTCGAACTTCAACAAGGCGGGTTCAGCATCGAGAGGCCATTCGGGACTGATTTCAACAACCCTTTCATAATCGGCTGTATCAACGATATGCTGGAACCGTATCGCATTATAGGAGTTCTTCATGAAACATGAAAGGAGCATGAGCCTGTCACTGTATAGTTCCAAACCTTTAATTTTCCTTGCTTTGTCTGATGCTTCCTCCAGCAATGCCATTGCCTTTTTCAAAGCCATTGAGGCAAGGAATACTCCTGAATATCCACGTATGAAAGAGCTGTTCTGAATATCAAGAAGATCATTTGCATGTGCCTCATCATTGGCCTGGAACTGGAATCTTCTGTAATAATCCTTTTCTTCAAAAGTCAGTTCATCCGGGAACAGCACAAAGGGTCTGTTGATCCATCTTTGGTTGACTGCACAGGACACCAGTCCCTCAAGGCCTGTATCAATGAAGTGCAGAACGGCCTTCTCGGTCTTTGCCCATATATCAACCAATTCATCGGCATTTTCACTCCCGGCTATATCTGATGCAGTTTCCCTTATCAGAACGGTTCTGTCAGTAAGACCTTTGGTGGGATTGGAATTGAATTTATCCATAAGCCTGTAATAGACATCGAAGTCGGTATCATCCACTGTAATCAACTGCGCAGGAAGACCCGATGCATTTGCCTTTTCATACTGTTCAAGAAAGTCAAAAGGACGTGCTATGTTCTTCACAGGTTGAATTGTATACTCCCAGTTCATGAAAACCTCAGCCGCCAGGGGTCTTCCATCATTGGATTTCTTGTTGACAGCCTGGTAATCAGGCAGGAACGGCCACATTGCATCCATTTCATGTTCCGGTTCCTTTATTCCGATATTTGAATTTATTTCAATCCAGGCATCAACACCGGCTTTGTTTGTTCCTCTTTTCAGGGTGTCCAGAAATTTGCCGACCCGTTTGTTCATAGGAATCGACCTGCACCATTCAGGACCATTTTTCCCCGTATACAGGCCGGTGCTCCAGCACAAACCGCCCCCACTGTCATTGGTGAAGATGTGGAAGTACTCAATATTTGCAGCACTGCATAATTTATACATGGCTTTTTCGTACATGGCAAGGATATCATCCCTGTCTATGCAAGGACTGAAGTAATGGTTCTTTGCCCTTCTTGGGTGGTCACATCTTGGACCCCGCCACTCCGGATGTTCAGTAAATACTTCTTCAGGAAGATAGGCAGGTTCCTTCATGTGGAACGAACCCTTGAGGCCATACTTCTCCAGAATTCTGCTCCTTTTAATAATTAAATCAAGATTGCGGTCTGCATAATCGACAGGAAGCCACTCCCTTAATTCATCCGGGACAATTATTTTGAACAATGAAGTAACCAGCATACTCCAGTTAGGATATGGATCAGACAGGTCCCGTTCCCACTGCCACCTGCTTTTTTCAATCTGGGAAATGGTGATGTGGGTTGCTCCCAGGGATTTCGCCCTGACCACCTTGCTTTCGAACTCCTCCAGTGAATTGCTTGTGAATGTAAAAGTCCTGCGAACTAAATTATCCATATGTTACTCTCCCTTCCAAAGCTCATTTCATACTATATAGACTTTCACCCCTTATATCAATTCCCATTTTTCTAATTTCACCTCCGGGGTAAAATTTAAATCTTTTTAATTTTACCCCGGAGGTGAAATTAGAAAAAGTGTGGTAAGATACTTTCGGGAGGGGTATTATGCCTGGACTTGATATTGAAAGATTCTGGGAAGATGATGAAAAAGCCCACGAGGACAATTGCTTTTCCAAGGATGCACCTCAGGCTGCGATGGCTATAAGGATGTCCGATGAATGTGTTTTTGCAGAGCTTGATGAGCCCGGCAAACCATGGCTTCCCATGGACAGGGAAAGGCGCATGGAGCTCAACAGACGATATAATGACAAGGCGGAGAAAATCGTCGGACGCAGACTTCTGAGTGAATATTATCCGACCGAGGATGAATGCTTTCCTGAAATCAAAAAGATTGGTGAAGTCTTTGAAGGCAGATATGTTGCCAATGAAATTTCAATATGGCTTGAAGGGTCTGTAAAAACACCTTTGGAACTCGACGGGCTTCTTGACAGGGTTGAAAGAACAGACATCAGGGATTTCATTCTGCCTGAAAACTGGCATTCCGAAAAGAAACGCATATTTGAGAAATACGGGAAAAGACCTAATCAGGTTAGAAGTGTAAGAGGGCCTGTAACACTGGCTACTTCCTTGTTTGGTGTTGAAAACCTGATTTTCCTTATAATTGATGAACCTGATCTTGCTAAGCGATTCAGCAAAATAATAGCAGATGTAATAATTGCCATTATGGCTGTCATGGATGAAGAAGCAGGATATACAGCTAAGAACTCTCCTCATGGGTTCAGGTTCTATGATGATGACTGCAACCTGCTTACACCGGAGATGTATGCATTGTTTGGTTACCCTGTTTTAAGGAAGGTTTTTGACTATTCCGACAAAAGTCCTTTATACGACAGGAACAAGCGTTACCAGCATTCTGATTCTGCAATGTCACACCTTCTTCCTCAGCTTGCGGATTTCAATCTGACCGGATGCAATTTCGGACCAACGGTGACTGTAGATGAAATTAGAAAACATATGCCAAATACACGGATTGACGGCCAGCTTGCACCTTTTACTTTCATGAGAAACAATGAAGAAGAGATCATTGCAGAAGTTAGGCGTGACTGTGATGCTGCAAGAAAAACAAAAGGCCTTAATGTCATGACAGCCGGGTCCATTAACAATGGCTCACTGCTCAGAAGCATGAGAACAATAATGGCAACCATCCAGAATTTTGGACGATATGACTGATTCTTTTATCAAAGTCCACCAATCAAATCCGATTTTGTGGAATGAAAGAAACGGTTACTGTATAATGTATTAAATTTCCAAAACAGGGGGAAACATGGACAAGATATTTGAAGTCTACGGACTAACGGTGAATTATTCCAAAAGGCATATCGGGTTGGATTCTACTCCGAGGTTTTCATGGAAATACAACTCGCTTTCCAAAGGAACGATGCAGGCTGCTTATAGAATAAAGGTCTTCACAAAGGAAGAAAGCATGTGGGATACCGGATGGGTTGAATCATCTGTTAGCCTTCATGTGGAATATATGGGCAAGACCTTGAAACCAAGGACAAACTATCAGTGGTCGGTTGAAATCAAGGACCAATCCGGTAATACCTCCAATTCCGGGACTTCCTTCTTCGGGACAGGAAAGCTCGATGAGCCCTGGGTGGGCAACTGGATAACTGCTGATTTCATCAGAAAGCCTGATAATGCCATGGAGGCACCGTATTTCCGGAGGAAATTCGAGCTTGAGGCAAAGCCTTCGAGAGCAATGCTCTATATCTGCGGTCTTGGTTATTGCAGAGCCTTTGTTAACGGTGAAAAATGCGGGGATGATGAACTCTCAACTGCTTTCACCAGATACGACAGCACTGTTTTGTATATGACATATGATGTAACAGAATCAATGGACAAAGGTGAAAATGTACTTGCGGCTGTCCTTGGAAACGGCTGGTACAACTGCTTTGCGGAAGATCCATGGAATACGAGGCAGGCTACATGGAGGTCATCACCCAAGTTCATAGCGGAACTCCATTTGGAAATGCCGGATGGTAAAATGTATGTTGTTGCATCAGATAAAACATGGAAGTCCTCCAAGGGTCCGATTACATACAACGGAATCAGAAATGGTGAGTTCTATGATGCAAGGCTTGAAATGCCTGGTTGGAATGACAATGATTTCAATGATGAAAACTGGGAAGGTGTATACATCACAAGACCCCCGGGAGGATTGCTTAAGTCCTTCGAAATGCAGCCCATTAGAAAAACCATGGAGTTCAAACCTGTACGTAAATGGCAGACACCCAGTGGTACATGGGTTTTTGACACAGGTCAGAATGCATCAGGAATAGCCAGGATAAAGGTCGACGGGAAAGCCGGAACTGAGGTTATCGTGAGGTATACTGACATCCTTGAGGAAGACGGTGTCTCTATAAATCAGAGAGCCATAGGTGGGTTCATCAAGAGCGGTGAATTCCAGACCGACAAATACATCAAAAAAAGCAATGGTACTGAGACCTGGAGCCCTGAATTTGTCTATCATGGTTTCCAGTATGTAGAACTTGAGGGCCTGGACTATGAGCCCGGTCTTGATGCTGTGACTGCTGTTGTAATGAATACTGATTTTCGAAAGCGCGGGAGCTTTGAGTGTTCCGATGAATTGCTCAATACCGTTCAGAGGCTTTGCTGGTGGTCCACCATTTCAAATTATCACAGCATTCCGACGGACTGCCCACACAGGGAAAAGAACGGATGGACCGGTGATGCATCCATATCATCAGAGCAAACTCTGTTGAATTTTGATCCGATGGCTGCATATTATAAATGGATGGATGACTTCAGGGATGCACAGAAACCAAACGGATGTGTTCCCTGTGTCGTGCCTTCAACAGGATGGGGATACGGATGGGGTAATGGCCCTGACTGGTCAAGCGCACTTACCCTGATACCGTGGTATACATATCTGTATACAGGTGACAGGAACATCCTTGCCAGGAACTACGACATTATAAAGAAGCATTGTGACTTCATGCTTACAATGGCTGACGGATTCATTGTCAATTATGGTATTGGTGACTGGTGTCCGCCTTTTGAAGGAAAGGCGATTTCCGTAAATATGTCCTCCTTCAAGGCTCCGACGGAACTGACTGATACTGCTTACTTCTATAACACAGCCGATATAATTTCAAGGATTGCGGAAATTCTCGGACATCCGGACGACAAAGAAAAGTATGCCTTGCTGGCTGCAAACATCAAGAAGGCGTTTAGGACCAAGTTCTTTGATAAGAAGGGCATGAAGGTTGCCGGAGATTGCCAGACTTCAACCGCATGCATGATTTTCCAGGGGCTGGCTGAAGAAGATGAGAAGGAACCACTTCTTGAGCTTCTGATAAGCCAGATAGAAGAGCTTGACTGGCATCTTGACTTTGGTATCCTTGGCAATAAATATGTTATGCATACTTTGGGTGACACAGGCAATGGAAGCATTGGTTTCAGGATGCTTGCCCAGAGGACATTCCCAAGCCCAAAAAGATGGATTGACCTTGGTGCCACCACGCTCTGGGAGTGCTGGAACGGCGGGGGATCCCATAACCACCATATGTTTTCAGACTTAAGTGCTTTTATGTATAAGTATGTCGGAGGAATCTCGCCTGATGAGAACAAACCGGGATTCAGGCATATAAACTTCAGACCAGCCATAGACTGCGGTCTCGAATATGCAATGGCAACCCATGATTCATTGTATGGCATGATTTCATGCAAATGGACAAACAAGGGTGAGAAAGTAACAATCGAGCTTGAAATACCAGCAGGTACAACCGGCACGCTATATGTTCCCATTGAATATCTGGGCAAGCTAAAAGACGGAGGCATATTGCTGAAGGGTACAGACACAGGAAACAAAGCATGTTTTACCCTGGAATCGGGCTCATACAGCATAACAAACTAATACCTTTTTTACATTCACCCCCGGGGTAAAAGTCAAATTTTTTCACTTTCACCCCTGGGGTAAAAGTCAAATTTTTTTACGTTTACCCCAGGGGTGAAAGTTAAAAACTGTGTGGCTGACCCTGCGAAGCGGGAGTGTTTTCGGTTGGAATCGATGATATTGTTGTTTTGGGTGTTGACAGACAGGGTTGCAGTTGGTATCATGATGCTACTTTAGCGATTCATTGCTTTAATTAGATAAAGTGCGAAAGAGGTAAGGATGAACAAGTGGAATTTATACAGCCCGGACGGAATGCAGGATGTTCTGGGAGACAACTGTTACATTAAAAAAAGAACTGAAGGCAGACTGAGGGAAATGTATCTCCTGAATGGTTTTTCTGAAATAGAGACACCGATGGTTGAATATTATGATGTATTTGATTCTGCAGGAAGTGAATCTGCCTTGAAATCCATGTACAAGATGGTTGATGAGAAGGGCCGTATTCTCACAATGAGGCCGGATATGACAATTCCAGCTGCAAGAGCTGCAGCAACTAAGATTACCGACGGGAAATTTCCTGCAAAGTTATTCTATTGCGGGAGATGTTTCCGTTCTGATATCAAGGGCGGGGGCAAACAAAGGGAATTCACTGAAAGTGGTGTTGAAATAATTGGAAGTGCTGACCCATTCTATGATGCCCTTGTCATCAACATGGCGGTCAAGGCAATGAAAACGGCCGGGATAGAGGAGTTCATCATCGAACTGGGTCAGGTCGATTTTACCGAAAGACTCATGGAGTTATCAGGACTTGAGGGGAGTGAACTGGACCTTCTTGCAAAGCTGATAGACTCCAAGGATTTCTTCGGTGTTGAGGAACTGCTTGTCGGCAAACCGGTTGAAGACAACATCAGAAAGCTGCTTCTGGATCTTCCCAATCTATATGGTAAAGCTGAGATGCTAGAGGGTGTAAGGTCAAGAATTTCCGATAAAAGGCTCATGGCTGCAATAGATGCTCTGATTGAGATCCTTTCAATAATTGAGGATTTCGGGGTATCTGAATATATATCCGTGGACCTTGGAATGGTGAAGAGAATAGACTATTACACAGGAATCATATTCCGGGGACTGACCTATGGAATGGGATTTCCTGTGCTCGGAGGAGGAAGATATGACAACCTTTGCAGCAGCTTCAACAAGGAACTTCCTGCAACAGGTTTCTCGATTACAATAGACCTTGCTCTGGCAGCGCTGTATAGAAATGGCGTAATATCAGCAGGCCGGGGCAGAGGCGGAACCCTGGTTTCATTCAGAGCCGGGGAGAGGTCAGAGGCAATTACAGTATCCGAAGCGCTTAAGGAACAGGGTATCGCCACGGAGCTTTATCCACTGCCCGGTACAGAAGACGAAGACCTTGTATATGCAAGGGAATGGGGATTGGATGGTATTGTCAGGGTTCTGGGAGACGGTCTTGTGGAAACCATGGACATAGGTACCGGCAGCATTACAAAGGGCGAAATTGATTCCCTGAAGGGAGGAACTATATGAAATATCTTACAATAGCGCTTCCAAAGGGAAGACTTGCCGACCTTACCCTCGATTTATTCGAAAAGGCAGGTATCAAATGCAGGGGCATGGAGGAGAAATCAAGAAAGCTTATAATTGAGGATGATGAAAGCATGCTCAGGTTCTTCCTTGCAAAGCCTTCAGATGTACCTGTGTATGTTGAGTACGGAGCAGCGGACCTTGGAGTAGTGGGAAAGGACACCCTGATGGAGGAAGCCAGGGACCTATATGAGGTGCTGAACCTGGGTTTCGGGGCATGCCGGATGGCTGTTGCCGGCCCTGCAGAACTTATGGGCAGGCTGGATGAAATACCAGACAAAAGGGTTGCAACGAAATACCCTAATATTGCAAGGGAGTATTTCGAATTCGTAAAAAAGGAAAGCATTGAGGTAATCAAGCTCAACGGTTCTGTTGAACTGGCACCGCTGGTGGGACTTTCAGAAGTAATAGTTGACATCGTTGAAAGCGGCAGGACCCTGAAGGAGAACAATCTGGTTGTCCTTGAGGAAATCAGCGTTGTAAGCGCAAGGCTGGTGGTCAACAAGGTCAGCATGAAAATGAAAAGCCAGAGGATCCGAAAACTGATTGAGGATGTGGGAAAGGAACTTGAGAATGCCTGAGATATTAAAAGACAGGTGCAGACTCCTGGCAAGAATCAACGAAAGAAGTTCCCTCGATGACCCGGTTGTGTTCAACCGTGTCATTGATATTATGAACGAAATCAGGGCAAACGGCGATGCTGCATTAAGATATTTCACGGAAAAATTCGATGGTGTATCCATTGCTGACTTCATTGTTTCAAATGATGAAATCAACAGGGCGTATGAGGAGATAGACAGGGATCTTCTTGATGTCATCAGGGAAGCCGCTGTGAACATACGAACATTCCATGAAAAGCAGATTATTGAAGGCTGGATGTGGAAAAAGGCAGAGGGAATAACCCTGGGACAGAAGGCAACTCCCATGGAAAGGGTAGGGATATATGTGCCCGGTGGAACCGCTCCGCTTATCTCAACTGTTCTGATGAATGTCATTCCCGCAAGGACTGCCGGAGTCAGGAACATAGTCCTCTGCACCCCTCCACTGAAGGATGGAAGCATAGACGCTCCGAGGCTTGTGGCCGCAGCTGAATCAGGGGCTGACATTATAATAAAGGCAGGAGGCGCTCAGGCAATCTTTGCGATGGCTTTCGGAACTAAATCAGTGCCACGGGTGGACAAGATTACCGGACCGGGAAACATATATGTGGCAAATGCAAAGAAACTTGCATACGGTTACTGCGGCATAGATATGATTGCAGGACCCAGTGAAATCCTTGTAATAGCGGATCAAAAGGCGGATCCCCGCTTCATAGCTGCTGATATGCTGGGACAGGCCGAACATGACAATATAGCCGCATCAATACTCTTAACCACTGATGAAGGGCTTGCTGATTCGGTCAGGTCAGAAATCAAAAGGCAGCTCATGGATCTGCCCAGAAAGGACATAGCCGGAGAAAGCATCGGGCGTTTCGGTTCAATATATATAGCAAAGGACATTGATGATGCAATTGAAACCGCCAATGAGATAGCTCCCGAACATCTTGAGCTTCTTGTGGAAAATCCGGAGGATTATGAACCCAGGCTTACAAATGCAGGGGCGATATTCATTGGACCATATTCACCTGAACCTTTGGGTGACTACTGGGCAGGACCAAACCACACCCTTCCCACAGGGGGAACAGCCAGATTCTATTCGCCTCTGGGCG
The DNA here is from genome assembly GCA_036743175.1 of Bacillota bacterium. Taxonomy (GTDB): domain Bacteria; phylum Bacillota; class Clostridia; order DUPQ01; family DUPQ01; genus JAFGQE01. The sequence goes on along the minus strand of DAINQB010000032.1, from coordinate 13,444 downwards.
TTTATGATTTCATGAAGCGGACCAGTATCATAAGGTATGACAGGGAAAGCCTCAGTGAGGCTGCATCCGGGATATGCAGGTTTGCAAGAGCAGAAAAGCTTGAAGCTCATGCAAGGGCCGTGGAGATTAGATTCGGAGGTGATTCCAATGGCTGATTTTCTAAGTGAACTGGCCAGTGGTCTCAAACCATACACCCCGGGTGAGCAACCAAAGACCGGCGAGTTTGTCAAATTGAATACGAACGAGAATCCTTACCCTCCTTCTCCCGGAGTGCTGAAGGCTATAGCTGACAGCACAAATGAAAGACTCAGGCTATACCCGGATCCGGACAGTACTGTCCTGATTGAGGCAGCCGCTGAGTATTATAAAGTGCCTGCCGACATGATATTTGCAGGAAATGGCTCCGATGAAGTGCTGGCTTTTGCATTTGCAGCATTCTTTGCAGGAAGGAAACTGGTTTTCCCTGCAGTAACTTACAGCTTTTATCCTGTTTACTGCAGTCTATATGGTGTTGACTATAAGGAAATTCCAATGCTTGACGACCTTAGGATTGATACAAGAGCCCTTGTTAATTCTGATTGCTGTGTTGTAACGGCAAATCCAAATGCACCTACCGGTGAGTTCCTGTCCCTTGATATGATAACAAGAATTGCCGATGCAAACAGAAACAATGTGGTCCTGATCGATGAAGCATACATAGATTTCGGTGGTGAAAGTGCAGTAAAGCTGACTGAGGAACTTGAAAATCTGCTGGTTGTACAGACATTTTCAAAATCTCGTTCCCTTGCGGGAATGAGGCTGGGATTTGCCATTGGAAACAGGGGCCTTATTGAAGGTCTGAACAGAGTCAAGAACTCATTCAACTCATATCCCCTGGACCGTATATCGCAGTATGCCGGAGCGGCAGCTTTCAAGGATGATGAATATTATAAAGTCATAAGGGAACGAATAATAAAAACAAGACAGAACAGCATTGAAAGGCTTGCAGGTCTGGGATTCAAAACCCTGGATTCAGCATCGAATTTCATCTTCACTTCACATGAAAGAGTATATGCTGAAAAGCTATACAAAGATTTGAAGGAAAGAGGTGTGCTTGTAAGATATTTCGGCAGGAAACCAATAGATAACTATATCAGGATTACCATTGGAAATGAGGCTCAGATGGAAGTGCTTTTCGCTGAACTTGAAAAAATCATTTCCGGCTGTTAATATTTTGCCATATTGAAAGGGATGAACACATGAGAAAATCAACCATAAAAAGAAAGACCGGCGAAACCGACATAGCTCTTGAAATCAATCTTGACGGCAGTGGTGTATATGAGATTGAAACGGGCATAGGATTCTTCAACCACATGCTTGAACTTTTTTCAAAGCACTCCCTGATTGATATGAACCTGAGGGTAATGGGTGACCTGGCCGTCGACTGCCATCACAGTGTAGAGGACACGGGAATTTCCCTGGGACTCGCTTTGAAGGAAGCTCTGGGGGACAAGAGATCCATAAACAGGTACGGCAGTTTCACTGTTCCCATGGACGAATCACTGGTCAAGGTTGACCTGGACCTAAGCGGTCGTCCTTACCTTGTGTTCAACGTAGATTTTTCAAAAAGCACGGCAGGCGACCTGGATGTGGAGACCATAGAGGAATTCATGATGGCAGTTTGCACCAATGCAGGGATGACACTGCATGTCAATGCATATTACGGATCGAACAATCATCACCTGATTGAAGCAGTCTTCAAGGCCTTTGCTAGGGCTCTCAGGATTGCAGTTGAAAGGGATGGCAGAACCGATGGGATACCATCGACAAAGGGAATGCTTTAGGAGGAAACAATGGGGAAATTATTGGGGAATACGGAATTTACCGGAATCAAGCCATGGAAAATTGGAAAAGTAAGGGAGATGTATGATCTTGGGGACAAGATACTGCTGGTTGTGACCGACAGAATATCTGCCTTTGACTGTGTCTTTCCAAATCTGATCCCTGAAAAGGGCAGGGTACTCAACAGTATATCTGCATTTTGGTTCAACTTTACCAGTGATATAATCAAAAACCATATGATTACTACTGATGTAGATGAATACCCGGAACCATTCAACCGTTATAAGGAGGAACTTGAAGGCAGGTCGATGCTTGTCAGAAAACTTCAGATAGTTCCTGCAGAATGCATCGTCAGGGGATATCTCGAAGGTTCGGGACTCAAGGACTACAGACGCACCGGAAGCATATGCGGAATCAGGCTTCCTGAAGGAATGAAGCAGGCCGAGAAACTGCCTGAACCGGTCTTTACACCATCGACCAAGGCCGAGGAAGGCCATGACCAGAATGTAACCTATGAAAAATTGTGCAGGGAGATAGGTGATGACCTGGCTGCAAAACTACGGGATACATCACTGGCCCTTTATAAGAAGGTAAGTGATTATGCTCTTTCAAAGGGGTTGATTCTTGCAGACACAAAATTTGAATTCGGTTTGCTTGACGGGGAACTTGTTGTGGCAGATGAAATGTTTACTCCGGATTCTTCAAGGTTCTGGGATGCATCCGACTATGAACCGGGCAGGGCTCAGAAGAGCTTTGACAAACAGTATCTTAGGGAATATCTCGAGACCCTTGACTGGGACAAGACTCCACCGGCACCCGAATTACCGGCTGATGTAATTGCAAGGACGACTGAAAAATATCTTGAAGCTTATGAAATCCTGACAGGGAAGGAAATGGCCTGATGATTGCAGTGGTGGACTACGGCATGGGCAATATAGGGAGTGTATGTAATGCACTTTCATACACAGGTGCCGGACATATCGTGACGGAAGATCCTCAGATTATAGCTGATGCCGATGGTGTTATTCTTCCCGGTGTGGGGGCCTTTGGTGACGCAATGGCCAATATCATTGGAAGGGGCCTGCAGAGTACGATAAAAGATTTCATAGATAGCGGCAGACCTTTCCTGGGGATATGTCTTGGTTACCAGCTTCTGTTTGAATCGAGTGAGGAAAGCCCGGGTGTATCCGGACTTGGAGTTCTCGAAGGTGCAGTCAGGCGCTTTCCGGCTGACATGGGACTGAAGGTTCCCCATATGGGATGGAATACCATTTCCAGCGGGACAAAGACCAGGGTGCTCAGACAGAGTGACGGCAGATATGTATATTTCGTTCACTCGTATTATACTGAACCGAGGGGTCTTGACGAGTATTGCACCGAAACCACATACGGAATCAAATTTGCATCTGCAATAGAATATGAAAATATCCTGGCATGCCAGTTCCATCCTGAAAAAAGCGGGGATGACGGCCTTGGGATACTTAAGAAATGGACGGAGGCTGTACTTTGAACATATACCCGGCAATAGATATCCTTGGAGGCAGGTGTGTCAGACTTTCAAGGGGAGATTATGAAAAGGTGACTGTATATTCAGAAAATCCCGTGGAGTTTGTATCGAAGTGGATTGATATGGGGGCCCGGTACCTGCATGTGGTCGACCTTGACGGGGCCCGTTCAGGTAGTCCTGTAAACAACGATGTCATAAGGGAAATCGTTGAAAAGTCAGGGGTACCGGTACAAACCGGCGGTGGAATAAGGACCATTGGGAGAATCAGACAGCTCTTTGCACTTGGGATATCCAGGGTGATTCTTGGAACTGCGGCAGTGAAGGATTCCAGGTTGATTCAGGATGCATTGAAGGAGTTCGGTGACGCAATAGCTGTCGGCATAGATGCCAGGGATGGATATGTCACAACTGACGGCTGGGAGAAAAGCAGCAGGAGGGGAGCGGTTGAGTTCGCCCGGGAAATGGAGTCCATGGGAGTGAAGACAATCATCTACACTGACATTTCGACTGACGGCATGCTGGCTGGGCCCAATGTGGCGGCGATGAAGGAGATGGCTGATGCTGTAGGATGCGAAATCATAGCATCAGGCGGGGTCAGCAATATAAATGATATTACTGCCCTTTCCAGGACTGGGGTCAAAGGGATCATAGTGGGCAAGGCGCTTTATGAAGGGTGCCTGGATCTCAGGGATGCAATTGAGGTTTCCGGAGGTGGAAAATGTTTGCCAAAAGAATAATACCATGTCTGGATGTCCATGCAGGAAGAGTTGTCAAGGGAGTCAACTTCATCAATCTCATTGATGCAGGAGATCCCGTTGATACTGCTGCTGCCTATAACAGGGAAGGGGCAGATGAACTTGTTTTCCTTGATATAACGGCATCCAGTGACAACAGAAATACAATGGTTGATGTTGTCGGCAAGGTTGCCAGAACCATTTTCATCCCCTTTACGGTAGGTGGTGGGATCCGCGGTGTTGATGACTTCAATATAATGCTGAAGGCCGGTGCGGACAAGGTGTCGGTCAATTCCGCTGCATTGAAGGACCCGAAACTTGTAACCAAGGCTGCAACCATATTCGGAAGCCAGTGTGTGGTCGTTGCCATTGATGCAAAACGAAGGATTGACGGGTCGGGATTTGATGCATATCTGAACGGTGGACGAATAAATACAGGAATGGATGCCGTTCAATGGGCCATGGAAGCACAAAGGCTTGGTGCAGGGGAAATACTGCTCACAAGCATGGACAGGGACGGAACAAAGTCCGGATATGACAATGATCTTCTTTATGAAATATCCTCGCAGCTGGATATACCTGTAATAGCTTCAGGTGGAGCCGGAAGCATGGAGCATTTCCTTGAAGCATTCACAAAGGGAAAGGCTGATGCTGTTCTCGCAGCTTCTTTGTTTCATTTCGGTGAGTTGAAGATCCGTGACCTTAAAGCCTATTTGGCCGGTAAGGGCATAGATGTAAGAAATACTGTAACGCAATAAAACCATACTGTAATGTGGTGTACATATTAAATAAGTAATTCCCGGGTTAATTATATATATTACACAAAGATATACCGGGTGGGTCAAATCAATTGACACAAATTGGCGTGTTTGCTATACTTCAATGTAGTTGATAAGGGAGGCTCTAGGATGAAAAATTATAACAGATTGTTTAAATTGGCGACAACATTCAGTGCTTTGGGAATGCTTTTTATGACAATAATGCTTTTCGTTTTGTTGGTATATACCGGCAATAGTTATGATGACGTCATGAAAACTGCTTTCTCAAGGGTATTTCTGAGATGGCCGATGTGGTTTATTCTTATGCTGGTATTCTACATTCCCGGAATATCAGGTTTGTTTTATGCTAATTCCCTGAAGAAGAAAGCATATGCAGAAGCAATGAAAATTGACTAAAGTTGTAACTGGCATAATGAAATGCACTCTGTCGAAGGGTGCATTTTTTTATGTTTTGAATTAATGTAATGTATTATGTTGTGTTTTTATGTCGGATGAACGAAATATGGACAAATATGAAGTAATACGGAGCAATAGAAAGTTAATATAACATAAATTCATATAAAGCTGGATTATGGCGGTAAAATTCAAAAAATTGAGTTTGTGCATATCAGGCAAGTATATTATCATATTTTTAGCACTCAAGACGATAGAGTGCTAACACATAAAAATTTGGAGGTATTCTGATGGTTATTAGACCTTTGGGAGAAAGAGTTGTTATTAAAATGCTGGAAACTGAAGAAACTACCAAAAGCGGTATTGTTCTTCCTGGTTCAGCGAAGGAAAAACCGCAGGTTGCAGAAGTTATTGCAGTTGGCACCGGCAGTGATTCCGATGACATGAAAGAACCGGAACTTTCGGTAGGAGATAAAGTTTTGATCAGCAAGTATGCAGGTACTGAAGTAAAGATTGACGGTGAAGAACTGACAATCCTTAATATCAGCGATGTACTGGCTGTTGTAGAGTAACGGAGGGTAGTATAAATGGCAAAACAGATTTTATTCGGCGCAGAGGCAAGGGAAGCCCTTGAAATCGGCGTAAACAAACTTGCAGACACAGTGAAGATTACATTGGGACCAAAGGGTAGAAATGTAGTCCTGGACAAAAAGTTCGGTGCTCCGCTTATCACCAATGACGGTGTTACGATTGCAAAGGAAATAGAGCTTGAGGATGCATTCGAAAATATGGGTGCCCAGCTTGTCAAGGAAGTTGCAACCAAGACAAATGATGTAGCCGGTGACGGAACCACGACCGCAACCCTTCTTGCACAGGCAATTGTAAGGGAAGGACTCAAGAACCTTGCAGCAGGTGCAAATCCTATGATCCTTAAAAAGGGAATTGAAGCAGCTGTTGCTTCGGCAGTCAAAGGTATTGCGGGACTCAGCCAGAAGACCCATGGAAAAGAGGACATCGCAAAGGTTGCATCAATTTCCGCAAACGACGAAGTTATTGGTAATCTCATAGCAGACGCAATGGAAAAGGTAAGCAATGACGGAGTTATAACCGTTGAAGAATCAAAGACCATGGAAACTGCATTGGAAGTAGTTGAAGGTATGCAGTTTGACAGAGGATACCTCTCACCATATATGGTTACTGATACAGAAAAGATGGAAGCAGTGATTGATGATGCATACATTCTTATCACTGACAAGAAAATCGCAAATGTACAGGAAATTCTTCCGGTGCTCGAGCAGATCGTTCAGCAGGGCAAGAAACTAGTCATTATTGCTGAGGATGTTGAAGGCGAAGCCCTTGCAACACTCGTTGTCAACAAGCTCAGGGGAACCTTCACATGCGTAGCCGTAAAGGCACCGGGTTTTGGTGACAGAAGAAAGGCAATGCTCCAGGATATCGCAATCCTTACAGGCGGACAGGTCATCAGCGAAGAAGTCGGGCTTGAACTCAAGGAAGCTTCAATGGATATGCTTGGAAGAGCACGTCAGGTCAAGGTACAGAAGGAAAACACAATTGTTGTTGACGGCGCAGGCGATGCAAAGGAAATCAGAGACAGGATTTCATCAATCAAATCACAGATTGAGGAAACAACCTCCGATTTCGACAGGGAAAAACTGCAGGAAAGACTTGCTAAACTTTCAGGCGGCGTAGCAGTAATCCAGGTCGGTGCTGCAACTGAGATCGAAATGAAGGAAAAGAAACTCAGGATTGAAGATGCTCTCGCAGCAACCAGGGCAGCAGTTGAGGAAGGTATTGTATCCGGTGGCGGAGTTGCTTATATCAACGTACTGGCAGACATCAAAGCAGCAACTGAAGGCCTTGCAGGTGATGCAAAGACCGGAGCAAACATAGTTATCAGAGCCCTCGAAGAGCCAATCAGGCAGATTGCCAAGAATGCAGGAATCGAAGGCTCAGTGGTTATTGAAAAGCTGAAGGATGCTGCAAAGGGTGTTGGATTCAACGTTCTCACTGAAGAATATGTTGACATGATATCCGCAGGTATCGTTGATCCGGCAAAGGTTACACGTTCAGCACTGCAGAATGCAGCCAGCGTAGCAGCCATGGTACTGACAACCGAAAGTCTCGTAGCTGATATTCCTGAGGAAACACCCCCGATGCCCATGGGCGGTGGCGGCGGAATGCCCGGTATGATGTAATTTAACGCGTTAACTTATTATAGAAAAGACCGCTGATTGCATAACATCAATCAAGCGGTCTTTTCCATTGTGCCGGCTATTTTTAATTTCTATTTAACTTTTTTTTACTTTCACCTCCGGGGTAAAAGTAAAAAGTTTTGACTTTTACCCCGGAGGTGAAAGTAAAAAAATGGATGTAGATGCGTATATGGAAGGCTGGAAATGCCAATGTGTATGTGATTTTACCTGTGATATAATTAAGAAAAAGCTGCAGGCGGTGTGATATGTACAAGGTCATGATTACTGAGTTCATCAAGGAATTCGAGCTGGAGATAATATATGCATCCGAGAACATCAATGAGAAATCGGTTACATTGATGGAGGTGAATCGCCCTGGTTTGCAGCTCTCGGGTTATCTTGGATACTTTTTCCCGGAAAGAATACAGCTGATGGGCAACATGGAGATGTCATATCTTGGAACCTTTGACTCGAAGACAAGATACGAGAAGCTTGACAATTACATGGATGAGCAGATGCCGTGCATTGTCGTTGCCAGGGACCTGACCGTCTATGAAGAAATCATTGAAGTGGCTAAGGTTTATAAAGTGCCGATTCTGAGGACGCAGGAAGTTACATCAATCTTTCTTTCTTCTGCAATAAGATACCTGAACAGGGAGCTTGCCGAAAGGATCAGCCTTCATGGAGAATTACTGGAAGTTTTTGGTGAGGGAATCCTTATCCAGGGTGAAAGCGGTGTAGGAAAAAGTGAAACGGCACTTGAACTTGTCAAAAGAGGACACCGTTTGATAGCGGATGATGTGGTTGAAATCAGAAAGGTCGGAGAAACCACCTTGCTTGGCACAAGCCCCGAGGACATCAGGTATTTCATTGAACTGAGGGGAATCGGAATCATTGATGTAAGAAGTCTTTATGGCGTAGGCTCAATCAAGAAGTATGACAATATTGACATGGTAATCAACCTTGAGCTATGGGATGAAAACAAAAGATATTCCAGGCTGGGCGTAGTTGATGAGTACAACGAAATACTCGGGATACCCATTCCTTCGCTGACAATACCGGTAAGACCGGGAAGAAACCTGGCCATTATCGTCGAAGTTGCCGCTATGAATACCAGACAAAAGAACATGGGATACAATGCCGCACAGGTACTGTATGACAGGATTGAGAAAAAATTCAAGGGCGGGGATATTTGATTTGTCGACAGCAATTATCAAAGAAAGAATAAGGGAAGAGATACTCAGATTTGATGAACCGATGAGCAGGCACACAACCTTCAGGATCGGAGGCACATGTGATGTCATGGTCTTGCCCGAGAACATCGATGACATAAGGGACATTGTTCTGTTATGCCGAAACGAGGGAATCAACATTACAGTTATGGGAAACGGATCCAACCTTCT
>DAINQB010000032.1:0-4494 GCA_036743175.1 Bacillota bacterium | reverse complement strand
AAGGATGTCCTTATATATTCTGTGTATATGGATGACAGGGGAGAAATCATCAGGATAGGCAATGAGGAGCATAAGTTTGGATACAGGACCAGTCTGTTTTCAAAAAACAATTACATAATACTGGAGAGCACATTCACCTTGGAGAAGGGCATACGTTCTGAAATAAAGGCCACCATGGCGGATTTGAATAAAAGAAGACGTGACAAGCAACCGCTGGCAATTCCTAATGCCGGAAGCGCATTCAAAAGACCTCCCGGTCATTACGCAGGTGCATTGATTGAGCAATGCAAATTGAAAGGCTGCCGGTTCGGAGGGGCAAGTGTATCGGAAAAACATGCCGGATTCATTGTAAATGACAAGGGGGCAACCGCCGGTGATGTGGAGCAGCTGATGGAATATATCATGGAAACTGTATATAATAAAACCGGTGTCAGGCTTGAGCCTGAAATCAGGATAATCGGCGAGGGGTGACATGAAACTATACATAATAACCGGAATGTCAGGAGCTGGTAAGAGTCTAGCAATGAGAACCCTTGAGGACATGGGCTATTTCTGCATGGACAATATACCTCCCAGCCTTATACCCAAGTTTGCACAACTGGGTGCCGGAGCAGGGCACATGGAGAAGGTAGCGGTAACAGTTGACATAAGAGGTGCGGAACTTTTATCGGATATTTTCCCGGCACTGGAGGAACTGGACTCCATGCAGGTTCCATATGAGATCATCTTCTTTGAAACCATCAACAAGGTTCTTGTGAAAAGATATCAGGAGACAAGAAGACAGCATCCCCTTGAAAGCAGGGGTCTGGGTCTTGAAGATGCCATAGAAAAGGAAAGGGTGCTTCTTGGGGAACTTAAGAAAAGGGCTGATTATATAGTTGATTCATCCGGTCTCCTGCCAAAGGAATTGAAGAAGGAACTCCTTGACTTAATGAACCAGGGCAAGGATTATGAACAAATCATAATCAGCATAGTATCTTTTGGATTCAAATATGGTACACCCCTGGATTGTGACAATATACTCGATGTCAGATTCATTCCGAATCCATACTACAATTCTTCCATGAGAAAACTTACCGGCAGGAATGAAACGGTAAGCAACTATGTACTGAAGCAGGAAATCACCGAAGGCTTCGTTGAACGGAGTGTTGATTTGTTTGAACATATTCTTCCCGGATACATAAGCGAGGGTAAGAATCAGGTTGTAATCGGCATAGGCTGTACAGGCGGAAGACACAGGTCTGTGGCCATAGCAGAGGAAATATCCAAGATACTGACAGAAAGAAACCATAGGGTTGTATTGACCCACAGGGATATTTCGAAGGATTCAAAGAGATAAGAATATGTCTTTTTCGGCAACTGTAAAAAATGAAATGTGCAGGATTGAAAATACTGATAAATGCTGCGCAACCTGTGAAATTTCAGCGATATTGAGACTTGGCGCTGTCTTTACCATGGAAGGCAATGGCTTTTATACCACGAAGATAAATACTGAAAATGCAGCACTAGCCCGAAAAATCATTACTGAGGCTGTCAGGCTGTTTGATTTTCATCCAAGTATTGTTATGACCAGGACCCGCAAACTCAGAGGGCATACGATTTATACGGCTGAACTGAAGGGTGACTTTGCTACTGCGATGGCGCTGGGAGACATGGGTTTTCTTGAAATGGGTGAGAAGGGATTACCTGTGTTTTCTGACATTGATGAAATAACAGGAGGTGATTGCTGTGAAAGGGCTTATCTTCGGGGAGCCTTCCTGGCAGCCGGGTCGATATCCGCCCCTGACAAGGGATACCATCTTGAAATAACCTCACCCAATTCTCCCGAAATTGACAGAACGATGGATGCAATGACATCATTTGGAATAAAGGTCAGAAAGACATACAGAAAAAACCATTGTATATGTTATGTAAAGGATGCTGAGGGAATAAGTGATTTTCTGAATCTGACAGGTGCCCATAAATCGCTTCTTGAGTTCGAGAACATAAGGGTATTGAAAAATGTAAGGAACAATATTAACAGGGTCGTCAACTTTGAGACTGCGAATCTGAACAAGACGGTGAATGCGTCATTCAGACAGTGCGAGGATATTAAGCTGATCATAAATACAATTGGTCTTGGAAAGCTTCCTGAGGAACTGGTCAGAATGGCACAGCTTAGGATAGAGAATCCTGAAGCCAGCCTGGATGAACTCGGTAAAATGATGGAACCCCCTCTGGGCAAATCAGGAACGAACCATAGACTGGTAAAAATAAGCAGGATTGCAGAGGAAATCAGGCAGAAGGGATTGTAATGTGGGATTGGCAGAAACTTGAGAATGAGTGTCTCAATTGTACAAAATGTGAACTGCATGAAACAAGACTGAATGTAGTCATTGAACGTGGCAACAGAAATGCTGACATCATGTTCATAGGAGAGGCTCCTGGGGCAACCGAGGACAGGGAAGGAAAGGCTTTTGTAGGCAAAGCAGGAAAACTCCTTGACATGGCCTTGAGAGGACTTGGAATCAGTGAAGATGATTTATACATATGCAATATATTGAAGTGCAGACCGCCTGACAATGCAAATCCGACGAAGTCGCAGGCTGATGAGTGCATTGGATATCTTCAAAGGCAGATTGAGCTGGTTTCACCAAAAACAATAGTTCTTCTGGGCGGACAGGCTCTCAAATATCTTTTGGACAGCGAAGCCGGCATTACAAAAGCCAGGGGAATTTGGACGGAATATATGAATATTCCGGTGATGCCTACATATCATCCGGCAGCCCTTTTAAGGGATGAATCAAAACGCCTGTCAATGTGGAAGGACATAAAGGAAGCATGGAAGAAATCGCAGGGAAGCTAGCCCGACTATATGATGAATATGCAACAGCCTTTCCAAATGAGGAACTGGTTTTTGGTGACGGAAATCCAGGAACCGGAATTGTAATGGTTGGAGAGGCTCCCGGCAAAGATGAGGTAAGACTCGGTAAACCCTTTGTCGGCATGGCCGGAGGAAATCTCGGACGGTTCATGGAATATCTGGGTTTGTCCCGTGACAATATCTATGTGACCAATGCAATAAAATACAGACTTTCCAAGGTTAATGCAACTACGGGAAGAAAATCCAACAGACCGGCAAAGAAAACAGAGGTAATTGACAGCCGGACATTTCTGGTCAGGGAACTTGAAATCATAGGAGCAGGACTTGTGATAACGCTTGGCAATATCCCGCTTAGGTCCCTGGCTGCTGACTTTTCTCTTACTGTGGGAAACCTACATGGCAGAAGTATTGATATCAATGGATTTCAGGTTCTTCCCCTTTACCACCCTGCCAGCCTTATATATAACAAAAGCCTTGAGGATATTTACTTCAGGGATCTGGATAATTTGAAAAAGCTCATTTCGGAGGTGTAGCATGTTTTTTACAATCGGAGCAGTAGGCGGCCCCTGGTCAATTCCATGGCCGGATGTCATAGATTACGGGATAAGGATTGCAGGTGTAATACTTGGTTTCTTTGTATTCAGGATTATCTTAAAACTGATGATGAAGGTGCTGGTCAGGAGACTCGAGAAGAAAAACATCAAAAACACATTCCACAGCTTTATAATAAGTCTGACAAAGGCTGCGCTTTGGATCATTGTCGGTCTTATCTTCCTGCAGATACTCAAGGTTCCGATGACCCCGCTCATAACGGCACTTGGTGCACTTGGCATTGGAATAGGCCTTGCACTCAAGGATCATATGTCCAATATTGCCGGTGGTGTTATGATAGCAATCAACAAACAATTTGATGTAGGTGACTATATCAAATGCACTGATATAGAAGGGTTCATTGAGGATGTTGAACTTTTTTTCACAAGGCTCAAGACTTTTGACAACAAGATAATCTATGCTCCGAACTCAATTTTTGCAGCCAACAATGTAACGAATTATACAAGGGAAAACCTAAGAAGGGTGGATGTCTCCATTGGAGTTTCATATGATTCCGGAATTGACAACGTCAGAAAGACAATCAACGATATCCTTGAATCCAATGAGCTTATCAAGAAAGAGCCGGCTTCTTTCATAGGTATAACGAGCTATGGCGACAGTTCAGTGAATTTCATCATCAGGGCCTGGGCTGAAACCTCACACTACTGGGAGGTATATTTCTTTATAAACGAGAGATTGAAGAAGGAGTTTGACAAGAACGGTATAGTCATTCCATTTCCACAGCTTGATGTTCATAAAATATAAGACAATAAAAACTGATTTGTTTTTATCAGAGAACAGTGAAGACGGATTTGGTTGATAATCTTTGCGCGGGGTATATTAATTATACTTCGGCAATAATTTGCTTAAAAAACCTTGACATGATTATAGGCTGTTGGTAAGATAACTGAGTTGCTGTTTTCGGGGCGAAAATATGTAAAAATAAAGCGAATTAATGCTTGACGAACCGGAACGACAATGGTACTATGATTAAGCGCCTTTAGCGATAAAGGCAATGAACCTTGAAAATTGAACAGTGC
>DAINQB010000031.1:27183-29895 GCA_036743175.1 Bacillota bacterium | reverse complement strand
CTGTAATCGTTCCATGGGAAATGTATTTGCGTTATGGTGATGCAAAATTCCTTGAGGATCAGTATGAAAGCATGCAAAGCTGGGTGGAATATATTTCCCGGGAGGCCGGTAATACATATCTTTGGACAACGGGCAGGCATTTCGGAGACTGGCTGGCACTGGACATGGAGCAGTATTATACATATAGAAAATTCTCCACAAATTCAGCAACCGGTGCCACTGACATGGATTATATTGCCTCTGCATTTTTTGCACATTCAACTGAACTTCTATACAAGACTGCAGAGGTGCTTGATTACAAGAATGATGCGGCCAAATACAAGAAGCTGCATGAAAGAATAGTCGAAGCATTCCAAAACGAATATATTACAGCCAATGGCAGGCTGGTAAGTGAAACACAGACCGGGTTGCTCCTTGCACTTCGATTCAATCTGATTGAAACAAAATACAGGCAAAAGGCAGTGGATATGCTTATCCGTAACCTCAAAAGACACAACAACCAGATGGTCACAGGTTTTGTCGGGGCATCGCTCCTGTGTCCTGTCCTTACAGAGAACGGCTGCCATGACATGGCTGGGAAACTTCTGCTCCAAAAGGAATATCCCTCATGGCTCTATCCGGTCACAAAGGGAGCAACGACAATCTGGGAGAGATGGAACGGCATCAAACCGGACGGCAGTTTTGAGGATCCTGCAATGAATTCATTCAATCACTATGCCTATGGGGCAATCGGAGACTGGATTTATAAATATATCCTTGGGATAACTGCCATTGAACCCGGTTACAGCGAAATAGGGATTGCTCCCATACCGATTGAGGGAATTGATCATGCAAAAGGTCACTATGATTCAATACATGGGCGAATAAGTGTTGACTGGCAAATCCTTGAAGGAAGATTCCTCATGGATGTGGAAATACCCGCAAACTGTAAATCGAGGATTGTCCTGCCGGGTAACAGCAGGGAAGTTTCCGTCGGCTCAGGAGCATACCATTTTGAAGAACAATACACAGGTGCAGGACAATGAAATTGAAACAAGTGACAACAAAAGGCGAAATGAAGGATTTCGTCAGATTGCCGGCAAGACTTCATCATGAAAGCTCTTATTACGTACCCCCGATGTGGCTTGATGAAAGAACGGCATATTTTGGCAGGAAGAATCCCATACTTTCCAATTCAGATTTCATTTTGTATGTTTTGTATGATGATTACGGGAATCCCATTGGAAGGACACTGGTATACATCGACTTCGCACATAACCGTTTCTACAATGTGAAAATTGGTTTCTTCGGAGCTTTCGAATGCATCAATGATACAAAGGCAGCCAAACTGCTTACAGATGCCGCCGAGGACTGGTTACGTGGCAAGGGCATGGATAGTATCAGAGGCCCCATACATCCTGTTGCCGAAAACTGGGGATTTGTCCTTGAGGGCTATGACAGTACACCAATGTTCATGTCCCCGTGGAATCCTGAATATTACCACGGGTTTTTCATGGAATATGAAAAGGCAAAGGATCTGCTTGTTTACGAAGCAGACATGAGAAAAGGATATACACTGCCCGAAAGATACAGGGATTATCTTGAAAGATTCCAAAAGAGGTATCCGCAGGTTAAGTTCAGGCGTCTTGATATGAAGAATATAAAGGAAGATGCAAGGAAAATCCTTGATGTTACAAATATTGCACTGCTGGACAACTGGGGATATGTACCCCTGGAACTTCCCGTAATGGAAGACATGCTTAAGAAACTGAAGCTGATTGTTGACCCGGATGCCGTATGGATCCTTGAAGAAGGTGAGCGTGCAATAGGCTATTGTCTTGGCTTCCCGGATATCAATATAATTTTTAAAAGGACAAAAGGACGGTTGCTTCCGTTTGGATGGTTCCATCTTTTGTTCGGCTCAGGAAAGCTGAAGGAATATCGTCTTTTCGGACTGGCGGTCCATCCTGACTGGCACGGCAAAGGTCTTGATGCTGTAATGTATATCAATCTGTACAATCACCTTGTTCATAAAAACATCATGATGGAGGCAAACTATATCCTTGAAGACAACCTTCGTATCAAGAATGCTCTTTTAAAGTTGGGAATGGAGCATACCAAGACTTACCGTATTTACGACAAAGCCCTGTAATGTAAAGAATACTTGACAAAACGTAAAGCAAACTTTACAATATCTTTGTGAAGGACGGGTACTTTGATGAAACTTTCAAACAAACTGAGGGAATTGAGATTCAAGAAAAATGAAATGTCACAACAGGAACTTGCTGATTTGATAGGTGTTTCAAGAATGACCATATATTCAATGGAAAAGGGCAGATATGTTCCATCTACTGTACTGGCTCTGAAAATTGCCAGGGTATTCAATGTAACCGTCGAAGAAATATTTACACTTACGGAGGATGAACAATGAAAAAGATATTGACGATACTGGCATTGATTCTGACTATAATGGTCATTGGAACATTTTTATACATGCAGCCCAGGCTTGTGCCTCAGTTGGAACAGCTGACGCCCATGTTGGAGGGGATGAGTATATTCATAGTAATCGCATATTTCATTATGGGTATTTTTCATCTGGTGATATTGAAGACAGCCCTGGAATGGCTGTCAGGAAGGTTACTGGATTCACTTTTTCTGACAGGCGTCGTTTTTTCAGGTATAACATTGATTTCTGATGCAGTGCAGTTATCAGAAATAGGCAAGGAGTATCTC
>DAINQB010000031.1:22527-27083 GCA_036743175.1 Bacillota bacterium | reverse complement strand
TATAACATTGATTTCTGATGCAGTGCAGTTATCAGAAATAGGCAAGGAGTATCTCTACTGGGATGTTTCAATGCAATGGTACTTCCTATATGGTTTTGCCTTAGTTCACCTAATAGTTGCTGTTTTTGCATTCATCAAGGTGTTCAATAAAAAAGAAAGACCTGTTATAACAGGTGATGCTTTGTTCTATTCACTGAATCAGATGCTTTTGATTGCATGCAGTACCGGACTTGCAGGAATCATAATATCTTCCATATGGATGCCTGTAGCCATCGAATTCATGGCAACCTTCATTATTCTTGCAATAGGACTATCATTTGCCCCTGTTGTGCTTTTCATATTGTATTGGTTGTGGAAAAAAAGAATGCAGTCGTTCAGCGATTGGTTTGACGAGAAACAACTCTCAGATATAGCACGCAGCGCACTCATTTCCTTTTTGTTTTCATTGCCGGTTTATTTTACAGCGTTTACAACCGAGGCCATGAACAGCCGGATATTCCCGTCATATGTGTGGATTATGATCATTTTCTTCTTTCAGACAGCTCTGTTCTCGGTATCAGTCCTGGCAAGAACAGGACGCATGGGTGATTAGTCATCTCCATGGACCCGCTGCTCATGAAGCCTTTTCTGTATCCTGTGTTTCACTGCAAGTATTATCAGATACACAAGGGTGCTGAATATGATTATGCATGCCCCTGATGGTATGTTCAGATAATAGGAAAGTACAAGACCGATTACTGAAAAAGCTGCGCTGAGTGCTGCTGCAAGAATTATTACCTTGTTGATTGATTTACAGAAAAGCTTGGCTATTGATACAGGGATTGTCATAAGTGCAATTGTAAGGATGATTCCTACTACCTTTATCAGCACTATAATTCCTATTGGAATCATTATGTAGACAATCCATTCAAGAAGTGTTGTATTGATTCCTCTTGCCCTGGCATATTCTTCATCGAAGAGATACATGATCAGATGGTTGTAGAGCATAAGGAAGGTAATGACAATTACAACTGTAAATATGGCCATGAATATCAGGGAACTGCTTGAAACAGACAGAATGTCACCGAAAAGATAACTGGTCATGTCCGGCATATATCCAGGAGCAAGTGCGATGAAAAGTATTCCAAGAGCCATACCGAAGGACCACAGTATACCGGTCATTGTGTCTGCTTTCATCTTTGTGTTCTTTGAAAGCCTTGAGATTAATATTGATGACCCGACGGCAAAGAACAGACCGCCCCAGATGGGTTCGAATCCTGCAAGATAACCGAATCCTATGCCCCCGAAGGAAGCATGGGCAATACCTCCCGACATGCTTATAAGCTTCTTTTCTATGGCAATGGTTCCGATTATACCGGTTACAATACTTGCAAGAATTGCCGCCATAAGCGCATTTTGCATGAATGAGTAATTTAAGATTGCGTTTATCATAGGACTATTCCTCCCCCAAGCATCTTCTTGACCTCTGAAGGAGAATCAAACATCCGGGAATCAGACTTTATATACAGCACTTTATCGGATATATCGAGTACTTCACTCATATGATGACTGGCAATGAGTATGGTCTTGTCCTTCTTCAGTTCAACCAGAATATTGTAAAGTTCCCTGGCTGCATCCACATCAAGGCTGCTGTCCGGTTCATCAAGCACTATGATGTCGGCATCAGAAGCCAGTACCCTGGCTATTACCGCTCTCTTGAGTTCACCTCCGGAAAGCTGGTTGATTCCTCTTTTCTCATAACCTCTGAGACCTACCCTCCTTATTGAGTCAAGTGTCTTTGTGCGGTGTTCATTGGTATACCTGCAGAAAGGTCTGACTCTCTGGCAGAGAGTCCCTGACATCACCATATCCATTACCGTAATGGGGAATGTAAGGTCAAAATCAGAGAATTGTGAAACATACCCAACCTTATAATTCTTCTTTATGCCTACCTTTCCCTTGTCTGCCTTCAATAAGCCGGATAGTATTTTAAGGACTGTACTCTTTCCGCCTCCGTTTGGTCCGATTACTGCTATTATTGACTTTTCAGGTATTGAGAAACTGATATTCCTTACAGCGCAGACTTCGTCATAACAGAACCTTACATTGTCAAATACAACCGCATTGTCAGTCATTTCAGTCATCCTTTCCGGCGAGTATATCAAGGAACTCACTGAGAGCAGTTACATAATCCCTTGAAAGGGGTGATACTTTTTCAACCCTGCCGTTTATCTCAGCTGCAACGGTCCTGGCCTGATTATCATCGAATTCATCCTGATAAAAAACAACATTTATATTTTCTTCCATTGCATGTTCTATGACTTCCTGAATTTCAGAAGCTGTTGCCTGTTTTCCGGCAACCTCCAGTGCAATCATCTCAAATCCATAATCATCTGCAAAATATGTATATGAACCGTGATAAATCATGAAGGTCCTGTTCTCAAGGTTTTCAACGGTTTCCCTGATATGTGAATCAAGTGCCTTCAGTTCATCTATATATTCACTGGCATTGCTTTCATATAAATCAGAGTTTTCCGGATCGAGTTCAGACAGTGCTTCGGCCATTATCCTGACCATCTCAATAGAACGAAGGGGGGAAAGCCAAAGATGCGGATCCACTGACATTTCATCCTCATGGCCGGGTTCTTCATCTTCATGGTCTTCATCATGTGAATGGCCGGTTACTTCAACCAATGGATATACTTTACTTACTTCTTCGCGAAGATTAATTATATTCAGATCCTTGTTGAAATCAGGTGCCTTGGGCAGAATATTTGCTTCTTCGGTGGGCATTTGCAAAGTGAAGTATATTTCAGCTTCTGACAACTGCTGCATTTCCATAGCGGCCGGTTGGTAGTTTGCCGGACTGTTTCCTGCAGGAATCAATACGACAATATCAAAATTATCACCGGCTATTTTATCCATGAATCCCGCAAGAGGCGGTATACCGACAGCTATGGTTGGTTTTTCTTCCGCATTGTCCTGTGAACAACCGGAAACGGCTAAAAGTGATATTAATAAAAGAATTATCAGTGTTTTTTTCATGTGTCTCCTTAATGCAAATCAGTTGCAATAAAAATTTATCACTTTAAAGATACCCTGTCAATTTTGAATCAATCACTCTTCTTCTGGCATTCGCTGCATATGCCGAATACTTCAATGCTGTGGCTTGTTTCCTTGAAATTGTTTTCCTCAAGATACTTGCCCCAGAATTTCTCATTGCACGGGAAATTGAGAATCCGGCCGCAGGAGGTACAGATCATATGGTGATGAGGTGTGGAGTCACATATCTTGTATCTTGAAATACCCTGTGAATCCAATGAGGACTCTATGATTCCGGCCTGATGCATTGACTGAAGGATTCGGTATACGGTTGCAGTATCCATGGTGCCGGGTTCGAGTTTGCCGATAATATCTGAGGGTGAAAGCAGATAATCAGAATTGTCAAGGAGAACTGAAAGGAGCAGCTTCTTTCTTGCAGTAACCCGAAAACCCGCATCGTGCAGTTTCTCATATAAGTTTTGATAATTTATCATCATCTTTACCGTCACAGCAGACTCTCAGGAACCGGAGGGTTCGTAAGGCAGCTGTATTATTACTTCCGTATATTTACCATATTCTGATCTGAGCCACACATCTCCATTGTTTCTCTGGATGGTTGTATATACATTTGTCAGACCCATTCCCATCGCCATGTCTTTGGGATAAGTTGAAAAGAACGGATCAAATACACGCTCCAAATCCTTATCACTTATTCCTGTACCGTCGTCAGAAATTGAAAGCCTGATTTTTCTTCCGCTTTCGGTATCAGCCATGGAAGTTTCTATAGTTATTGTACCATTATAATCAGAACCCTGATATTTTTCATTTAATGCTCTTATGGAGTTTTTCAGAACTTCGATGAACACATTGGCAAGACCGCTGCAATAACCCTTTGTTATATGTTCTATATCATTGCCAACTACATTAATAACAATGCCACTTTCCTCAATCAAACCATGCAGGTTGTCCAGTGCCCTTTTGATGGCTTTTTCTATCATACAGTTCTGTATACTTTCAGACATCTGGCTGCTTCTTGCTATCAAACTTCCGGTAATTCTGGAAATTCGTTCCCCTTCCCTTATAATTTCGCCGGCATATTCATCTAATCCTTCCATGCCTGTATTTTCATCAATTATCAACTGTGCATAGTTCATGATTCCATTGAGAGGATTGTTTATCTCGTGTGCATAACCGCTTGCAAGAGTGCCTATGGAGTCAATGTGTGATTTGATTCTAAGTCGCTCCTGCATGGACTTGTAATCGGTTATGTCCCGGCAAAAACCTGTTGTAGTTTCCCGGTTTCCGCCCGGCCCCGTTTTATTTTCTATTATGCAGCTGATGATTCTGAGCCCTCCGGTAAAATCCCTGACCTTTATTTCCAGTTCCTTTTCTGACGACCTTGAATCTGACACCATTCTCATCACGGTTTTTCTGTCACGTGAATCCAATTGCCCGAGGATGTCCCGATAGGAAAGGGGTAAGGATTCATCTCTTTTGAGCAGACGATATAGACCGTTTGAAATAAATTCATGTCC
>DAINQB010000031.1:0-22427 GCA_036743175.1 Bacillota bacterium | reverse complement strand
AGGATTCATCTCTTTTGAGCAGACGATATAGACCGTTTGAAATAAATTCATGTCCCCTGGTCCAATCAAACTGGAAGAATCCTATGCTTCCAAGCAGTTCCACCTTGTCTATGACTGCATCAAAATTTTCCTGATCCGAAATTATTCTTTCGAAGTTAATCGCGTTCATTAGACCAAGACCGAGGGTTTCTGAAATACTAACAGCTGTATTTATATATCGTTCAATATATTGGGGACATTTGATGTCCATAAGGTCAACTATAGCCAAGGTAGCATTTTTATTGAGAATCTTGAACATAAAGCCCGTCTTGTCAGAATGAACGGCATAAACCAAAGAGGAATCCACAAATTCGGAAATATGTACCGGGAATTCGTCTGAACTCAAATGTATGGTTACATCTGCAGGATCAAACAACATCCGGCATATACCATTAATGCTCTCCACTACTTCTGATAATTCAGTCAGTGCAGATATATTTTTCATAAGGTCAAATATCATGCCATACTCTGCAAGATGTCTGTTACACTGTTTTTCAACGGATTGGATGTGTTTCAAAGAATCCTCATATGCTCGTTTATATAGTATATGACCAATTTCTTTCATTGGATGGTTAAGATCAGCCTTATGGATTAAATAAGGAATACCCAGATATTCAGAAAATGCCTTCAAATGCTCAGCATCTTCATTGCTATTGATTATATCGATGAAGACTATCCTGTCACAGAAATCATTGAAAAATCCTCTGACTTCTTCGCCATGGAATCCCATTTCCATTATTCTTGACTGCCAGTTCCTGAGCCAGCCGGATGAAACCAAATAGCATCGCTCATCAGTATATTTCTTGATTGACTCCTGATTCGTCAGTAACTCAAAGAAGCTGGCGTAGGAGATGCACTGATCAGATTTACCTTCGTCACTAAAAGCCTTAAGGAAACTGCAGGTATTGCAGTAAAAGACAAGTGGGAGTACTTCATCATTAAGCATTAAATCGGGATATGAATTCAAATCCGTCGTACCTTGTCCCGAGCAACCATCTGATGAAAAGGGTTTAACATCAAACTCGCCTGATAATCCCAGTTTTTCAATAATGAATAAAAGCTCGGGTAGGTTGTTATCGCAGACATAAAGGGGGGTCTTTTTCATATTTCAGCCAATCCAGTCAAGTGGGTACCGTCCCCATTCTGCAACAGCAGCAGATATTTCAAGAAGGGTTTCTTCGCTGACATGCCAGGGGATTTCACCGTGATTGTCTGAAATAATCAATCCCCCGCCCCTGGCTCCATTGCGGATGATATCCTTTATACACTTCGTCGCATCGCCGGGCTTCCAGTTTATCATTTCGAGACCATTCATATTTCCGAGTAGAGTCAGTCTTTTATTTGCTGCAGTTTTTATATCTGAAAGATGTTCATTTGCACTTACACCGGCAATCAGAGTGCCGGTTTCAACAAGCTCATCAAGTACAGGAATTACTATACCTGATGCCATATGCGTAGCTGTGGGACCTTTTATAGCCGGAATGACTCTTTTGGCAACTTGAAAACCTGTCTTCAGATACGTATTCCGTTCTATGATTGTTGGAGAAGCGAGGGGATCGAAATAGCATATTGCGGTTGCTCCGGCTTCAATCTGGGCATTTGCCCAATCAAGACAGAAGGATTCATTTATTAACATCAGCTTGTTGAAAAGTTCAGGATGATAATAAAGAACCTCAAGATATTTCTCAAATCCCATCTGCATTACCGGCAGTGAAAAGGGCGACATGACCACTCCGATTATTGGGACCTCTCCACCGACCTGTTGATATATCATTTTTATAGTTTCCAGTACCTTTAAAAGCTGTGGTGAATCACTGACCCTGGGAGCTTCCAGTCGATTTATTTGTTCAACTGATTTAATGAATGGCTCTCCTGAATTCGGAGGACCGTCGTCATAAAAAATTACCTCGCCTCCCCAGGCTTCTATTTCAATTGGGGCATAATAAAGGGAATAAATACAATCGTTTTTATATTTTGTTCTCATTCGTAATTGGCCGGTTGCAACATTCATGGGATTTGAAAAATATTCCCCTATACTCATTCCAAGTTCACGTGCACCATGCATTGTCAGCAGCAGAAACAACGGAACTCTGTCAGGCTCTTGCTGCCCTATTGCTGTAAGTGTTCTCTCAAGTGATGTATATTGCTTGTTCGTCATTATATTAACCCATCAAACCTTCGATAAGATTTACGGCTTCTGTAGCGTTCCCGCCGTTTGCGTCAGTTCCAACATGTTTCCACAGCTCTTTGTTCAGTCTGAACGGAGCTCCCCCTGCAATTATTTTGATACCGGGCTTTGCACTTTTCAAATCCATGACAATATCCTTTACCTTCAAAGCAGATGAAAGCATAAGGGTTGAAATCAGTAATACATCAATTGAGTTGTCAATGGCGGCCTTGACTACATCTTCAGCCAGAAGACCACTGCCAAGATCTGTAACGTTATAACCATTGGATCTGAGTATGGAAAGGACAATTCTTTTCCCAAGCTGATGATGATCAAGCAGAACACATATGCCTATGCGTGGCTGGGACTTCCTTTGGGACAGGGATTGATTGAAATATGAATCAACCAATGTTTCCGTTATGCTCCCACTCAAATAAATCTGAGCCAGAGATACTTCTCCCGACTCCCATTTATCACCGATACTTTCAAGAGCTGATGAAACAATCTTTTCAACCCCCGGGAATCCTGATGTTTTGTTTGCATCATCCAGTATTCGTGCGGCATTCAACCTGTCAGCTGAAAGCAGAAAACCCTCATATAATCTGACGATGTTCTCAAGTTCCATTGTACACCCCCGTGTGCTTAAGCCTGCTGAATAATATAATTATAATTGCATGGTGTAATTTATGCAAAGCTTTTATAAACCTTATACCGGTCGACTGTAGTTGAAGCAGATGATGGCAAGGTTTCATAATACGGGATTTTCTGATATTATTGTCCATATAGTACAACATTCATCTATGGAACATAAGCTATGGTTGGAAACGACTGATTTTTGGGGTAAAAAATTCATAAGGAAAAAGCAGGTATATGAATTATAAGATATTTCTTGATTTTATATACAATGTGTCATTGATTCTTGCTGCAAGTGTCATATATATGCTGCTGCCGAAGGATCACTTCAAGCCCAGGGGGTTGGAAAGATTTGTATATGGAGTGGTTGTTTCCATAATTGGAATCATTATCATGTCGAATCCCCACGTTGTTCTGCCCGGAGTCCAGTTTGATGCCAGGTCACTTGTGGTATCATCAAGTGCAATGTTTCTCGGGATAATACCGACAGCCATCGTGGTCATCGTGACATCCGCATACAGGCTTATTATGGGGGGAGATGGTGCAACAGTAGGAGTAATGGTAATCATTTCTTCCGCTGTAGTAGGGATTATCTGGAGAAAGCTTTTTTACGATGGCTTGATTAACAATAAAGGGAAAAGATTATTAAACCTTTATTTGACAGGCCTTGTCATCCACGCAGTTTACCTTTTTCTTCTTATTTTCCTGCCAGGAAATATCGTCGGATATGTCTTTTCGGAAGTGAGCTTTGCACTTATAATTGTTTACCCGATAGGTTCTGTCATACTCGGAATGGTTCTTTTTTCACAGTATGAGAAGTTGTCCTCCCAAAAGGAACTAAGAGATACAAAAGACAGGTTATACAGGTATATAGAGGAAGCACCTTATGCAATCTTCATTCTTGACGATGACGGGCGATTCACCGATGCCAATAAAAAGGCCGCTGAAGTATCGGGTTATAGTATTGATGAACTTATCCTTATGACAACAGCGGATATTACGGCTGATGACAATACGGAAGAAAACAAGGCGAGTTTTGAAAAACTAAGGACCACTGGTGTGCTGGATATCAATAAGAGATATATAACAAAAGACAAAGGAATACGAACATGGAATGTCAGGGCTGTGAAGCTTGGTGAAAATATGTATGTCAGTTTTGTCAATGATATAACCGACATATTGCACCTGGAGGATGAGAAGAAAAGATTTGATATGGCAATGCGGAACCAGCAGAAGCTTGAATCCATCGGTACTCTGGCAGGGGGAGTTGCCCACGAAATCAATAATCCCATCAATGGTATTCTGAACTATGGCCAGTTGATCCTTGATTCAGATAATTCAGATGATGAAATAAATGAGTATGCATCCGAAATCATACACGAGTCCAACCGCATTGCCGGAATTGTCAGAAACCTTCTTGCATTTTCACGCAGTGATGTTCCGGACCACCTGCCTTATAGTATAAATGATATGCTTTCCCACACTCTTGCACTGGTAAGAGCACTTATAAAAGGAGACCAGATAGAGCTGCAGACCGAAATGGACCCGGGTCTACCTGAGCTAGTATGTAATTGCCAGCAGATTCAACAGGTCATCCTGAATCTTCTGACCAATGCAAGGGATGCATTGAACGAGAAGTTTGAGGGGTATCATAGGGATAAGATAATTAAGATTTCCTGCTCAGTGGAGATAATTGAAGGTCAGAAGAAACTTGCCATCAGGGTCAGGGACAATGGAAATGGAATAAAAAAAGAAATACAGGATAAGATATTCGACCCCTTCTTTACTTCAAAGGACAGGAACATCGGAACCGGTCTTGGCCTTGCAATAAGTTACGGGATAGTCCGTGACCATGGGGGTAAGATAGGATTCACGACGAAGGAAGGTGAATTCACGGAATTCTATGTTCTTCTTCCATTGTCATAGATGCCACTTATATAAGATAAAACTTCGCTGAAACCTCTTTCATAATCAGTTGATGAGTCATTTACAAGCAGCTTGGGTATGTCAAGGTCCTTGAAAAGCCGTTGTTCTATTTCCCTTCTTACTTCCAGGAATTCGATGAAGCATCCAACCCCATTTTTGCAGCTCCTTTTTGCGAATGGAGTTGAGCCAATGTATTCAGATACCCGGTCAATCCAGTCAGGAAATCCGGCTGTCTTGCTTTTTCTTTTAGAGGCTACATCATATATAGTTTTGCTTATATCACTCTGGTTCAGATAAATGAGCAAAGGATTCATATCACAAACAGCAGACAGCAGGGTTTGGATGTAACGGAGTATGGCATCATAGTCATATTCGTGGAACAGTATGATTTCATTTACATGATTCTGCATGAAAACTGACTCAAATATTACGACCTCATCCTTGTGGGAATTTTCATCTGCAAAAGTCTTCCATCTGTGGTAATTGATCCTGAGGAAATCATCAACAGAGTATCTGCCGTTGAATATTTCCTTTGACTCAAAAAAGTCCCACAGAGCCTTATGTTCACCCTGTATATCAATGGATATGTAGGGAATGATTATTTTACCGGACTCCCTGAATGAGAATTCAAGGATTTTTTCCTTGTACATAGGGTAGTTTGCAAGTACTTCCTGAAACTCACTGTCATCAAGAACTGCACACCATGCCAGGTCAGCTGGATTTCTGTCACCTTCAACATAACACTTCACGGGTTTTTCAATGTCATTGAAGTACTTTTCCAGACGAAGTGCATAGGTTGTCTTTCCTGAACCTGGAATTCCTTCAAACATAATCAGTTGTTTCATAAGCCCTCCTGTAACTGTCATATATTATCTCATAATGAAACCTGTTTTCGAAGCAAACTTGTAAAAAAACCATTATGAAAGTAAACTTATGTCCCGGAGTACTTTTGTCAGGAAGTGATTTATATGAGTGAACCCTATTTAGGAATGATGCTGGATATTTTTCCATTCATCAATGAAATGAAAACAAGTGAATACAATTATCTGAAGAACGGAATATACTTCAGCCGGATTAAAAAAGGGGAGTACATAATGGGCTCACATGACCGCTGCGAAAGTATACCTATGGTTTTGTCCGGGGCTCTGAGGTTATACAGAACGTCAGAGGAAGGCAGGGAAATGACAGGATACTATGTTGAAAAAGGCAACATCTGTATCCTTGCTGCCATATGCATCCTCGGAAGCATTGAATATGATTTCACAACACAGGCAGATGAGGATACGGTTGCTGCCATGATACCTCCGGAAACATTCAGACATCTCATGGACATAAGCACTGAGTTCAAGAACTATATCTTTTCTGAAATGGCAGAGAAGCTTGTCTCGGCTCTTACGTTGATTGAGGAAATAAAGTTTACAAGTGTTGAAGACAGGATAATTTCCTACCTGAGACTGAATGCCGACAATGAAGGTGAGGTTAATATAACCCAGGAGAGCCTTGCGGTGAACATTGGCTCTGTAAGGGAAGTTGTCAGCAGGACATTGAAAAGGTTGGCAATGGAAGGAATAATCTCAAGAAAACGCGGAAAAATAAAATTGTTAAAAGAGTGACTAAGTCACATACGGAATAATTTCTGTCATGTAAAATCATGCCATACTTTATTTTGAAAGGATTTTAAAGATGAGCGAAAAAGTAAAAGGTATGACACTTGAGGTAACAAAGGATAATTTCAACAGTATAGTCGAGAGCGACAAACCGATACTTCTTGATTTCTGGGCTGAATGGTGCATGCCCTGCAGGATGCTGGGTCCAATTGTTGAAAAGCTTGCAGTAAAATACGGAGATGACGTTGTAGTTGGCAAGGTCAATGTTGACGTTGAGCAGGAACTGGGTGCATATTTTCAAGTAAGAAGCATTCCCAATGTGATGATTATCAAGGACAGGAAGGTTCTTCATAATATGGTAGGTGTTCGTCCTGAAGGAGATTATACCGAAATTCTTGATTCACTTATCAGTGAAAACAACTGAACTGTTGTATAATGGTATGGGTTTGTTCAGGAACAATGGAGCAGACCCGTATCAATGGACAGTTCCCGTGTCAATTGATGTGCAAAAAATGTATGGCAGGTGAATTATGGTTTATGACGTTATTATCATAGGTGGAGGTCCGGCTGGTTTTACAGCGGCCTTGTACAGTGCAAGGGCAAATCTGAAGACCCTGTTGCTTGAAAGGATGTTTTCGGGCGGCCAGATGGCAACAACAGAGGTCATGGAGAATTACCCTGGTTTTGAAGACCCTATAAACGGTATAGACCTTGCAATGCGAATGGAAAACCAGGCCAAGAAGTTCGGTGCTGAAGTCATCTATGATGAAGTAATGGAACTTGAGCTGAAGGAAAAGATCAAGACCGTCACAACGAGGCAGACTGTTTATAAGACAAAATCGGTCATACTGGCCATGGGAGGATCTTCAAGAAGACTGGGGATTGACCAGGAAAACAGACTCATGGGAAGAGGTGTATCATATTGTGCAACCTGTGACGGTTCATTCTACAGGGATATGGAAGTAGCTGTAATAGGTGGCGGGGATACTGCAGTTGAGGATGCCAATTATCTTTCCAGGATGTGCAAGAAGGTATATCTGGTTCACAGAAGGGATTCCCTGAGGGCTGTTAAATCTCTTCAGGATGAGGTTTTCAGAAACCCGAAGGTGGAAATCATATGGGATTCCGTTGTCGAGGACATAGAGGGAAAGGATGCGGTGGAAGCATTGAAACTCAGGAATGTCAGGACAGGGGAATCGAGCAGAATAAACATTGAAGGTGTATTTGTTGCCATAGGCATAAACCCAAACACAAAGCTTGTGCAAGGTGTGGTTGAACTCAGCGAGTCCGGGCATATCATAACGGACGAGAACATGAATACGAACATACCAAGGGTAATGGCCTGTGGAGATATAAGGGAGAAGAATCTGAGGCAGGTTGTAACTGCGGCTGCAGATGGTGCGATAGCCGCTTATTCTGCAGAACGTCAGGTTGACTCCTGTGATTGCTGAAAAACGGAGGAAGTTATGCCAACAGTCAGGCAGGAAGCATGTTCGGGCTGCGGTGTCTGCATGTTTTATTGTCCGGAAGAGGCAATAAGCATGAATGATGAAAGAGCGGCTGTGATTGACCAGAGTGTGTGCATTGATTGCGGAAAATGCATTGAAATATGTCCAAGGGGCGTCATAGAGAGAACCGGTGATTGATATGCTTGAGGAAAAGATGCTTGAAAGGAAGGTCTGGGCAGTCATAGGTGCCAATGATAATCCCGAAAAGTATGGAAGCATGATTTACAGGAAACTGAAGCTCAGGGGTTATAAAGTCTATGCGGTCAACCCTTTATATAAAGAGATTGACGGGGATATTTGTTATGGCAGTCTATCTGAACTGCCGGAAAAACCCGATGTATTGAATTTTGTCGTTACTCCGAAAAGGTCTCTTGCATATGTTGATGAAGCGGGTGAACTTGGAATAAAATACCTTTGGTTCCAACCCGGAACATATGATGACAATGTTTTGGAAAAAGCTGCTGAACTTGGACTTTCATCGGTTCAGGCATGCGTATTGGTCGCAACAAGATAAACACATCATCCGATTGTTCAACCCGGAGTATTCATGCTCCGGGTTTTTCATTATAATGATGTAATATAAGGTAACTCGGGGGTGTGTATCATGGGTGATTCAAAGGTTTATCAAGGAGAAGAACTAAGGCACATAGCATTTCCATTGGGTGGAATCGGTGCAGGGATGATTTGTATTCAGGGGAGCGGAATGCTTGGTAACTTCTCAATAGAGAACAGTCCGGACATACATCTTGAACCCAATATTTTCTCTGCAATCTGTATAAAGAGCAAAGATGGCAATTATGCCAGGGTCCTTGAAGGGCAGGTGCCGTACCACAAGATATTCGGTCATCCCGTGGTCGGCGGAAATGGCCACAATGGGACAGGAAACGGACTGGAAGGAAGGAATTATGGTCTTCCCCGTTTCAGAAAGAATACCTTCAGTTCTAGATTTCCCTTTGCAATTCTTGAATTGCAGGATGAGACAATGCCAGTGGATGTACAGATCAATGCCTGGAGTCCGTTCATTCCCCTTGACGCTGATTCCTCTTCATTACCTGTTGCTGTACTTGAATATACATTTTCAAACAAGGGCAATTCACGGATTGATGCTGTTTATAGCTTCAATGCACTAAATTTTCTGATTCCCGATAAAACCTTAAATAATGCCGGGGACATAGTTACCAGTGTGATTCCTTCAGAAAACGGATTTATTCTTCACAGATCCGGTGATGGCTGCGGAGCGGGAGCTTCATGGTTCATGGTATCCGCCAGGGATGCCCATGTGAATACTGATTGGTATGACGGGGGGTGGTTTGACAAGCTGACAATGCGTTGGAAGGATATAGAATCCGGAAGAGTATGCGAGGGTAAGGATGAATCTAACAGCAGCCCCGGAGGATCACTTGAAATACCAGTCGAACTTGAACCCGGAGAATCCAGGACAGTGGTTTTGAAGATTGTATGGTATACACCCGGCAGCAATGTAAGAAAAGGAAGGGAGACCGGAGAAGGATGCTGTTGTTCCGGAACCCACAGCCCTTGGTACAGTGGTAAGTTCAGTTCTGTGGAGGATCTTATGGAATATCTCTGCATGAACCTTGATGACCTGAGGTATAGGACTGAGAGATTCACTGACTCTATATATAAAAGTACCTGGCCGCCTGAAATGATGGATGCCGTAACAGCCAACCTCAGCATATTGAAATCGCCGACCATATTGAGACAAAGGGACGGCAGGTTATGGGCCTGGGAAGGTTGCTGCGATTCAGCAGGGTGCTGCTATGGTAGCTGTACCCATGTATGGAATTATGCGCAGGCAATATGCCATCTTTTTCCTGAGCTTGAAAGAACATTCAGGATGACGGAATTCAATGAATCACAGAATGAAGAGGGTCATCAGGCTTTTCGGTCATCAATCCCAATACGGCCTGCTGTCCATGACTTCCATGCTGCATCCGATGGTCAGCTTGGCGGAATAATGAAGGTGTACCGTGAATGGAGGATTTCAGGGGATACCCCATGGATGGTTTCATACTGGGACAAGGTAAAACAAAGTCTGGATTACTGTATCAGGACCTGGGATCCCAGACGTGAAGGAGTACTGAAGGAACCGCATCACAACACATATGACATAGAGTTCTGGGGAGCCGATGGAATGTGCACATCATTTTATCTGGGAGCGCTTAAGGCTGCAGTGGAAATGGGACGAAATATCGGTGACGATATTGATGAATATGAACAATTGTACAATAAAGGCAGGAAATATGTTGAGACCGTTCTTTTCAACGGTGAGTACTTTTTCCAGCAGACTGAATGGGAAACCCTTGAAGCTAAATTTGACCCATCGAAGGAAAACAGGCACTGCAGGAAACTGATGGAGGCCGAAGGTCCCAAATACCAATATGGAACAGGTTGTCTTTCCGACGGTGTTCTCGGAGCATGGATGGCAGGAGTATGCAGACTTGGTGAAATCATGGATAATGAGAAAGTCAGGGAACATCTTCTGTCTGTATGGAAATATAATTTCAGAAAAACACTTCTGGATCATGTGAATCCCCAGAGACCTGGATATGCCCTAGGCAATGAAGGTGGTCTTTTGCTGTGTACCTGGCCCAGGGGTAACAAGCCTTCTCTTCCATTCCCATATTGCAACGAAGTATGGACAGGATTCGAGTATCAGGTGGCATCGCATCTGATGACATTCGGTGAAATAGACAAGGCACTCGAAATAATAAGGACTGCAAGGGACAGATATAATGGTAAGAAACGAAATCCATATGATGAATATGAATGCGGTCACTGGTATGCCAGGGCATTGTCATCATATTCCCTCATCCAGGGTTATACAGGTATAAGGTATGATGCAGTTGAAAAAAACCTTTATATAGACAAAGCCCCTTCCGGGGAATTAGTATCCTTCCTTTCAACAGCAGGGGGTTACGGCCTTGTGCACATAAAAGAAGGTAAAGTGACAATTGAAGTCACCGAAGGAAACATCGAAGTAAACAAAATTATCACCCCGGTCACGTGATCCGACGGATGACATGACCGTTTTGATCACACGATCCGACGGATAACGTGACCGTTTTGATCACATCATCCGACGGATGATGTGATCACTTTAATAATCTATGACGACCATCTGGTGGCACTCAAACCGGTCTATTTTGTATTTCAGCACACCTTCGGTCTGCCTGAAGGGAATACTCTGTTTCTGAGGTGCCAGATACACATTCTTCACCTCTTTGTTGATTTCAATTTCTACTTCAGTTTCGTATACAGGAAGAATATCCTCGATTACCTCAAGGGTGGTTTTTTTACCACGCAGTACAGGTGATGCATAGAGATTGTGCTGTACAAACCTTGATTTTCCCGGCTGGTGCATCAGTGTGACGATGCCTTGTGCAGGCAGATTTGTTGTGAGTGTCTTATTGCGTCCAAGCAATCTGTCAAGGGCATGCATTACCATGCTTTTGACTATATAGCTGCCCATTTCGTTGTACTCGGTGAATACAGGCCAGGCGATATAAATTCCTTCATGGCCTTCGGTCATTCCCGGGGAATACCTTTTGTTTTCCGGAGGAGTGTGCTGATGGGAGCAGAATTTATAAATATCCCTGTTGAAATATGAATTCCTGAACTCGCCATGTTCGATTCCCATCATAAGACGGACCTCGTGGCCTTTGTTATACAGGACATATGAAGATATTTCCAGTGGTTCGGGCTTGAATCCGGGCTTGAAATAGGATGGCCTGAACCGGCTTTCACCGATATATTCAGCACCGAAATCAAAGGCAAATTTATCATCCGCTCTGAGGCCTGAAACACCTGTGGCAAGAATTCTGCCCCCATTTGTCACGAATTCCTTAAGTTTTGACTCCAGGAGTTCACTGATTCTTATTGTGTCCGGAAGAATCAATACCTTGTAACCTGCAAGGTCGGTTTCAAGGTCAACGACATCAAAGAGGTATTTCCCTTCAAGAAGAATCTTTACGCAGCCCTCATCTTCATTTCCGCTTTTTATACCATCATCATTCTTTAGAACTGATTCGGTGCTGAGGACCGCAATGTCCGCTATGTTGTCGGTGTCAAAACACCATTCCTCTTTTTCTTCAACTTCTGAATAAGCACGACCGATTAGATCATATGTAGCCACATCCATCAGCCCTTCGGGATGCAGCTGGTCGCCGATGGAACAACAGGCTCCGTTTGCAAGACACAGTGCGGTTTCCCATCTTAGCGCATTGGGATGTTTGAAGCCTCCGAACTCGCCCCACCATGTGTGGAACTTGCCTGTCATACCAAGGAATTCCATTCCAAGACCCTGGGCATATCTTGCTGAAATGGGAAAATGCTGATATCCCCATTCTCCTGTTGGAAGGGATTCCAGTTCAAGATGGGAATTCATATGGGCAAGGTCACGGCGGCCCCTTCTGATATGACCCCCGTTATGAAATACAGGTGTCCCCGGTTTGATTTCATCTATGACTTTCTGCACCCTGGAAGTATAATTTGCATATGTTTCCTCCCAGAGCTCCTTCATCCTTTCATCATCCCTTGGGTCGAATCCTCTTTCCCTGATTGTTGCTGCACAATTATTGCAGTAACAGTGCCTAACACCGACAATATCAAGGAAGATACCGTCAGCATCATAATTTTCCAGGACTTCACGGACCTGATCCAGCAGATAGTCCACATATGGAGTATTGAAACAGAACTGATGATATCCCGGAGTCATGAAGTCAGGTGCCCAGTTGGTTCTACCCTCTTTGTCCCTTATAAGCCATTCCGGATGGCGGACTGCCATCTTTTCATCAAGCCCCGCAGAAAGGTATACAGGTGTTCTGACTCTTATTTCATGGGCAGCTTCAATCTGTGCACCAAGCAGATCAAAATCAAGATTAGGATGCATTTCATTTGCCTTGCTTGGGTGATATGCCCATCCGTGGTGACATTTTGAAAAAACAGTTATGGAGTTTACATGACCTGTTTTCAGCATGTCTTGAAACTGCTTTTTATCAAAGTCCTTTCCGATGCCTTCTATGACTTCAGATGTGTGGAAGTCAAGATGAACCTGCCTTGTTCTCATATTATGTTTCATATGGTTACCTCTGCTTTTTTATCCCTATATACAATAACCAGTATTACGGCAACAATCAACTGTATACCGAAAAATACCCAGCGTCCGAAGGATGTATCCCAATATACCAAAAGTGCACTGGCCAGGTTTGCGGCCCAGTGATGAAGTATCATTGCGGTAAGACTTCCTTTTGTGTTAACGAAGAGCCATGTATATATTATGGAGCCTACTGTGGTTACAGCGATAAACTCCCAGACAGGTATGTAGGATTGGACAGTTCCCTCCATGAAGTGAAGGGGAAGGTGCCATAGTCCGTGAAGGATTCCAAGTATTATGCTTGCCCAAAGAAACGAAGTCTTCTTCAAGAGCCTTGGAAGCGCATAGCCCCTCCAACCGAATTCTTCAAGAGGACCGCCAACGAAGAAAAGAACAAAAATGAATATGGGAAGGGGAGCCGGTATTTCACCGAATGAAAAGGATGTTCCTTCCACAGGTATCTTAATGGCCATAGCAGTCAGAATCATTGATGCCGGAAGCAAAAGTATGGGTATCAGCCATAGTTTGCCAAAGTTCCAGTTCCATGCATTTCTGAAGAGAGATTTGACTCCCTGCCGGCCTTCGCTTCCTATAAGGATGATGATTGCGGCAAGTCCCGGCATCCATGTTGAAAACTGTCCCAGGATCTGCAGGAATCCGGGAATCCTGATTCCCTGCGAAATCAATACCGACGGCAGCCATAGAATCCATGATAACAGAAATGCCAGAACAAAGAACATGGACAGATTTTTTACAATACTTTGATTTTTCATAGTGAATCTCCCAAATAATATGTGTACATTATATAATTTTACTTGTATTTTTCATAATACTTATCAGTGGTGGAGTCAGGGAGTATAATGGAACAAATGGGCGGAGGTGTGTTATGTTCAGAACAAACCTGTTGAAGACAGGATATAGTTCCCTGGGTGAAATCTATTCAATTAGAGATGCTTTCATTGAAACAGATACCAACGGCAATATTGATGTTTCATGTAAGAATTTTACAGAGAATCACAAAACCGTTATAACGGCATCACTTACCAACAACGGCAATTCAGATATAAGAATTGGCAGGCTCTATTTCATCAGGGATGCAAGGCTGTTTACTGCGGATGACATTCCGGAAAATTCCGTTGTTCTGCTTCAAAGAGGCGAATGCGGAAGAAACAGAAACATGCGTATATGTGATTTGGATGAATTTGATACATCCACAATATATACAGTGATACATAATTCCGGTGTTGGTGGTCTTGCCCTGGGATTCATTACATTTGACCGTATGGCATGCAAGGTTGAGTTTTACAGGACAACAAAAGATACTGCCGCATCTATAACAGTTGGTGATGGGCCCCATGATTCCGGAGTAAGATTATCTGTATACTGTGATTTCAATGGATATATCCTTCATCCGGGGGAAACAATTGATTCTGAGAAATTCTATATGGAGGAGTCCGGTGACTCATATCATCTGCTGGAATCATTTGCCACGGCTGCAGGGAATCATTACAAGCCGAAGGCCTTTGGAAAACCACCTGTCGGATGGATTGGCAGCTGGAATTTCAGGGATGGTTTCTACAGGGAAAACAGTGAAAAGCTTGTAAAGCAGAACATCAAGGTTATACAGGAAAGATTACGGGGATTCGGTGTTGAATATATCTGGGTGAGTACAGTAAACACAAAGGACAATCTTCCGGGTAACTGGGATCTGGACAATCCATACAATTTCCCATCAGGCCTCGAAAGCCTGTCAGTGCACTGCAGGGAAAACGGGATGAAGCTGGGTTTGTGGTTTGCTCCTTTCTGGATGAATGAAGCCTCGGAGAATCTGGGATATGTGAAAAATGCCATCGCCATGAAAGATGGCAGGCCTGTGATCACTGAAACGGGAAGGGTTACCCATCAGCCATTCAACGGGAAAAGACCCGAGGAACTGCCAAGGGTATATTACCTTGATCCTACACACCCCGACCTGCATGAGTTCCTTGAAAGAATATTCAAATATTACAACAGCATAGGTATATCCTACTATATGGTTGACTTCCTTCTGCATGGAATCGATCCGGACTATGACCTTCATGATAAAAGTGTTGTAAATGGTCCCGAGTCATTCAGAATGACAATGAAGGTAATCCGTGATGCTGTTTCCGAAGGGACATATCTGTTGTCATCCAGCGGGCCAACATACTACAATATCGGTCTTGTTGATGGTGTGAGGGCATCAAGGGATTTCGGTGAAGGAAGGCCTGTACAGAAGTACCATTGGTTTTATCCGGCACATTATCTGGTCAATGACTATGATTTGATCAAGGAAGTCACAAGGGATTATGCAATCACAGGGACCAACAATAAAAAGCTTTATATAAACGATGCATTCAATATGATAACCATACAGAAACCTGTTCCAAAGAATGAGGCGCGGATCGTGTGCAGCCTGTTCGGATTGTCAGGCAACCCTGTGATGATGGGAGATGATATTCCAACGATATGCGAAGAAAGACTTGCCATGCTGAAAAAGGTGCTGCCCGTATATGATGGAAATATGCTGCCCTGCAATCTCTTTGAAGCGACTTATCCTGATGCACCCTACGTTTTCCGTCTGGATATACATAAGGAATATGGGGATTTCTCCGTGCTTGCAGTATTTAATTTCAACAGGGAGCCCATTGCAGAGAAGATTGACATGAAATCCATGTTTGGTGAAGGTAATCGGATTGTTTTCGATTTCTGGAATGAGCATGTCCTCGGCAAGGTTTCAGAAGAAATTACAATTCATGTCCCGCCCCGTGACGTCAGGGTGCTGCGTGTGACCAGGGAAATGCCGCACCCATGGATCATTGGAAGCGACATGCATTTAACCCAGGGCGGGGCTGAAATAAGCCATGTCCACTGGGATGAAGAGGACCTTGTCCTAAAAGGTGTATGCCATAGACCGCAGGGGCAGACAGGAAGGCTGTTCATACACATTCCCGATGGATATGAACCTGTTGATTTCAGGGAGCTTTTCATAGTACGAGAGGAGTCACAGGATATAAATCCGGAGGGTAAAAAGCTGTTGGTTGGAATGAAGACCCTTGAATTTGAAGTTGACACTGCTGATTTTTATATAGCATTTCATAAAAGTTTTTAGGGCTTGTTTATGATAAAATACTGCAAGGAGGGGAATTTTATGAAACAATCTTTCAAGTTGATTCTTATAGTCATTGTAGTGATATCGATGCTTTTGACTGCCTGCCAGGACCAGGGTGAAAAGTCGCCTTCTTCAGAGCCCTCTGAAAGCAATGCCGTGACACCATCTCCTGCTGCTTCGACAGCTCCCGGCAATACTCCGGTTACATCACAAAGTCCTGAACCGACACCGGTACCGGAAGATGGTGTGCAAAAGGTGATTCTGACAAATGGTTCAGACAGCCGGGGTAATACAGCATTCTCGGCATCCCATTACAATTTGCATATAACATACACAGGTGAGTATGTTGAACTGGTAAATTATATGAGCCTCATGCGTCATGGCAATGACATTGAAAAAGCGCCGGTTGCGGTTGATGGTTTTGAATATCAGGGGGAAGATGTCCAGTTCTACAATGGAAAATTGTATTTCCTATTGTATGATTATAACACCGGTGTTTATTACCTTTATTCATATGATTACGAAAATCCTCCGTCCAAGGTCACAGAAAGCACAGTATATCATTATGAATTTGTCGGTGGCACAATCTACTATACAAAAGAATTTGTACAGGGTCCAATATATTCCATGAACCTTGACGGAAGCGGTGAAAAGCAGCTGACCCAGATGCGGGCACATAGTTTCTGCATAGACGGAGGTTCAATCTATTTCTATGCAACAGATGCAGGTACAGCACCGGGACTTGTCCGCTACAACATTGCATCCGGTGAGGAAACCACCGTAGTATTCCCGTTCTTCTCACACAATTACCTTGTATTTGAAGGATATGCATATTATGTAAACGAAGGAACTTACAGAAGCATACACAGGGTCAATCTTTCCAATCAGGTGGTTGAGGACCTGTGGCTTGAAATAGGTGATTATACTGTATCCCTGAATATTTCAGACGGAATGCTATACATACTTACGGGAAGCGGTATATTCAAGAGCAACCTTGATGGAAGCGGAAGAACACAGATTTACGAAGCCTATGATTACCTTCAGACCGGACTTTATATATTCGGAGACAGGATTTATGTCACTGATGGTTATGACATTATTGTTGTTGACAGAAACGACGGTACAAGTTTCGCATTCCCCATGAATTAGAACGGAGGAACATGACAGCAAGGAAATACAGATACTATTTCAAGGACAGCAATACAGTCCGTATAATTGACAGCATGAATAATGTTCTGGGCAAAAGACAGAAGAAGCTCATGAACACAATGGGACTTCTGAAAAGAAGCAGATTCATTGTGCCGGTTGTTGTTTCCGGGAGATATGAAACAGATTCCATTGAAGTAAATGGGCACCGGTGTGTTACCATACATCCAAAAGAGAAAAAAAGCAAGCTTCATCTTGTCTATTACCATGGGGGAGCCTATGTGTCACAGGGGAGGATAATACACTGGATTCTATTGTCACGGATTGTTACTGAGCTTGGATGCAGGGTGACATATGTTGATTATCCCCTGGCGCCGGAGTACAGTTGCAAAGACACAGTGGAAATGGCTGATGAGTCCTACAGGCAATTGGTTTCAATATATCCAGATGATGATTTCGCACTTGGCGGTGATTCTGCAGGCGGGGGGCTTGCCCTCGTAATGGCGCAGAAACTTAAGAAGGATGGATTTGAGGTGCAGCCTTCAAAAATCCTGATGATATGCCCGTGGCTTGATCTTGCAATGGACAACAGAAGAATCCGACCCGTTGAGAAGAAAGATTTCATCCTTAAGAGGGAGAGTCTGTATAAGTATGCCCATCAGTACGCCGGCGGATTGGATTTAAAGAATCCTCTTGTTTCACCTTTGCATGGGAACATAAGAGGTCTTGGAAAGATAATGATGACATCGGGTACCCATGAGATTGTTTATGCTGACTGTCATGAACTGTTCAAAAAGGCAAGGAAAGAAAATGTGGATATGACTTTTCTGATATACAAGAAGATGCCCCATGTATGGATCTTTTATCCTATCATGGAAGCAAAGCACGTATTCGGGAAGATAATTGATTTTTTAAAGGAATGAGGCAGTAAAAATGACAGCAAGGAAAAGACTTCTTGATACCCTCACCGGATTAAAGCCGGACAGAATTCCGGTATATACACTGATTCCATTTGGACTTGAGGATGGTAGGTTTGTCCCCGGTCCATTTCATGGATACAGTGACATTGATGACTGGCGAAGAAACGATCCTCTGTACACAAAACTGGTGGAAAGAATGGACAGGGAGTGTGACAATATATTTCCCTTCAAGCCTGTTTGCCTTGACGAACAGAATGTCTTCATAAACCCTGAAAATGTAAACATTTATAGCAAATCAGACGACGGCAGCAGAGTGACAATAGTGTACGAAGCTTTTGGTCTTTACAAGAACGAGGTTTATCAAAAAGGCAGCGGGCATAAGTGGATTACAAAGCATTTTTGTAAAAGTGCTGAAGAGGCCTTGATGCTGGTTGAACAGGAATATTCCGGTCTTCAATATGATATGGAACCTGAATCAAAAATAAAGGAGCTGGGTGACAGGGGTATTTCATGGTGTACCATCCCGTCACCGGTAATGTCGGTATGCAGATTGTTCGAGCCCCAGGATTTCCTTATGTTTTCTGCCATGTATCCAAAGGAGATTGACAGGCTCATGGAAACAGCTTTTCTAAGGACCAGTGAAATTCTAAAAACAGTACTGGAAAGGACATCAAGCCCTGTCATACGTTTCGGAGGAGCAGAGCACGCAACCCCGCCAATGATGTCACCCTATGATTTTGACAGACTTGTATATGAGTATGACAAGCCACTGATGGAGCTTTGTCATTCCATGGGAAAAATGACAGCTGTACATTGTCATGGAAATATAAGGCATGCCGTTCGAAGATTCGTTGAGATGGGAGTTGACCAGCTTGACCCGGTGGAGGCTCTGCCGTGGGGCGACATATCCCTGGAGGAAATAAGGCAGATTACAAAGGACCGGATTACCCTTACAGGGAACATCCAGTTCAGTGAATTATGCAGTGAGTCGCCCGGTTATATCAGGGAGCGTGTTAGGGATATAATAAAGAAAGCCGGACCTGAAAGGCTTATAATTTCAACAACAGGTACTCCTCCTGAAAAAATAACCCAAAGGCAGTTTGAAAATTACAATGCAATGATAGATGAAGCATTGGGATATAGAATATAGGAAGTGCAATGAATAATTATCCGCCGGTTCCCAGGGAAACTTACGAAAATAATTACGACAGACAGATTGCCCAAATGAAGACATCGGGACTTTTGACCCGATTCGCCCGGTCAAGGGAAATCCTCGAAGCTGATCCTCACCGGCCTCTTTATCATGCGACATCACCTGAATGTGCCATGCATGATCCTAACGGGCTGTGTTTCTACAAGGGACATTGGCATTTGTTTTATCAGGCATATCCCCCGGAGTATCCGAAACAGCACTGGGGCCATCTTTTCAGCAAGGATCTCATACATTGGAAGGACCTGCCTTATGCCTTGTACCCAGGTCCTGAGCAGGCATGTTTTTCTGGGGGAGCATATGCAGAGGAAAACAGGGTGATTGCCATGTACCATGGAACAACTGTGGGAAACATGGTGGCAGTATCCCATGACGATCTTCTTCTGAACTGGGAAAAACTTACAGGAAATGCCGTCATTGACATAGACAGCATGGGCAGGGAATACCAGGTGTTCGATCCTTGCATATGGAAGGAAGGGAATGAATATTATTCACTTTCCGGAGGATATCTGCCTGCCGGTGATTCCGGGAAATACAGGGCTGCTGATTTTCTGTTCAGCTCAAAGGATCTGATAAACTGGGAATATCTGCACCCATTTGTTGAAAACGATCATTTTACACTTTACGGTGATGACGGGGCTTGTCCATATTTCTGGCCGATTGGCGATGGCAGATATATCCTTCTTTTCTTCAGCCACATGAGTGCAGGACAGGCTTTGATAGGAAAGTATGATAAAAAGCGCAGGAAATTCATACCCGAGTTTCATCAAAGGGCGAACCACGGAGTCCTTCATGAGGGAGGAGTACATGCTCCTTCCGCATTTCCCGATGGAGAGGGCAGTGTGATTGTAATCCATAATGTGAACGCGGGAAAAAAGGACGGTGTGATGAAAAGCACAATGACCCTTCCAAGGAGGTTGAGCTATTGCAATGAAGAACTTAAAATTGAGCCGGCAGGAGACTTCACATCACTTCGTTGCAACCATAGACATGTTGACGAAACCATCCTTGAAAAAGGGAGAACCTATGAGTTCGGGGATGTATCCGGAAATTGTGTTGAAATCATTGCGGAATTCGATGCCGCAGGTTCAAACCTCATTGAAATTGATATCCTGAAATCAGACACAGAGG
Organism: Bacillota bacterium; assembly: GCA_036743175.1. Classification (GTDB taxonomy): domain Bacteria; phylum Bacillota; class Clostridia; order DUPQ01; family DUPQ01; genus JAFGQE01. The sequence continues at coordinate 1,897 of DAINQB010000031.1, read as the reverse complement.
TAACTAAATTAAGATATTATCACGGGCGGGGTTACAACAGGTCATACAGAACAAGGGAAATCAACAGGGTCGACAGCGTATTTGAAATTGACTCAACCAACGCAACAACAAACGTCAATATATTGACAAGGCCTGTTGAGTCTATGCAGGTACGTGTGAAGGACGGAGAGAACCTGATGCTGCATCTTTTCATAGACAAAAGTATAATAGAGTCATTCGTCAATTACAGGGACTGTGCATGTGTTCGTGTCTACCCGGAAAATCCCAAGAGTACCGGAATATCAATAACTGCCAAGGGAAAACCTGCAAAACTAAAACGTCTTGATATCTGGGATATGAAAAAAATCAATTACAGTATATGATGAACCATGGTATAGTGCTTTCTGACTTTACCATGGCACCTCATCAGGATTGCGTGGTACCCCGCAGCAGTTTGTAAGCCCGGCTATTTTATTTACATCATCATCCGAAATTTTAAAACTGAAAACATCTGCATTGTTTGAAATATACTCCGGTGTCACTGATTTTGGCAGCGGCAGGTATCCCATCTGCAGACTCCATCGTATGCTAAGCTGTGCAACGGTGACATTATATTTGGATGCCAGGTCAATCAGTTCGGGAACCTTGAAGACCTTGCCTGTTCCAAGGGGACTGTATGCCTCAACCAGTATGCCGTTTTCCCTGCAATAGCTGACCAGCTCATCCTTTGTATCCCCGGGGCACAGTTTAATCTGATTTACCATAGGCATTATGGAAGCAGTCTTCTTTAATTCCTCAAGGTGGTGGATCATGAAATTGCTTACCCCTATGGACTTTATCTTTCCCTCTTCATACAGTTCCTCGATGGCTTTCCATGTGTCGGCATTGTTTTTCTTCCAGTTGTTTCTGAATTTTACGGGATTTGGCCAGTGCATGAGGTAAAGGTCAAGATAGCCTGTGTGCAGCAGTTCCAGCGATTTTTCAAAGGCTCTTTTTGTGGATTCGTAGCCGTAATCATCTCCCCAGAGTTTGCTGGTGAGGAATATTTCACTTCTTGGTACACCACTGTCAATGATGGCTCTTCCTACGGTTTCCTCATTCTTATATATGGAAGCTGTGTCTATATGCCTGTAACCTGCTTCCAGTGCTTTTCTTACAGCCTTATAACCTGTATCATCATCCGGCATCTGCCATGTTCCAAATCCAATACATGGTATGCAGGATCCGTTTCTTAATTCAAAGGTATCAGTCAATGATTTCATATGGTCTCCTTTTTGTTTTATATATACTATTTGCCCTTGTTTGGTTCAAAGAAAACAGTAATATACAGTAAAGGCTGTATAATGAAACTGAAAAGAAGAAAGGGGATTTTTATGACAAGGGTGGATATTAATGTCAACGATTGTGACGGCAGTGAGTATGTTTTCTTTCCCGCATGTGTATATGCAGGAAATGGATTTGATGTCTTGAAGCGAGAATATCCTCCCATGTTTCAGCCTTGTGAAGCCCGGGTTGACATGCCTGTAACAATAACAGACGTACCAAGGCTGGAAAAAGACGGAAGAGGAAGAATAGAAGTTACAACAGGTGATGTTTCCATTCCATGTGTCGGAGTCTTCAACATGAGGAAAGGCAAAGCGGTTCTTGTGTTTACCATACAGCAGATAGATGGGGAAAACCTGGGTCTTGCGTATGAAAGGGGTCTGATAACGATTTCATATCCTGCCTGCAGGAAACAAATATACAGGGCAAACAAGATGACGGTGAACCAGTGTATATACCGAGACATCAATCGTGAAATACCACACAGGATAATTGAATTCAATTGTAAAAACATGGAAGAGTTTTTCAGGGTATATTTTACAGAACGAAAATGCATGGGACTGGATGATTCAAGGGCTGAGGTCCTTCCATATGA
>DAINQB010000030.1:12856-30442 GCA_036743175.1 Bacillota bacterium | reverse complement strand
TGAAAGAAAGCATTGGAATATTTGAAAATGATGACCATGAAATCATGTCGGTCGTAAACAGTGAAGGTGAAATGAGGGGTGAGGTATTCTTCCAGCTTACAAAGAATAACCGTTCGGGGGAGTTGCTTGAAGATATGTTTTCTTTTGCAGAATCAAATGCATACCTTGATACCGAAGAAGGAAGAGTGATAAATGCATTCATTCCGGAAGTTGATGAAGAACTTATCCTGATTGCTGAACAAAGGGGATATAAAAATACCGGAAAGAAGGATAATATAACATCTATTAAGGGAAATGTAACCGTCAATAAACAAATCCCTGAAGGATTCGGATTTACCACAGGAGATAAGCTGGGGCCGGAGAAAAAAGCCATGGCACACGCCAAAGCTTTTGGTTATTCCGATAATGAGATGTACATGGAAAGGGCAAAGAAGGGTTTTACACTGCTCGGGAAAATGCCGGACTACAGACCTGAACTTGATGTATTCCTCATTGCGCCGGATGGTGAGCCTGCATCATTTGCATCAATGTGGTATGATGAAAAAAACCGCATTGCAATGCTAGAGCCCATGGGAACACTGCCTCAATACAGAAGAATGGGGCTGGGCGGCAATACATTGTATGAAGGTATCCGCAGATGCATAGAACTTGGCGCAGAAAAGGCATATGGCGGTGACCAGAAGTTTTATTACGACATAGGTTTCAAGGTTGAATTCAGTTATACTATCTGGATGAAGAAAATCATAAGGGCAAACTCCGGATGCAATTGAAAAATGAATGAATATTAAGCGTAGGGGGGATATGGTTTGATGAATAAAGCCAACAGCAATGATTCTTGGAGAACAATTTCCAACCGGGCCGGCTTTTCATTGGTTGAATTGATGACTGTAATTGCCGTCATTGCCGTACTTGTACTAATAGCCATACCAACCTTTGGTGGTGCCATGGAAAAAGCAGCGCTGAATACAGACAAAGCAAATGTCAGGATTCTGAATGGTGCAACTTCTGCATACAGGATTGAATCCCAAAATGCAGGTGGTGATGTATTCAGCGGGATTTCATCGGATGATGACAGGATAATGACATTGGTGGACAACGGTTATATCCTTCAGATGATTGAAACAAAATCAGAGGATGCATATTTCAAGTGGGAAATAAGTCAGCAGATATGGTACCTTTTCATAGACAGCGCGCCTGTGATGCTCACACCATTTGGCAATACGTTTGAAGATATAACCGAAAGATTCATTGAAATAATACTGGAGAACTATGAAGAAAACGGTTCTTACGGAAGGACCTGGGGTGACTACAGGTACACCGACCTTGGTATAGATCCCGAGGAGTGGGAGACAGCAATCACCCACTTCATATACAGACCCAGCGGGAGTCAGCTGCTTGTGACTCCGGAGGAAGGCTTTACCCCAACGGTTGAAACAATTTACGGCGAGGTCAGGACGGTGTACGATAATTACAATATCATTTACGACACTATTACAGAAAAATGGTACTGGCATTCAATCAAACCCGAGAATGAAATTGATATCAGTACCCTCCAGCTGGTTCCTGAATAAAAGCCCTGAATATCATTTGTATGATATAGATGAGTTGAATCATTTATGTCACTATTTATTTAAAAACACAGGAAATATAAAAACAACGAATACACAAATTAATTGATGTTTGTGATATAATCGTCATAGTTCAGTTCGTTTCAGGAGAAATCAATGAAGAAACTGCTATCTTTGATGTTGGTAATTGTGCTTATCCTGGGTTTTCAGGGTTGTTCGGGCAGGAACAATGAGGTGCCGGAAGAAAAAAACCTTGATATTGACAGAAGTGTTCTTCATGTCAATGTATTTTACCCCAGATGGCCTACGACATATCCGACTGAAGAGAAAATTGACAAATGGCAGAATTATATCGATGACAAATACTCGGTCAATATGAATCTTACATGCATAGATAATAAGGTATTTGACTCTATTGGTATGGATTCGTCAGGAGAATATGGAATTGGTGTAGACCTAACTTATATAGAAGCAGCGACAAAACTTGACGGATTGATCTATACCAACAAGGAAGAGCTTCTTAAGCTCAATGCAGCGGGTTTTCTTATACCATTGAATGATTATGCAGATGATTTTATTGCAGACTTTGGCATAAAGTCTGAGATTGTAAACCAGTTCAAGGATTCAGGAGGGAATCTGCTGGGAATTCCTATGACGAAAAGTGAATATTACAATTTCCGATATTATAGGGCTGACCTGCTGTCCCAATGGGGTGATGCACCGGGTAATCTTGATGAATTCCATGAATATGGCAAATATATTTCAAATGAACACAGTTTATATCTGGCTGATTTTAGTATTGGAACCTTTCTGATGAATTTCAAGGATATCTTCAATGCCTATGGATGTTTCCCGGACAGGCTGTCACCAATTGGATACAATCCGGAAAAAAATGAAATTGAAAACATACTGCTTAATTATAACTTTGAAAGTGCGCTTATATATATCAAATCGCTATATGACGAAGGATTGTTGAAAAACTGTGAATCAAGTATTCCCAGTGAAAGGAACTGGAATTCAGTTTCATCATACACACCTGTGGATACGGAAAATTTCACCGATTTCAGAATTGGCATACCTTTTGAAAGTGTTACCGGAGAAACATACCGGGAGATGAATACAGGCGGTTATTGCATTGCAGTCCTGCGCAATACAAGAAATGCTGAGGAGCAGCTTACAGCAATCAAAAGGATTCTGCTTAACAATTATTCAGGTCTTCTGGATCTGGCATATGGAATTGAAGGAGAGGACTATTCGTTCACTGAAAGCTATGTTTCAACCAGGTATTATGACGAAAGCGGTAAATCAATCAACTTCATAAATATAATGACAAATTTAAACAGCGACATTTCTTTGCCGGTTGTTCCTGAGGAAAATTTGGAGATGCTTGATCTTATCCTGAAATTCAATGAAAATTCTAACAAATATATTGAAGAACTGGAAAGAAACAGCGAGGGCTCAATAAAATATTATAAACCTCTCTGGGCTTACATTTCAGATAAAAGCAGGTTGTACCCAAGCCAGATGGAAGATGATATGTACAATATGTTCTATAAGATATTCAATGGAAATATCCCTGTAAGCGAAGCCCTGGATGAATTTCGCAGCAAGTATGACACAAGCGAGTACAAGGTATTGCTTGATGAAGTCAATGACAACAGATAAGCATGCCACCGGACAGCAAAGAATCCGGCTGTATGCATAGGTTACTCGTTTTCGGCATTCAGGGTCTTGTTCCTGTAGTACAGGTCAGGTCTTTTGATGAATCCCATCTTATCCCAGAACCGGTTCCCGGTCTCATTGTCTGTGAAAACAGTCAGGGCAACCTTTGTTATGCCAATCTCCTTCAATGTATCAATTACAGTATTCACCAGGCATTCACCGACACCGTTCCTCCTGTAGGTAGCATGAACAAATGCATGGTATATGTATGCACGTCTACCGTCGTGGCCACATAGTATTGCACCTATTATCCTGTCATCTACCAATGCAACATAATTTGTCTCTGGATTTCTTTCAAGGAATCTGCTTATCCCTTCAGGGGAATCATCAAGGTTCCGAAGACCAACATTTTTATCGGAAGCCCATAAGTCATAAACCTGCTGATAATCACTGATTGACATTCTTCGTATTTTCATAATCACCGTCTCTTGGATGTTTTCTCTATTATAGCAAAGCCCGGCGGCAGGTTCCATTGTATGGCCACAGGATTAAATGTTAACAGAGTGTGAACATTTGTTCTTTTGTTGCGCCGGAAAGTAATTTTTCTGATATAATCTTGTGGAACTGTAAAAGGAAAAGCACTTCAAGCGGGGGAAATGGGATGAGAGAGAGTAAAAAAGAGAGACCTTCAGGCAAAATTGTCATGAAGAATATCTTCAGGCTGTACGGTCTGACCACGGAGTATTTCTTTAAATATGGAATCTTCAGGTGGTTTGGCGGTATAGCCAGCGGAAGTCTTGAAGTATTCAATGCATATTTAATGGGCCGTATGGTAGGGGTAGCCTTGAGTGGTGACATGAATGAGCTTACAAAGTATGCTGCTGTTATCATAGGAGCGACGCTCACCCGTACGGCATTGGGTGTCATAAATGAATTCAGTCATGAATATTACAGTATTAATTCCGGTAAGAAACTTAGAATCATGGCAATGGAGAAGATCAATGACCTTCCAATAGCATATTACGAAAACAAGCATACGGGAGAATCGATTTCACGGTTTGCAAACGACATAGAAAAAATACAGGATTTCTATGGCAACACGATAGCCGGTATCTGGAGCTGGGTTCCCGCATCTTTTATCCTTTCACTCGTTATTCTTTTGAACACAAATGCTGAACTGACTCTTATATGCGGAACCATAATACCTGTATTTCTTCTGATCATGAACAAGATAAGCATCCCAATCGGTGAAGCCAGCAAGGAAAGACAGGAGCATGCAACTGAATTCAATTCTTATCTCAGGGATTTCACGGAAGGCATTCATATATATAAGTCCTTCGGAATGAAGAAAAACCATGGATTGAAATTTGAGGATGCATGCAAGAAATATGCAGATGTATCATTCAAGATGGCAAGACGTAGGGCTCTGTCACTTGCCCTTATGATATTCGGGATGATTCTGCCCCAGATAATCGCCTTGGGAGTAGGGAGTCTGTACGTCATCAACGGCAAACTTGCTATTGAAGAACTCTTTGTCTTTACAAGTGTCTTGTGGCCCTTTGTGTCCATCTTCAGACGGGTTTCCCACAGTTGGACGGATCTCATTGAGGAGTACGGACGGGCAAAGCATCTGTTTGTTTTACTTGATACGGAAACCGAACGGTCTGACGGAGAGGATTATACAAATCTGTCTGCCGAAATGGTCATGGAATTCAAAAATGTGGGATTCGCATACAATGAATCTGCCCAGGTACTAAATTCAGCAAGTTTCCCGGTTGAAAAAGGCAGGAAAACTGCATTGGTGGGTGTGAGTGGAAGCGGAAAATCAACAATCCACAAGATATTCTCAGGCCATTATGATAATTATGAAGGTGAAGTTCTTTTCATGGGAAAGGAACTTAGGAAATGGAATCTTTCTGCACTTAGGAATAATATTGCTGCAGTCAACCAGGATATATACCTATTCAATGATACTGTGATGGAAAACATCAGGTACGGAAAGCCGGATGCAACCGATGAAGAAGTCATTGATGCGGCAAAGAAAGCGTATGCAGATGAGTTCATAAGGGAACTTGATGATGGATATGCAACAAAACTGGGAGAGAGGGGAACCGGTCTGTCCGGAGGCCAGCGACAGAGAATTGCCGTTGCCAGGGCATTGCTCAAGGATGCCCCTGTAATTCTTCTTGATGAACCTACCAGTGCACTTGATACAAAGGCGGAATATCATGTTCAGAAAGCCATAGAAAGGCTTGAAGAGGGCCGGACAGTGTTCATAATTGCCCACAGACTGAGCACCATTGAGAATGCAGACAGAATTGTAGTACTTGATGAGGGGCGTGTAGTGGCAACTGGTACTCATTGCTCATTGATTGAAGATAATGATGTATACAAGCAACTGTACAGCAGACAGGTTCTTGAGGGAAAAGGAGGCCAGGTATGAACAAAAGGAAGACTTTCACAGATTTTGGAAATGTATTCAGACTGATGGGTAGCCATAAGTTCCTGTATTTGTTCTATGGACTCTTTACGGAAACAGCCGGAACATCCATTGACATAGGTATTTCCTGGGGTATGAAGCAGATAGCTGATTATTTCATAGATGGAACTGAGAAAGCCATGACCAATGCTATCATTACGGCGATATATGTCATTGTGATAGGCTGTCTTTTCTTTCCTGTAATGATATATATACGTGAGAAGAAAATTGAGAGAATAATGCAGGATGCCAGGATAAGCCTTTTCAGGAAACTCCAGGAGCTGCCGGTAGCATATTTTGAAAAACATCACAGCGGCAATGTGATGTCAAGGGTCAACAAGGATACAGAATCACTTAGAACGGCAATAAACCAGATTACACAGATGATGTGGAGTGTGGCTGGGTTTGGCCTTGTAATACCATATATCATGGTCATGGACTGGCGCTTTGGGTTGATTTCAGTGGTAGCCAGTGTAATTGTTGCGATATTGAATATAAAGTTCATTGCTCCCATGAGGGAAAAGAGCAGGGAAATACATGAAAAGACAGCTGTCATGACGGAAACCATCACTGAGAACGTAACAGGATTCAATGTCATTAAAATGTATGGCCTCAAGGGAATCTTCATGAAGAAATTCCATGAGAAACTTGAGGAAGTACTTGGTTTCCAGTTTGCGAGGGTTAAAATATCTGCAATTGTATATACATCAAATGTATTTATCAGCTGGGCCAACACAGGACTTCTTACAATAATTGGAGTCTACATGGTTTTCCAGGGGATGATTGAGATTGGAGTATTGGTTGGTACCCTTCCGGTATGCAGCAGGATAACATGGTTCATACTGAATCTGACAAGAAGCCTGAATACAATCCAAAGGGAATTCGCTGGAACAGAGAGACTTGGTCAGCTGCTGGATGAGAAGAATGAACCAAAGGCTTATGATACAAAAGGATATGGTCCGGATTCCGGAATCAAACTAAAGGATGTGGTGTTTGGCTATGACGAGGGCGCACCTGTACTCAATGAAATTGATCTTGAAGTCGGGCTTGGAAAGACTGCAGCACTTGTTGGAGACAGTGGTGGTGGCAAGAGTACCATCATCAAACTGGCAATGGGCATGTATCCTGTTACAAGTGGAGAGATGGTACTGGAGGGCAGGGGAGTGAATGAATATTCACTGGATGAACTACGGGGCCTGGCAGCTTATGTTCCCCAGGATGCATATATCTTCGATGCCACCATCAGGGAAAACATCCTTTATGGTAGATATGATGCCACAGAGGAAGAGATATTGGAGGCAGCCAGGCAGTCAAATGCCCTGGAATTCATTGAAAGGCAGCCCGATGGGTTTGATACACTGGTTGGTGAGCGGGGGATAAGGCTTTCCGGCGGACAGAGGCAGAGGCTTGTAATTGCAAGGGCAATACTTAAGGATGCACCCATATTATTGCTGGATGAAGCTACATCAAGCCTGGATTCCGGTTCTGAAGAGCTTGTTCAGGATGCACTTGATAAGCTGATGGAAAACAAGACATGTCTGGTCGCAGCCCACAGACTGTCTACCATTGAAAAAGCTGACATCATATATTTCATCAAGGACGGCAGCGTAGTGGAAAAAGGAACCCATGAAGAGCTTCTGAAATTGAATGGGCTGTATTCGGAACTATATTACAGGGAGTTTGCACAGCAGGAAAAATAGCGATATCGCTGTACTCACTCTTATTTTGTATGAACTCCTGTTTCTTAAAAACAAGGAATCATCAGGAGAAAGGGTCAATGAATCTAGAATCAATTCCTACAGGCTTTGTACTTTTATTGTACAAAGCCTTTTATAAATGTTAAAAATTGTTAATTAATGCTTTTAATTGCGGCTGAAATGGTATAAAATGTAAATAACAAAATATGTCAGTAATTCAATTGACAAGAATATTTAGGAGACATTTATGATCAACACAAAAAATGACGGGATACTGGGCTATGGTGTTACCTTGCAGGAAATCCTGGAGACATACACCGAAGGCAGACTTAAAAGTGTAAAAGAGGTCTATGAACTTCCGGAGTTGAAGAAGCAGGATGGTAAATATATCTTTGAGAGCTGGATTGGTGAAATCTGCCGCTGTTTCAGGGAAACTATGAAAATGATCGATTACGAAGGTTATTGTACATTGGCTGCAATTGAGAGTGATGATTCAAACCTCGAATCATTCAGTGGAAGATGTGTCATGGCCTTCAAGGGTTCAGGATGTGTATTCCCATTGCTGACCCCTGAAGGTGAAATCTGCATGTTACCACAGGAGTTCATTGATATTTTCAAGGAAGAAAACAGTGAGGACCTGAGGAACAATTCCATATATAACGATGAGATGTACAAACTCATCAATGGTGCAATGTATCTCTATGGCCTTATGGATTACCCGGGATTCTTTACGCTTATCAGCAGGAACACTGAGTATAAGCTCGAGGACCGGGAATTCAGGAGATTGCTTAATAACTGTGAAACATACCATAGTTTAATTGCATATGATGATGAAATTGTTTATTCACGATGCTTTGACAACCTTGAGTACTTTAAGAAAGAGCAGAGGAAATTCCGGAAATACGGTTACAGGGAGTTCTCAAGGGAGGAGCTTATATCCGCAGACTGGCTGAATGTGAAGAATACTCCGGAAAACATGGATATGATGCTTTTGTTGAACAGGGTATTTGATGCAGACATGGAATTATGCAGGGCTTCGGTGGGTATTTTCATCACAAATGCAAAATGCTGCAGGAAACCGGAACATTCACTGGCCTATGTTTCCATTGAGCTTGGAGAAGTTACTGATGAGTTTGTAGAGGAATTCCTGCCATTGCACTGTAAAATAAACAATTCAACCCCGAACTTTGCTCTGCTCGGACATACACCAAATGAAATCATGCTGATGCAAAGTCCTGAGCTTTATGAAGTGACAAAGGCCTGCAATCTGAGTGCCTGTTTCAGCGGTAACAGTCAGCCATACAGAAAAACCAATAACACAGGACGCAATGATCTGTGTCCCTGTGGAAGCGGCAGGAAGTACAAGTACTGCTGTCTTGGTAAGGATGATAAGGGATACATGAATTGATTGAGAGAAGGGCAAACGATTATACTAAGATGTATTCAAACTCATATTTGCAAATTAAGTATTTAAAAAATTAATAAAAATATAGATAAATAAATTGACAAAAAAGCCATACTTGTTATAGTGATATATAAGGATGGTGAGATGAATGAACAAACACAGGATAATGAATATGGACCTAATAGAGGGAATGATACCAATTTCAAGATTTAACAAGGGTGAAGCCGGCAAGATTTTTGAGGAAGTAGAGGCTGAAGGAATCAAAATAGCTGTCAAGAACAACAGGGCAACATGTGTACTTCTTTCAATAAATAGCTATAAGGAGATAGTTGATATGGTAGAGGATTACCGTTTGGCATTGGAAGCATATAAACGATTATCAACATGTGAGAATGGAAAGCTAATAAGCCATGAGGAAGTTTTAAAAAGCTTCAACATGAGTGAGGATGAATTGAAGGATGCAGATTTGGAGATAGAGTAGTGGGTTGGAAAATCACCTATCTTAAACAGGCGCACAGGGACTTACAAAGACTGGACCATTCTCAATTACTTCAGGTTTTTAAGGCAATAAAAAAAGTTGCAGAAAATCCATTACCAAAAAATGAAGGTGGTTATGGTAGCCCATTGGGTAATAATTCTCTTACCAAGCTTGCAGGTTTGTTGAAGATTAAACTAAAGAAAACCGGCATAAGGGTTGTTTACAAGTTGGATAAGAACAATGAGACGATGGTAATAATTGTAGTTTCTCCAAGGGCTGATAATGAAGTATATAAAGAGGCTCAAAAAAGATAAGCTATTACAGTTACACACCAGCAACCTGAATTATTCCTTTTCCATTCAACTCTTTTTTAAACAATTCCTCGGTGGCAAGTGCCATTTTTGTTACACTGAAATCATTGATCTTGGGATATATGTAGTATGTATCGGTAAGAGTATTAAGGTCAATGCAGTCACCGTGCTTGCCCAGATAGTTATATTCGATATGACATGAATACATGGACGCAACAGGCTTTTCTATTGTGTATTTCTCTCCAAGATACTCGCCGTGAACCATAAAACCATTCATATCATGGGTAAGCGAAGCTTTTCCAAGGTCAACATATCCCTTTGCATTGGGAAGGCTTTTTACGATGGCCTCACTGCAAAATGAATAGCTGCCGTCATCCACTTCCTTTTTGACATTTCCACGTTCCCATTCATACCAATCGGGGATATGTTCGAATTCTGTTATACCGTCATCACCTGACAATCTGCCGAGGACAGACAATGTCCAGCTCTTTTGGCAATGGGTGCAAACCAGCTTGTCATTTTGTGATGTCATTTTATATTCAGTCAGACAGGACGGACACTGGTAAAGAACCTTATGCAAACCCTCAGCTCTCTTTTTATAGTTTACTTCAACTTTTTTATCCCACTGCCACTGGTAATCATCATATTGGAATTCATTTTCTATGACTTTGTTTATTTCATCATCACTCATTGCATTAATCTGATCTGTGGTCAATACACATTTCATGGTGCTTTCAACATCGATGCCCCTGTCCTTGAGATTCCAGAACGGTGAGTTTATATGGTGACCGTGGTTTATAATGACAACCAACGGGACCTTGAGGAATCTGACCAGTTTACCTAGGGAATCAGGCAGCAGAGCATTGGTCCCGCAGAGACTGTAGCGAGCTTCCGGGTATACAATGGCAATGTCACCATGGTCAATTACACGTTTCAGGTGTTTGACTGTAGTATAGTCACTTGTGAACTTTCTTTTGCAGATACATCCGACCATCCTCAGCAACCATTCACTGATGAGAAAGCCGTCTATGGCTACGACACTGTTCGTCCTGTGGGGATGAGTTGCCTTTGCAACAACCTTGAAATCAAGGAATGCATTATGGTTTACGAACAGAAGATAAGGAGGCTCTATGCCCTCCATATTGATTTTGGTTATGACACCATTGTGCTTTTTCACGTCCGGAAATGCCAGAAGATTTATGAGCCAGCGAAGCCTTTGGCGTTTGGGTGGCTTTGACATGTCAAAATGTCTGAATTCACTCTGCGGTATATTTTTCATTAGGTCCCTCAACCCCTGAATATGATTCATTAACTTTATCACGAAACAGCGAATTTTAGAATAGAATATTCACTATAATATTATGGACAATAATTTTGGTCCATATCAGGCAGATTTATGGGATATAATCTAAGTGAACCTGCTATATTCTTTGCACTTAAAACAAGTGAGGGGAGAAGCCATGAACAAAAAGGATAAGATCAACAGGGTGCGCTCAGCATTGGGGCACAGGGAATATGACCGGATTCCAATAAGTGATTTTTTCTGGACCGGATTCATTGAAAAGGCAAAACAGAAATGGGGACCTGATTTTGACCCGTACAGGCATTTTGACCTTGACTATATTGTAGTAAACCCCAACATGGATCCTCATCTGAAGGATTTTGAGATACTGGAGAAAAGCGGTTATGACATTGTTGTCAGAACCGGTTTTGAAGCCACCATCCGCCGCAGGAGCAATCTGCCGATGCCTCATTTTGAGGACTTTGCCATAAAAACACCTGATGATATGGCTTCATTTGAGTTCGATGACACTGATATCATAGGGAGGCGTTTTGCACGGGCCGGTGACGATCAGCTGAACTGTCTGGGAGATGCCATATCCTTTGGTATTCCAAGCTTCATTGACAGATTCAATTCATACAAGGATGATTTCTGCATGTTTGGTTCAGTTTGTGAGATGTATGAATATATATGGAGAATAATCGGTACAGAGAATGCTCTTTATTGGATGATTCTGGAGCCTGACAAATTAAAGGCTTTCATTGACAGGGCCGGTGCATTCATGCAGAGGATACTTGAAGCGCAGATTGAATATTTCAAAGGCTCAATGGATGGGATGTATATATGGGGAGATGTGGCCTATGTAAACGGAATGATGTTCAGCCCTGATTTATGGCGCGGGTTATTCAAGCCCTGGACAGAAAAATATATCCGTACATGCAAGGAAGCCGGGCTTATGGTCATATACCATGGTTGCGGTGATGCAAGGGAAATATATGGTGATTTCATTGAGATGGGGCTTGATGGATATAATCCGGTGGAAGCCAAGGCTCATCTCGATATAACAGAGCTTAGAAAAGATTACAAGGGCAGGCTTGCATTTGTGGGTAACATTGATGTCAGGGAACTTGAGTCCGGTGACAGGGAAAGGATAAAAAGGGAAGTCTTCAGAAAAATAAAGGTTTCCGGTGGGGGAGGCTGGATATGCCAGTCAGATCATTCAGTTTCCAGCGGAGTAGCTCCTGACAGTTACGCATATATGGTTGAATTAATCAAGGAGTATGGAAAGTATCCATTGAGTTTCGGGGATCTGGATTAGTCTGTTAGTACATTTGACCAGAAAACAAGAAGGGGAGGCCGGTCAGCCGGCACTCCCCTTGATTTTACCAGGAAACACCCTGACAGGTCATGGCCTCCGACAATCGCAGGAATCCTGCAATATTTGAACCAAGCTCAAGATTTTCAGGGTATCCATACTTTTTCGCAGTTTCTGATGCAGCAGTAAAGATGTTCTTCATTATTTCCTGCAGCTTTGAATCCACTTCCTCAAAAGTCCATGGAAGACGCATTGAGTTTTGGGTCATTTCGAGACCGGAGGTGGCGACGCCACCGGCATTGGCTGCTTTTCCCGGAGCATAGAACACTTTGTTTTCCAGGAACAGATGGATTGCTTCAGGGGTGGAAGGCATGTTTGCGCCTTCTGCAACGTACCTGCAGCCATTCTTTATCAGAATCATGGCATCATTACCATCAAGTTCATTTTCAGTAGCGCAAGGAAGGGCAATGTCACAGGGAATATCCCATACCTTTCCCTCGGTCTTGTATATAGCATCAGGATGAAATTTTATATATTCACTGATACGACCCCGCCTGACCTCCTTTATTTCCTTGAGTGTATCGAGGTCTATGCCATTTGCATCATATATATAACCGCCTGAGTCTGAAACAGTTACAACCTTGCCACCCAGCTGATGGGCTTTTTCAACGGTATATATCGCAACATTTCCGCTTCCGGATACTGTAATTGTCTTTCCTTCGAAGCTCTCATTCTTTGATTTGAGCATTTCATTGACAAAATAGCATAGCCCATAGCCTGTTGCCTCTTTTCTTACCAGGGAACCGCCATACTGAAGACCTTTGCCTGTGAGAGTACCGGTAACTTCATTCCTCATCCTTTTGTACTGGCCGAACATATATCCAATCTCACGGGCTCCGACACCAATGTCGCCTGCCGGCACATCAATGAACTGTCCTATATGCCTTGAGAGTTCAGTCATGAAACTCTGGCAGAAATGCATTATTTCCCTGTCACTCTTACCCTTGGGATCGAAATCAGAGCCACCTTTTCCACCTCCCATGGGCAATCCGGTAAGTGCATTCTTGAAGCACTGTTCAAATCCCAGGAACTTGATGATTGAAAGATTAACCGATGGGTGCAGACGAAGGCCACCTTTATAAGGTCCTATTGAAGAATTGAACTGAACCCTGTAGCCTCTGTTGACCCGTACCCGGTTCTGGTCATCCATCCATGATACGCGGAAGGCAATCATTCTTTCCGGTTCAGTGATTCTTTCGAGTATACCGTCCCGTTCTATCTCGGGATGCTGGTCTATGATCTTTTCACAAGACTCGAAGACTTCCCTTACTGCCTGAAGGAATTCCGGCTGATCCGGGTCCCTTTTTACAATGTTCGCAAAAACATTGCTCATGTAAGCATTCTTAAATTCCATATTTACCCCACTTAATATCCCAAATTTTATATTATTGACATTATACTGAATAATTCACCAAAAAGACAGAGTAAATATAAGAAAAGTGCATAAATATACAATTTTATCCCTTCAGACAGCCCTCATCATGACCCCAATATACCTGATACATCTTTTCAGCGGTCTTAACAGGCAGAGATGTAAAATGATATAATACAGATGGATTTGGACATTTTCTGGATATATCGCCCGGCAAAAGTTCAGTTTCACATCATAATTATTCGGAATATTTCCAAAGATCAATATCATGTTTAGGACTTTGTGCTGCCATGTGTTGTGTTTGCACAAGGCAAGAATCATTGTAACGCAAGAAGAAAAAGGAGGATGTTATGAAAGAAAGAAGATGCCCGGTAACCGGAGCCGTAGGAGGTTCAACCGGCGGCAGAGGTACAACCAACAAGGACTGGTGGCCCAATCAATTGAACCTTGAAATGCTTCACCAGAATCCGGATTCAGGAAATCCCATGGGAAGTGATTTCAATTACCGAGAGGAGTTCAAGAAGCTCAACCTTAAGGAAGTCAAGGAAGATATTTACAAGCTTATGAGGGATTCAAAGGAGTGGTGGCCGGCCGACTATGGTCATTATGGCCCCTTGTTCATCAGAATGGCCTGGCATAGTGCGGGAACATACAGAATGGGGGACGGCCGTGGAGGAGCAAATACCGGAACCCAGAGATTTGCACCTCTGAACAGCTGGCCTGACAATGTGAATCTGGACAAAGCAAGGAGACTGTTATGGCCCATTAAGAAAAAATACGGTAAAAGGATTTCATGGGCTGATCTGATGATTCTTGCCGGGAACTGTGCACTTGAGTCAATGGGGTTCAGAACCTTCGGATTCGGAGGAGGCCGTGAGGATGTATGGGAACCCGAAAAAGACATATACTGGGGTTCTGAAGCAGAATGGCTTGGCGACAAACGTTATTCCGGAGAACGGAATCTGGAGAATCCATTGGCTGCAGTACAGATGGGTTTGATTTATGTGAACCCTGAAGGCCCGAACGGTAATCCTGATCCTGTAAAATCCGGTATTGATGTAAGGGAAACATTTGCCAGGATGGCTATGAATGATGAAGAGACAGTAGCACTTGTCGCAGGAGGCCATACTTTCGGTAAATGCCACGGTGCCGGTCCGGCGACCCATGTTGGTCCTGAACCAGAAGCTGCACCCATTGAGGAGATGGGACTTGGCTGGAAGAATGACATGGGAACAGGCAAGGGAAAGGATGCAATCGGAAGCGGTATTGAAGGCGCGTGGAAACCAAAGCCCACAAAATGGGATATGGGTTATTTGAGGGTTCTGTTCAAATATGAGTGGGAACTTGTAAAAAGTCCTGCAGGAGCACATCAATGGCTTGCCAAGGATGTTGATGAGGAGGATATGGTGGAAGATGCCCATAATCCCAAAAAGAAACACAGACCTATGATGACAACGGCAGATATGTCCCTGAGATATGATGCCAAGTATTCACCTATAGCAAGGTACTATCTTGAAAATCCTGATAAATTCGAGGATGCATTTGCAAGGGCATGGTTCAAGCTCACACATAGGGACATGGGTCCCAAAGCCTGTTATCTTGGCGAGGAAGTTCCTGAAGAGGACCTCATCTGGCAGGATCCGGTTCCAAAGGCAGATTATGTTCAGATTGATGACAAGGACATAGCAGACCTTAAGAAAAAGATACTTGCATCAGGCCTTTCAGTTTCAACCCTGGTATATACGGCATGGTCATCTGCATCAACCTTCAGGGGATCTGACAGAAGGGGAGGAGCGAATGGTGCACGAATCAGGTTGGAACCCCAGAGGAACTGGGAAGTAAACCAGCCCGAACAGCTTGGAAAGGTTCTGGCGAAGCTTGGTGATATAAAGGAAAAATTCGACAAGGCACAGACCGGGGGCAAGAAGGTTTCCATGGCGGACCTTATTGTACTTGCCGGCAGTACTGCAATTGAAAGGGCGGCCAGGGATGCCGGTTATGATATAAGCGTGCCATTTACACCGGGCAGGACAGATACAACCCAGGAGTTGACAGACATTGACTCCTTTGAGGTGCTGGAACCTTGTGCAGACGGTTTCAGGAATTATAAGAAGAAAAAATACTCTGTGAAGGACGAGGAACTGCTGCTTGACAAGGCACAGCTCCTGAAACTGACAGCTCCTGAAATGACGGTTCTTGTTGGCGGTCTCAGGGTGCTCAATGCAAATTATATGAAGTCACAGGACGGAGTTCTTACAGAAAGACCCGGCTTGCTTACAAATGACTTCTTTGTCAATCTGCTGGATATGGAGACCGAATGGAAACCTAAGACCAAGGAGCGGGATCTGTTTGAAGGCCATGACAGAAAAACTGGAAAGGTTCGATGGACGGCTACAAGGGCTGACCTGATATTCGGATCCAACTCACAACTGAGGGCTTTGTCAGAAGTCTATGCGGCTGATGATGCAAAGGAAAAGTTTGTCAAGGATTTCATCAAGGCATGGAACAAGGTTATGGAAGCAGACAGATTCTAATCAATGGATCCAGGTAAAGAATACACCCCATGCAAATATCATATGGTATTTGCATGGGCTTTTTATTTTCCAAGGATTTTCATGGCATATCCAGTGCAAGAAGTGTTCCGTCCTGCATGACCCCAATCAGACTTATATCACTTTCAAAGAACAGGGATGTCTGTGTAATTTCATAGGATGAAGCATCCAGTATACTGATTGAATAATTGCCTGATGACTCAGAGTATTGCTTGAAATAATAGGAATCATGCAGTGATGAGTAAACCAATTCATTGATATAGGTCCCTTCATCAAGTGTCAGAGTGTGAAGAGGAGAACCGTCCATGGACACAAAGTCAATGGTCCTGCCATGGGGGTCATCATAGTTTGAATATATAAGACACCCTGGTTCACTGTAATATCCCCAAAGAAAATTCCCCTTGGCAATCAAAGTCAGGTCGCCTTCATCAAGGTCAAGAAGATATGTACTCAATTTATTTTCTTCACCTTCTATAAACTCATAACCACTGACCAGAATGCAGTTGTCTCCGGCATCTGCAGCGCTGGCCAGGTAATGAATCCAGCCTTCACCGGTTTTCATTTTGAAAGGGATATCATATATACGACCTGATGAGCCATCACTGTCAATGACCCATAGCTCATTTATCTGACCGTCGGACTTAGAGCGTATTGCTGCGATGCTTCCATTTTCCAGATGAAAGACAGGGAATGGTGGTCTGTTGGTTTCGTAATCTGAGAAATAAATTTCTGCAGACATATCTTCAGGGTCTATGTTGAAAATTGAGTTACCGAAGAAAAAATGATAATTGTTTTCATTGCCCCAGTATTCAGTTTCCACCATGGTATTGTAAAGACTGGTTGCATAAGGGATGACTTCAGCTCCCAAAGCCTTTGAAATTGATTCTGAAAGAGTGGTATCAAGTGGAATCAGCTCACCGGAATCAACATTATAAATTACCTTGGAATAGTGCCAGCCCTCCATTTCATCTGTGATTATTCCAAGTGAAAGATACTCCATGTCAGCGGATGCATCTTCAAAGACCATCCCGTAATCAAAATCATCCAATATTTCCATTTCATTTGTTTCAGGTTTTATGGAATATAGATTCTGCCTTTTTGAGACCATGAATCTGTATGTGCAATCCGTCGGAAAGGGGTCGGTAAAACGTTGGCTGTGATTCATGACATTTCCGTAATCTTGTGAAACTCCGGTCACGTATTTGACCCCGATTGTCTGACCATAAAGCGGCAGGTCACTGATGGTCAGCAGCATTTCACTGTCTGAAAACCATTGGGTTTCCAAATTGAAATTCTTCATGGAATCAAGGAACTGAAGAGATTCGGCTATAACCGGTTTGTTGAAGGTAAACTTAAACTGCTGCATAGGTGATGAAAGATATAACGGAGGCGACATAAAGGTCTG
>DAINQB010000030.1:11443-12756 GCA_036743175.1 Bacillota bacterium | reverse complement strand
AAATAATGAAATGGGAAATGTAAATATATTATGAATGATCATGTGCAATCTTTGAATGACACTGATAGTTCGATAAGATTGATATGTGAAAATCAAATGGTAGGAACCGGATATCAATATGTCTCGTCCAAGCATTGTGATTTACAGTGGTATAATGTATCCGATACCCAAGGGCTTATATGAAAGGGACTTTTCATGAAAAGATGGAAAAATATTTTGGTTGTTGTGTTGGTAATTATAATTGCCATGGTATCTGCCTGCAAAAGTCCATCAAAAGACTCCGGTGAAACTACATTACCGACACCATCGGTTTCATCAATTCCATCTGAAACAGCTGCTGAAACAGATAAGCCTGATATATCACAGACACCGGTTCCATCTGAAATTCCCGGACCTACAGAGAAGCCTGAACCTTCGCTCTTTCCTGTTGATCCAACGAATGGAGAAAGTACTTTGGCTGATGCCATGGAATTTGTATCGGGGAACATTGAAGTTGAAAAGTTTGTCATTGATTCGGCAATTGCTGTTCAGTCCGGGGAAAACCCAGTGTATACAGGATTGATTGAAGGCAATTTCAGTTATATGCTGGCTCTGAAAACCCAGGAATCCGGTTTGAAATTTGATCCTGAAAAAATGTTTTTCAGGATTGCTGACAATGAAAGTAAAAACTATTTTGACAATCCAACTGTAGAACAGCTTGAAAACTTCTGTACTGAAAAATACAAGATTTTCCCAGAGTATGATTTTGAAAAGCTGTTCCTATGGAAATTATCCTACGAGTTCATTCTGGGAAGAAACCAGTGGTCCCATGACAGCGACGCACCCAATGAGTATATCTGTAATATGGACAATGGCTACAGAATGAAAATCCGTATAGGGGAGAGCGATCTTTCCAAGGGCTTCAACCATGATGTATCCGATGTAATCATTGTCGATGATCTGCTAGGTGATGTCCTTATAAAAAGCATGGATGACTACAATGCATATAAGCTTGGTATCTATGGAAAACCGGAACTCATTATGACACAGGATAAGGTGGATGAATATATAGCCGATCTTGAAAGACCTGATGACCCTTCATCCGCCCAAATTATTTCCGAAATAAATACCTGTGCAATTACATATGTAAATGATGATGAAATGGAACTCCATGAACTTACCATAGATGAAAATGGGAATCTGTCGGCTGGAATATCCACCTATTCGGTTGGTGACGATACACCATTCCCTATGATTGTAATCACTGACGATACCGGAGATGCCACCGGGTTCAGGTATTCAATAATGCTTTGCAATGATATTGACCGTCTTGA
>DAINQB010000030.1:8397-11343 GCA_036743175.1 Bacillota bacterium | reverse complement strand
GACTATTTTACATTCTTCCACGAATACAGGAACAAGGAACTGGTTGAACTAGGAACTGTAGGCGGACTTCCTGATTTTGGCGTTATGGTGGAAGGGAACGGAACTGTTAAGGCGAGTAACCGTGGTTCAATCCTTCACACATGGTTTTATGATGCAACATATGTAATAGAGGACAACAAGCTTGTTGAGAAGGTGGAAAATGGTCTTTACTGGATGGGATGGTCGGGAAAAGCCCTGGCGCAGATTCCGCTTCAGATTTCCATCGGGGATACAACCCCTTCATATACAGTACAACCCGGTGACAAAATTTCCATAACCTGGACAGACAATATAAGGTGGATTTGCATCCGGCATGAAGACGGCAGGGAAGGGTGGATAGACATCAGGGGTGAGACATACAAGAACATAGGGAAACCTGATTATGAAATATTTGAGGGGTTGTGTTATGCTGACTGACCTGATGTTCTGCAATAATTGGTTGAAGCGAGGATATGTAATATGATTATTAAAAGGCTGGGACCGGATCTTGTTGAAGATTATCTTCGGTTCTTTGATACAGAGGATCATTCAGACAACATTCCTGAACACAAGTGCTATTGCGTCTGCTGGAGCAGCGATGACCACAGGGCCGGAACAGAAATGATGTCCACTGCTGAAAAAAGAAGAACTCTTGCAAGGAAGTATATTGAGAATGGAATGATAAAAGGCTACCTTGCTTATGAGGATGACAGGGTAGTGGGTTGGTGCAACGCCAATGAGAAGACATCATGCCGGAACTGCATAAGTTGGCTCAGACTTATGGGCAGTGTGGAAAATGATACAACAAAAAGCATAAAAGTGCTGTCCGTTTTTTGTTTTGCAATTGCAACGGATATGAGAAGAAGGGGGATCGCAACAAAGCTGCTTTCACATGTATGCAGTGAATCCATCAGGGAAGGTTATGATGTCATTGAGGCATATCCTAGGAAAAATCTTAAGGGTGCTGATGATTTTGAAGGGCCGCTTTCCATGTTTCTGAAATGTGGATTTACAATTTACAAGGAACTCCCTGAAATGTTTTTGGTCAGGAAAAGTCTGGTATGATCCAATTCTGTTGAATTATAATTAAATATATTAGGGTTATATAACCTCAGTAACCTGCAGCCATCTCCGAAACAATCCGTTCCCACGTGAAAATGTTTTCAGGTCTTCCCTTGCATGAAGAAATATCCTTCAGGGTGATGTCGCAGCTGCATCCGTTCTTACTGCATGCATCAAGGATTTTACCGATTTCCATTCTCAGGTCACCTTCATCAAGGATGGGTACTGCTACCTTTGCAGGATTGGGTTTTGAGGAGAGTACATATTTTTTGCCTATCTTTTCTGCTGCCATCTCCACATCAGCCCATGGAGTAACACCGATCTTACGGATATTGGGAATTTTTTCAACTATGTCAATCTTGTTATGCAAGGGCTCGCAGCAACCGTAATATACAAGTCCGCAGGTGCCGACGGTCTTTTTCATGTAATCGATATCAAACTCTTCATGCATCCATGGGGAAACAGAAGCAAATATCTGTGCAGCACCCCTTCCCCAGATATCACTGCGGGTTATCCTGTCCGTGGCAGGATTTTTCTGCGGGAGACTGTCAGTCAGGGCAGCGGTGCAGTGAAGGACATAGTTCCTGGTATCCAGAAGCCCCATTGCCTCAAGCTGGTCAAACTCAGAAATCTTGAACTCTGTAAGCAGAGTGACAATCCTGTGCATGAAATCAGATCTGTCAACCAGGTCAGTAAGCAGATTTGTAACGCCTCTGTACCGTGAAATATCATCCCATGTCATGCTGTTCATTGAATTTACCCCGGTCATCTCAACCGGGATTATGTCTCCGAAGATTTCTCCGATAAGATTATACCTCCTTAAGGTTTCTGTCTCATCGTATGAAATCACCGGAGGATGAAGTTTCTCAAGGTCTTCTTCTGTTTTCAATATGTCCTCATATTCATGTGAAACAATTGAATTGGCATTGTCAGTTGCCAGGGTTTTCTCTGTTGTTCTGATTCCAATACCGGAAGAGGTTATAACCTTTTCAACAGGGAAATAGGGAGGTACAACCATGTCGGCAGGCATGTGCCTGTGCTTATAAATGGTGCTTTTGAGATACCATTCCGCTCTTCTGAGCCACGGGTCTTCACAGACCAGAGTCAGTTCATCCCCAATGTTCATTTCACTCCAGGGGAGTTCATCAATGAGCACCACCGGACGGGTCATCCTAAGGTCATTGACATCCCTGTGGAGCTTCATCTTGTATGTATTTGAATCACTGAATGCTATTTCACGGTAATCCCCGGCAAGTTTCCTCAGTACTTTTGTTGTTTCATTCATGTTTTTTTCTCCCTTGCTTGATTATACGAAAATCAGGGAGTGAGTCAAGTATTCAAAAGGGAGATATACTTTTACTGGAATTCCTGTATTGTCCTTAACATAGTGATAATGTTGTCAAGGGGTGTCTCTGGCATCAGGGAATGGCTTGTACTGCAGATGTATCCGCCGTTGAACCTGCCGAATAATTCCACGAGCCTTGAAATTTCCTTCCTGATTTCCTCAGACGAACCATGGACCATGGTTCCCTGGACATCAATCCCTCCGTAAAAGCAAAGGTCTCCGCCGAACTCCCTGGAAAGAAGTTCCACATCCATTGCCTGGGGCTGGACAGGGTTAAGTACATTGAGACCAATATCAATTAAATCCGGTAATATGGAAGTTACATTTCCGCATAGATGCATGAATACCTTCAGACCTTTTTCATGGACCCTGTCAAAGAGTTTTTTGTATGCAGGCTTATAAAGAACCCTCCAGTCATCAGGATTCATTAGAAGTGCCCGTTGGCTTCCCCAGTCATCTGAAAAATATACGGCATCAGCACCATATGAAGGCCATGAATCAATCTGGACAAGGCAGAAATC
>DAINQB010000030.1:5960-8297 GCA_036743175.1 Bacillota bacterium | reverse complement strand
CCATGACCATTGTCCTCCCAGCCGACATCCCATATATCCCGCCATTTCTTTATTCCTTCCGGTGCTTCTTCCGGAGTGTCTGGAGAGTGGTAACCACGAACGATCATATCCTTTTGGATACCATCCATGAGACCAATTATCTCTCTTTGCTTTACCTCATCCTTTTCAACAAGCCAGTCGAAGTTCAGGTCAATATGGACGGGGAGATGTGACGGACCTTTGAAATTCATGGCCCGGAGTAAGTTTTCTTTTCCAGTAATCATGATTTATCACCTCAAATGAATGTATCAATTTTTACATATAACCTTTATGATTAATATATAGTTTTCATTTGCATATGATAATGTTGTCATATACTGTAAATATGGTAAATTGTACTGAAGGTAGGGTTAATCAAAGATTTATGCAAATCAACGAATCAATTGTGGAAAGTATATCATTCGAGTTCATCAGCGGAGTTTCCAAAAGGCATTTTGATGCACATTATACTGAATGGAGAAGATTTCCATATGCTGTGATTGTATGTGTCTTTGATTCCCCGTATATCTGCGAAACCGAGAATGAAGGAATTCAAATAATTGAAGCAGGGCAGGTTTTGTTTGTACCCGGAGGAACAAGGCACAGGATGACCTTTGAAACTGAGGGTAACCTCAATTGCCTGCATTTTAAATTCACAGCCTTGAAAAGCATAGACATACTTTCGTTTTATGAAGTTCCAAGGGTAATAAAGAGCAGAACAGCCGGGACAGTATGCAGGGCAGTAGAGGAGATTGCAGGTCCCCCGGACAATGATAATCTCACCGTGAGGGAACTGATTGAGAGGAGAAGCAGACAAATGAGCCTTTTGGATTCATTGCTGTCGGTTGCAGTTGAAAAAGATGAAGCAGCAATGCAACTTGACAAGGTCAATGTACTTCTCCCGGTCCTGGATTTCATAAGAGAAAATCCGGGAAGTGAAATAACAAGAAAAAAACTTGCGGGAATGATTTCACTTTCAGAGACAAGGTTTCATTATGTATTCAAGAATGTAATGGGTGTCTCACCGATGAAATATCTCCAGGAGGAAAGACTGAAGACTGCATATGTGGGGATTGCAACCACCTGGATACCTCTGGGAGAAATTGCATATGAATCGGGTTTTCACGACTATTCAAACTTTTCAAGACAGTTCAGGGCACACTTTGGGAAGTCACCGATGGATGTAAGGAACAGTTCACCCATCGGACTGGAGAAATATATTGATATCCGGAATCAAGGAGTCTGAGGTATGAGAAAATATGTAGAGCTGACAAAAAGACAGCTGGATGAGATGAACAGGAATGACATCATTCTTGTATCGGTGGTTTCACCGATTGAAATACACGGACCGCATCTTCCACTTGGAACTGATTTGTTCATTGCAAGGGAAGTCATGGAAAGAACAACATCTGCAATGACGGAATATGAATTCCTGGAACTTCCTGAACTAAGCACAGGCGCACATCCCCTTCCGGTGAATGGTTCGGTTGGTGTAAGATACAGGACCCTTTACAGGCTGCTTGTCGAATGGGGAAAGCAATTGAAGAAGGCAGGTTTTTCCAAATGGGTGATATTTGACAACCACGGAGGACCCTCCCATATGCTGGCTGAAGCCGATGCATCACGAAGACTCAAACGGCTTGGATTTGAGTTGATTGTGCCTTTCATAGGGATAATCAACGGGATGAATGAACATGACTCAGAAATTGGCCTTGGACATGAAAGGGATGGCTCTTTGCTGGATGCCCATGCCGGAACAAACGAAACCAGCCTTTACATGGCAGTCAATGATTCATTCAAGGACAAGGATTATGGAAAATATGCCCCTCGGAAAACATTCCCGGGAAGGCTGATCAGACTGCTTGGTTCTGATGGACTTGGCTTCAACATTGACTGGATAAGTGATGACAACCATCCTTCATATATCGGTGAACCTGCAAAGGCAGACAGGGAGTCAGGGGAGAGGATGCTTGAATATCATGTTATGAAATCAGTAAGGGCTGTTGAAGGTGATTACTCCCATGAAACAGGATATAACATGTTGGTCAGAATGCTGCTGAGACTGATTGGCTGAATGAAAGGATAAGTATTATGAAGAAGATATTCATAAGATGCAGAAAGGGCGAAACAACGGCTGAGTATCAAAAATATGAGCGTATCGATACTCTTAGAAAAAGTGTACTGCGTTTCATGTGCAGTCAGAAGAATGGGAACAAATCTGTTTTCATAGATACAAACAATGGACTTCGTCTGTTTACCCAAAAGGAACTGAAGGATGCAATGGACAGTCTGGGGGTTGGTAGTCTTGTAGAGGAAACC
>DAINQB010000030.1:4524-5860 GCA_036743175.1 Bacillota bacterium | reverse complement strand
TACTTTCTATGACTCCATTTTCATCAAAAGGATGAGAATTGATGAGGAAAACAAGGGACTGGTGGAACTCATGGAATCACCCGGGCAATAGCCTTATGTGAAAAGCAACCAATAATTGACTATTGAATAATGCCTTCAGATGTGCTACCATCAGTTCAAGAATTCCTTTAAAGAAGTCCGGTGAGGCTTGCAAGGAAGAAAAGTACAGAATCTGCTGTTTCTTCCTGCGTTAGGCGCAGGTTTTTTATTGAAACAACAGTCAGAGGGGTGAAACCCTGCTTTCATGCAATGCACTCGCCAATATAAGTATTGGAGGTGCTTTTTTTGAAAAATCCATCGGAAATAATGGACGGAGATGCCATAAGAAGGGCTCTGACCAGAATCAGCCACGAAATCGTAGAAAAAAACAAGGGTGTAGAAAATCTGGCCATCATAGGGATCCAGAGAAGGGGAGTTCCGCTCTCTGAAAGGATTGCTGACAAGATCATGGATGTTGAGGGCATAAGGCCTGAAATCGGGTTTCTCGATATCACATTCTACAGGGATGACCTTTCATTCCTGAATGAGCATCCTGTTGTCAATAGAACAAACATACCATTCCCTGTAAATGGAAAGAACATAGTGCTGGTCGATGATGTCCTGTATACAGGAAGAACCGTGCGAGCTGCAATAGATGCAATCATGGACACCGGACGCCCGGCCAGCATCCAGCTTGCGATACTGATTGACAGAGGACATAGGGAACTTCCATTCAGGGCGGATTATGTTGGCAAGAATGTTCCTACTTCACGGTCTGAATTCATAGAAGTGAAGGTCATGGAATTTGATGGCACCGAAGGTGTTTTCATAGTAAGGGATGGTGATAAACGATGACTGCTGAACTTAAGGATATGAACTTCGGCAAGGATTTGCTTGGCATAAAGCAGCTTGACGCAGAACAGATCAAATTCATTCTGAACATGGCATCAGGCATGAAAATCCTGATAAACTCACCAAATAAAAAGTCACCTCACCTGCAGGGCAAGACCATAATCACACTTTTTTATGAAAACAGTACAAGGACCAGAATGTCCTTTGAACTTGCTGCAAAATACATGAGTGGAACCGCTGCTAATATTTCGGTTTCCTCAAGCAGCGTAGCAAAGGGGGAGACCCTTGTTGATACCGGTAAAACCATTGACATGATGGGAACTGATGTAATAATCATGAGGCACTCATGTGCAGGAGCTCCGAAACTCCTGGCAGACAATGTCAATGCGGCCGTAATAAATGCAGGGGACGGAATGAATGAGCACCCGACCCAGGCTCTGCTTGATGCCTATACGATATTTGAGAA
>DAINQB010000030.1:0-4424 GCA_036743175.1 Bacillota bacterium | reverse complement strand
TTGCTCATGCACCCGGGACCTGTAAACAGGGGAACCGAACTGACAAGCACGATAATCGACGGGGAAAGCAGTGTTATAAATGAGCAGGTTATGAACGGACTCGCAGTAAGAATGGCCCTGCTGTATATATTCACAAGGAGGTCCAAATGAAAACTTTGATCAAAGGCGGATGGGTCATTGACCCGGCCAATGCAATTGACGGTATAAAAGACATTCTGATGGAGAATGGTGTAATCAAAACGGTATCAGCTGATTTAAATGAACCTGCGGATGAGGTCATCGATGCTTCAGGACTGTATGTACTTCCCGGACTTGTAGACATGCACTGCCACCTCAGGGAGCCGGGGTATGAATACAAGGAAGACATCGAGACGGGTACAAAAGCTGCTGCAAAAGGCGGATTCACTGCAGTAGCATGCATGCCCAACACCAATCCAATAGTCGACAATGATTCAGTGGTGAAATATATCGTTGACAAGGCTTCGAGGGTTGCATCCACCAGGGTATACCCCATCGGAAGCATTACAAAAGGGGCCGAAGGCCACCAGCTTGCTGAAATGGGATTCATGAAGGAAGCAGGTGCTGTTGCTGTATCGGACGATGGAAAACCAGTGGAAAGCAGTGATGTCATGAGAAAGGCCATGGAATACTCAAAGGATTTCGGTCTTCTTGTAATATCCCATTGTGAGGATATGAAACTTTCGGAAGGTGGAACCATGAATGAGGGTTTCCTGTCGACAAGTCTCGGTCTAAAGGGGATTCCTTCACTGGCAGAGGAAATACAGGTGGCAAGGGATGTGCTTCTCAGTGAATATACAGGGGTTTCGGTGCATATTGCACATATCAGTACCGGAGGCTCTGCAAGAATAATAAGGGAAGCAAAGAAAAGAGGAGTTAGGGTTACGTGTGAAACATGCCCGCACTATTTCAGCCTTACCGAGGATGCCGTTGAAGGCTTTGATACAAACGCCAAGGTCAATCCGCCTCTCAGAGGAGAAAATGACAGGCTGGCAATAATCGAGGCCATAAAGGACGGTACGGTTGATGCCATAGCAACCGACCATGCACCTCATCACAGGGATGAAAAGAATGTAGAGTTCCAATATGCTTCCAATGGAATTTCCGGATTTGAAACTGCATATTCCGCAGCCTATACATATCTGGTTGAACCGGGTCATATAAAGATGGACAGACTGGCTGAACTCATGAGTATAAATCCCTCAAGGCTTCTGGGAAAATACAGCGGGGGCATCAAGGCTGGGGCAAGTGCTGACATTACAATTGTTGACAATAGTGCAAAGGTTATAGTCAATTCAGATGAGTTTGTTTCGAAAGGTAAAAACAGCCCCTTCAGCGGCAAGCTTTTGAAGGGATGTATAAAGTTTACGATTATGGACGGAATCGTCAGATACAGGGAGGGCGAATGATGTTTGCAGACAAGCTTTTCAGAAAAGTAAGTGATATGGGCAATCCGACAGTCCTGGGGCTGGACCCAAGGATTGAATTTGTTCCGGCATCAATCAGAAACAAGCAGGTTTCCGGAGCAAAGGCAATCAGGGAATTCAACAGGAAGCTTATATATTCCCTCCATGACATTGTTCCGGTGGTCAAGTTCCAGTCGGCATATTATGAGCTTCTGGGACCTGAAGGCGCAGCAGTCCTGAAAGAGAGCATGGACTTTGCAAAGAGTCTTGGGATGATGGTTATCCTGGATGCAAAAAGAAATGATATAGGAAGCACTGCCATGGCATATGCCGAAGCCTATCTTTCTCCGGAAGGATTTGATGTGGATGCACTTACGGTGAATGCATATCTTGGATCTGATGGAATAACACCATTCCTGGAACTCTGCAAAAAATACGGCAAGGGAATATTCATTCTGGTAAAGACAAGCAATCCTTCATCAGGGGAATTGCAGGACCTGAGACTTGATTCAGGCGAAAGAATATATGAGAGAATGGCGGACATGGTCAGCTGCTGGAGTGAAGGCTTCTTTGGTGATTCAGGATATAGTTCCATAGGAGCGGTTATTGGTGCAACATATCCTGAAGAGCTCAAAAGCCTGAGAAGAAGAATGAAGGGAATCCCGTTTCTTATCCCTGGGTATGGTGCCCAGGGCGGTGGAGCTGAGGATGTAAAATTTGGTTTTGATGACAATGGGATGGGTTCCGTCATCAATTCTTCCAGAGGGCTGATGTGTGCCTGGAAGAATAAAAAATATGAGGGCAGGTATTTGCAGGAGGATTTCTGTGAAGCTGCAAGACATGAGGCAATTGACATGAGAAATGCCCTGGCAGAAGTGACCGGAAAGTAAGGAGAGACGATTGAAAGCATTGCTATTACTTGAGGATGGTACAAGTTTCATCGGAGAATCATATGGCTGTTTCAGGGATACAGCCGGTGAAATTGTATTCAACACAGGAATGACAGGATATCAGGAGGTCCTCACTGATCCTTCATATTGCGGTCAGATAGTGACGATGACTTATCCTTTGATTGGAAATTATGGAATCAATGATGAGGACTATGAATCCAGGAAGCCGTTTGTAAGGGGCTTCATTACCCGGGAGAAATGTGAAAATCCCAGTAACTTCAGATGTGAAAGAACCCTGGATGATTATCTTCAAAAATATGGGATACCGGGGCTTTTTGGCATTGATACCCGCAGGCTTACAAAGATACTCAGGGAAAAGGGAACCATGAAGGGTGCAGTGGTTGCCGTGGCTGACGATATGGAATCAGCGATTATAAGGGCCAGGGGATTGATTGGGGAGTTTGAATTGGTTGATCCTGTAGAGGAAGTTACAGTCAGGGAACCATATCAATGCAATGCTGATTCTGCTTCATTGTACAGGGTTGCCCTTCTTGACTATGGGGTTAAGAAAAACATAATAAGGTCACTTAACAAGAGGGGAGTTGATGTAACGGTTTTCCCGTCTGGAACAAGTGCCGGGGAAATACTGGAAGGTGGATTTGACGGGGTCATGCTTTCAAACGGACCAGGTGATCCCAAGGACTGCATCGTTGAAATCGAAAATATAAGGCTGCTTGCAGGAAAAATACCTATTTTTGCAATCTGCCTCGGGCATCAGCTTACCGCCCTTGCGATGGGAGGGGATACGAAAAGACTGAAGTACGGACACAGGGGCTGCAACCATCCGGTCAAGGACTTATCCAAGGACAGGACATATATAACGAGCCAGAATCACGGATATACGGTTGTAGCTGATTCGTTGAAGGGAGACATTGATATAACGCATATAAACATGAATGACAGCACCGTTGAAGGAATCAGATATCCCGGTATATCTCTTTTTACAGTACAGTTTCATCCGGAGGCATCCCCCGGACCGAAGGATACGGGATATCTGTTTGATGAATTTCTTGAAATGATTGATGAGCACAGGGAAGGAGCTGCCAATGCCTCTTAGGACGGACGTTAAAAAAGTACTGGTCATAGGTTCCGGCCCCATTATAATCGGACAGGCCGCTGAATTTGATTATGCAGGGACACAGGCATGCAGGGCTCTGAGGGAGGAAGGCATCGAGTCAGTTCTTCTGAACAGCAATCCTGCAACCATCATGACCGACACAAATATTGCAGACAAGGTATATATTGAACCACTGACACTTGAAATGCTTGAAAAGGTCATTCTCATTGAAAGACCTGACAGCATTCTGCCGACTCTCGGCGGACAGACGGGACTCAATCTTGCAATGGAGATGGCAGAGACAGGTTTCCTGGAAGAGAACAATGTCAAACTGCTGGGAACTGCAGTAAAGGCAATAAAAATGGCTGAGGACAGGCAGGAATTCAAGGATGCCATGGTACGCATCGGCCAGCCGGTGATAGCAAGCAAGGTTGTGGAAACAATAAAGGGTGCCCTGGATTTTGCCGGGGAGATAGGTTATCCGGTAATTGTTCGTCCGGCCTTTACAATGGGAGGTACAGGTGGTGGAATTGCCTATGATGAAAATGAACTGCGTGACATAGGCACAAAGGGTCTCAGATACAGCAGGGTAACCCAGGT
The DNA here is from genome assembly GCA_036743175.1 of Bacillota bacterium. Lineage (GTDB taxonomy): Bacteria > Bacillota > Clostridia > DUPQ01 > DUPQ01 > JAFGQE01. The sequence goes on along the minus strand of DAINQB010000030.1, from coordinate 393 downwards.
GCTCATAGAAAAATGCATTTCCGGTTGGAAGGAAATAGAATATGAGGTCATGCGGGATGGAAAAGGAAATGTCATTACTGTCTGCAACATGGAGAACATCGACCCGGTAGGGGTCCATACAGGAGACTCAGTGGTTGTTGCACCTTCACAGACTTTGGCTGACAAGGAGTATCAGATGCTCAGAAGTGCAGCCCTCGATATCATATCTGAACTTGAGATAGAGGGGGGATGCAATGTCCAGTTTGCATTGAATCCGGATAACTTTGATTATGCAGTTATTGAAGTCAATCCGAGGGTCAGCAGGTCATCTGCCCTTGCATCAAAGGCCACGGGATACCCGATAGCAAAGGTGGCAACAAAAATAGCAATCGGTTATGGACTTGATGAGATAGT
>DAINQB010000029.1:27125-30460 GCA_036743175.1 Bacillota bacterium | reverse complement strand
TTTTCCATTTCTTCCTTTCCCATGGCAATGACAGCGTCATATGAAAGGAATCTTTCATCAGCCTCTGACGGGTCGAGGTCCATTCCTATGAAATACTTCACGGCATCAGTCTTTTGAGCCACTTCTTTCATTTCATCGGATTTTTTACCTGAATAAATGATGGCCTGGGGTTCAACCCTGTTGACTATGTTCATGATTTCATGGATTGGGAGCAATTTGTCAATGGGAACCACTGTTCCTACTCCGGCAACTATGGCCATATACCCGACAGCCCATCTGTAGCGGTTTTCACCTGTAACCGACAGATTTGCTCCCTTTAGCCCAAGTTTCATCAGAGCAGTTCCCAGATACTCGACTTCCTTAACATATTCCTTGTATGTAACTGTGTCGAACGCTTTTGTATCCTTGTTTTTTTCAAGGAAAAGCGGATTGTCTGCAAATAACCCAAGCCCACTGTAGAGCATGTTTCTTATATCAGTTACCTGCCGTGCGTTTTTATAAATCGGATCAAAACCCTTGCGCATAAATACCTCCATATAAAATTTTGTGCTGACTTACTTATAGGTAAGGCTATTGTAGCACATATCAACAGACATTAACAGCACATTATATGACTTGGTATTAAAATATCGTTTTATCAGGCTTTTGCAGCATGGGTTATCCTGAAAACCACCGGATTCGGCCAGTTCTTTGATGAATAAGGACGATAGGTTCTCATTGCATCTATGTGAAGTCCCCGGTCATCCTGATGGAAACGGGTGGCGGTGTCTGCCTCCGGATGGTGTTCAAGGACCTTCCCTGATTGTCCGACAATTTCAATTTTAGTTTTTTCAGTGGCTCTGACGCTCCTGATGGTATGCTGCTGTCTTTCGCCATGCCTCCAAGGATTGTCCATGCAAAATACATATACCGTATCAGTGTTCTTTTTCCTGGTGAAGAAATATTTCCCCTCGGAGGGCACATGCCAGGGTCTTACTTCATGGATTGCCTCGTCATTGAAGAACATGAAAAGTCCTATTTCCTGAAGCAGTCTTTCCTGTTCATGAGGTATCTCTCCATAGTGATTCGGAGATATGTTTATGACCAGGTTTCCTCCCTTTGCCCTGGTCTCAATCAAAAGGGCAATGAGTTCATAGCCGGTCCTGTAATGTTCATTTGTTGCTTTATAGTTCCATGAAGTGCCCATGAAATAGCATGCTTCCCAGGGCTCATCGACTATATCGTCAGGGAGCCTGATTTCCGGTGTAGGCATTTCACTTCTCGAAATCACTGCATCAGGATTCAGTTCCCATACAACTTTCTTAAGATTAGCGGGAGGTCCGTCGAAGAAAACGGTATCCACTTTTTCACAAAGGGCAAACACTTCGCGAAGCTGTTTTTCATTGTATTCCATCAAACCGGGATTGTTGTCCGGAATGACTTCAGGGGTCATGAAGTGCAGTTCCTTTCCTTCATTGAGACACCAGTTGAAGTCAAGGGGAGAGAAGTATACACCTGTACTTATTCCAACAGCCCTGAAAGCCCGCATTACTTCCTCTGTGACGTTCCTTTTGAAGGCTGTATTCATGACATTGAAATCAGTTGTAGCCGTATCAAACATGCAGAATCCACTGTGGTGCTTTGTGGTGAAAAGTGAATAACGCACTCCGGCTGTCTTGGCAAGCCTTGCCCAGTCATCCGGATTGAATCTGTAAGGATTGAACAGAGCAGGCAGTTCCTCATAGAGCTTGCGGATCGGTTCCTTGTCTGCGCCTATCATCCAGTGGGAAATCACTGAGCCGATTATGGAATCAAGGCTCCAGTGTATGAAAAGTCCGAGTCCCTGGTCAAGGAACCACTCCTCGCGTTCAGGCTTGTTCCCACGGCTTTTCTCCAGTTTGTCTATTGTATTGTCCACAAAAATCCTGTTAAGTTTGTCTGTCATGATGCACCTCCGTCCAGTTGATTATATTTTGCAGCATGAATCAAGTAAAGGCAGAATAACATGAATTTTGTTGTATAATTATTTCATCTTATTCATTTAAGGGGTTAATTTATGGCAACAGCAGTAAAAACGGCCATCGTTGGCTGCGGCAGCAGAGGCAGGACCTATGCAAGGTATGCCCTTGATCATCCGGACGAAATGACAATCACGGCAGTTGTGGAACCCAACGACTACAGGCGTTCCATGACAGGGGATATGTTCAATGTTCCTGAAGAAATGAGATTTGGGGACATCGACAGGTTTTTGGAAGCTAATATTGAACTCGATGCAGTAATAAACGGTACAATGGATGATGCACATTATGAAACCGGCATGAAGATAATGAAGGCCGGTTATAATATGCTCATTGAAAAACCCATTTGTCTTACAAAGGACGAGTTGATGGAGATGTACAATACCTCCGTGGAGATGGGAGTCTCAGTCATGGTCTGCCATGTACTCAGATATGCCCCGTTTTATGTTGAAATCAAGAAAAGGGTAGTGTCAGGGGAACTGGGCAGGATTCACTCCATTGTAACGGAGGAAAATGTAAGTTTCCATCATATGGCAAGTGCCTTCATAAGAGGGAAGTGGGGCAACTACGATAAATGCGGGTCGCGCATCCTCATGTCCAAGTGCTGCCATGACCTTGATATTATTACCTGGATGAAGAGCGGGATTGCTCCTGCATTTGTTTCAAGCTTCGGGGGTCTTTTCAATTTCATTGAAAAAAACGCACCTGATGGGGCCGGTGAAAGATGTATGGTGGACTGTGCCATAAGGGATACCTGTGAGTATGATGCAGGTGCCATGTATCTTGAAATGGATACATGGGGATATTACGCAAGGGAATATCTGGATCAATTCGAAGACCGGGATACAAAGGAACGCCTTGAATGGAGCCTGAAGGAGAAGAATCCTTTCGGGAAATGTGTCTGGAGAACCGACAATAATGTAAATGACCACCAGACTGTTATAATAGAGTTCGAGGATGGCTGTACAGTAAGCCATAATCTGATAGGTGCCACAGCCAAACCGTGCAGGACAATACATATCGTAGGGACAAAAGGTGAGATTTACGGCGAAATGGAAAAAGGCAGCTTTGTCGTAAGAAAGCCGGACATGACAAAACCCGGATATTTCAGTGAAGAGGCTGTGGATGTAAATGTGAAGGGCGAAGGGCATGGCGGCGGAGATTCCAGGCTTGCAGGAGACTTTGTAAGACAAATCAGGGGTGAGGGAACTTCCATCTCAACGACAGCGATAGGTGACTCAATCTACGGACACCTGATTGGTTTCAATGCCCAGGAAGCACTTGAAGAACGCAGGGTGGTCAGAATAGAGAGGTTGAAATGAATGGTCTTTTGAATAG
>DAINQB010000029.1:11689-27025 GCA_036743175.1 Bacillota bacterium | reverse complement strand
GCAGGAGGTGTGAATGAATCCTTTGTCCAGGGTTGCCTCATGGTTATAACGGATCATATAGGATTCCTGGGACCATCACCTCTGAGAGGACCGAACCTTGATGTCTTCGGACCAAGGTTTCCGGACATGACAGAAATTTATGATAAGGGGCTTATATCACTTGCCGGGGAGTGTTCAGGCAAGCTTAATATAAATGTTTATGAAGGTGTATATTGCTTTGCACAGGGACCCCAGTACGAAACACCGGCGGAGATAAGGGCCATGAGAATACTGGGAGCGGATGCCGTCGGAATGTCCACGGTACCTGAAGCGGTTGCTGCAAACCACGCAGGAATGAAGGTGCTTGGAATTTCCTGTATAACCAATATGGCGGCAGGAATGACAGGTGGAAAGCTTTCACATGAGGAAGTAGTGGAAACATCTGCAATGGTCAGGGAGGAGTTCCTTGCATTTATCAGAGATATAGTGAGTAAGATGGAGGTCTGAAATGGAATATTTGATAAGAAATATTGAACTGGCTGAAGAAGGCAGACAAAAGATAGCATGGGTCAGAAGCAGGATGCCCATTTTAAGGGGTCTTGAAGAGGAGTTCGAAAAGGAGAAACCCTTCAAGGGACTTAAGATAACGGTTTCAGTGCATCTGGAAGCAAAGACGGCATATCTTGCCAAGGTACTGCATGCCGGAGGGGCAAATGTACGTGTGACAGGCAGTAATCCTCTGTCAACACAGGATGCAATCACTGCTGGTCTTGTAAGTGACGGAATTGAAGTATTTGCATGGCACAATGCAACACCTGAAGAGTACGAAATGCATATCAGAAAGGCACTGGAGTTCGGACCGGACATAATAATTGATGACGGCGGTGACCTTGTAAACATGCTTCATAATGAAATGCCTGAACTTTGCAAGAATATTCTCGGGGGATGTGAAGAAACCACAACAGGAGTCATAAGGCTCAGGGCCCTTGAGGCTGAGGGTAAACTTAAGTTCCCCATGTTTGCTGTGAATGATGCTGATTGCAAGCATCTCTTTGATAACAGATATGGAACAGGCCAGTCGGTCTGGGACGGAATAATGAGGACTACAAACCTGAACGTAGCCGGTAAGGTGGCGGTTGTTGCAGGATACGGCTGGTGCGGAAAAGGTGTCGCTGCAAGAGCACGGGGACTTGGAGCCAGGGTAATTGTCACTGAAATTGATTCAGTAAAGGCCGCAGAAGCAGTGATGGATGGATTTGAAGTCATGACCATGGAACAGGCGGCACCAAAGGGTGACTTCTTCGTTACTGTCACCGGGTGCAGGGATGTTATTGAGAATAGACATTTCATGAAGATGAAAAGCGGTGCAATACTAAGCAATGCCGGGCATTTCAATGTTGAAATTGCCATGGATCAGTTAGAGGAAAATGCAGTGCTTAAGTTTGAACAGCGAAGAAACATTGTGGGTTATGAGATGCCCTGCGGAAGGATTATCAATGTCCTTGGTGAAGGCAGACTTGTGAACCTTGCCTGCGGGGACGGACACCCTGCCGAAATCATGGACATGAGTTTCTCCGTCCAGGCACTCACGGCAAAGTTCATAGCACAGGAAAGTACATATCTTGACAAGGCAGTTCTGGCTGTTCCCGATATCATAGACAAATATGTGGCAAGCCGTTTTCTTGCATCGGAAGACATAGAAATAGATGTACTGACCGGGGAACAGGAAAAATATCTGAAAAGCTGGAAGGTATAGAATGGATTTACTCATCAGGGGAGCACATATAATCACCGGTCATAAAGAAGGCATCTATGCCGGCATAGGTAACATAGGAATAGACAAAGACCTGATAACCTATGTAGGCAGGGATGATATGGATGCCGGCAGGGTCATTGATGCAGCCGGGATGATTGCAATGCCCGGTCTTTTCAATGCACATACCCATTCATCCATGGTGCTCATGCGCAACATCACAGCTGACAAATGTCTGGAAGACTGGCTTACCGGCAGCATTTTCCCTGTGGAGGACAAGCTGACCGCTGAATATATAAGAGAAGCGAGTATGCTTGCAGCCATTGAAATGATAAGGAGCGGTACCGTTGGTTTCCTCGATATGTACTATCATGTCGAAGAAACCGCAGAAGCTGTTCTTGAAGCGGGCCTTAGGGCGAACATAAGCCTTGGAATACTGACGGCTGGAAGCAAAGACAAGGACTATGATGCCGCAAAGGCAAAAGCCCTTGCGTTTTGCAGGAACTATGATGGTGCAGGAGGGGGATTGGTTAAGACATCCCTTGAGGTACACTCAGTTTATCTTTATGATGAGGAGGGACTCAGGGAATCAGCTCAGTTTGCAGGTGATAATTCAATGATGATACATGCCCATCTCCATGAAACTGAAGCTGAGGTCAGAAACAGCATTGAAAAGTACGGTAAAAGACCAATTGAAGTATTCGAGGCATGCGGTCTTCTGGATAATCCCGTGACGGCAGCACATTGTGTTCATATGAACGATGATGACCTGGACCTTGCAATGGAACGCGGAGTACGGCCTGTCCATTGTCCGTCGAGCAACATGTTCCTTGCCAGCGGTTTTGCAGACATACCTGAGATGCGAAGAAGGAAGATACCTGTGGCCCTTGGCACTGACGGAGCTGCGAGCAACAATGACCTTGATATGTTCGGTGAAATGCACCTTGCAGGTCTTGTTCACAAGGGACATACAGGGGATGCAACGGTCATGGATGCAGCCGGTGTCATAGGCATGGCAACTGCCGACAGTGCTGCTGCAACGGGTTTTATTGATTCGGGGACGATTTCCGTGGGTAAAAAAGCGGATATAGTTTTGCTTGATGCAGGCGATGTACACAATATTCCTTTGCTCAATCCTGTCAATGCTCTTGTATACAGTGCGAAGGGATGTGATGTCCATACTGTTATTGTCAATGGAAGGATATTGATGGAGAACAGGGAATTAAAGACCATTGATGAAGAAAAAACAATATATAATATTGGTAAGATCATAAAAAAACTGTATTGAAGGAGGGGCAATGGGTCACAGACTCCATATCAACAATCCTGAACTGTATCATGGCAGGGAAAACAGCCGGCCGTATTTCGAGGGATGGTATTTCAAACAGATATCACCTGACGGTAAGTTCCGCATGGCTCTGATTCCGGGAATATACAAAGGCAGGAACAAGGAGGATGACCACAGCTTCATACAGGTACTTTATGACAATAAAAGCAGGTATGTCAGATTCCCGGTGGAATCCTTCAGATTCAGCAGGGAAAGCTTCAATATAAGCATAGGTGAAAACAGCTTTTCGATGGATGGTGCGGTTCTTGATATCAAGGACGGAGATTTCACACTCAAAGGTGAAATAAGATACCATTCCCATGAAGTGCTTCAGAGAAGGTTTTTATCTCCATCGATAATGGGTTTCTTTTCATACATTCCGGGCATGCAGTGCAACCACGGTGTCCTCAGTCTGCACAACAGTGTCTCCGGCAGCATTGAAATCAATGGAGAAAAAATAGAAACCGAAGGATTCATAGGTTATATCGAGAAAGACTGGGGAGAAGCATTTCCTACAAGCTGGCTTTGGCTTCAGGGAAATGATTTTTCGGGTGAACAACCCTTTTCCTGCATGGTGTCCATAGCAACCATACCATTCGGTTTGTTTGGTTTCAGAGGACTTATTGCCGTCCTCATGGCAAATGGCAGGCAATACAGGTTTGCAACCTATAACATGGCCTCCATCAGGGAATTTTCTGTTACCGGAGAGAAGATCAAGGTTGTTTTGAAAAGATTCAGAACAGTTCTGACTGTCACTGCCGATACCCACCAAAGCAGCATATTGAAGGCTCCTGCTGCAACGGGAATGGACAGGAATATCAGGGAAAGCCTGGATGCCGTGATTGAAGCTGAGCTCAGAAAAGGGAAAAAAGTCATTTTCAGTGGCCGGTGTGATGGGGGAGGACTGGAAACCTCAGAAACCGGTCTTGTATCAGAAAATAATAAATAGATAATCAAAATATCGAACTTTTGGGGTTGGTCAACGTTTATACATGTCAAGAGGAGAAAAAAATGCGCGCAACCGGGGAGCTTCTTGAAGCCTACAAAAAAGGAGATATCGAAGCCATGGAACAGATCGTGGACATGTATAAGGACGATGTTTATAATCTTTGCTGCCGTCTTTCATTCAACAGGACTGATGCAGATGAACTTTTCCAGGAGACCTGGCTCAATGTTCTGAGGTATTCTGATAAGTACAATGACAGATCATTCAGAAACTGGCTTTATACGATTTGTATCAACAGGTACAGGGACAGGTGCCGGAAGGAAGCCGGAAGGACAAAACATCTGAGTGACAATTACAGGTCAAGTGTAGAAAAAGACCATGCATTTTCATTGTTGAAATCCGATGAGGACATTGAGGAAAAGGTAGAGACCAAATATGTCAACAGGCTGCTGGTAAGAAAGATTGACAGCCTGGATGATAAATTCAGAATTCCCGTAAAACTCTTCTATTTCGAGGACATGTGTTATGCAGACATTGCAGAAGTGTGTCATATACCCGAAGGTACGGTGAAATCCCGTATAAATGCGGCAAAGGAAAAGCTCAGGAAGATGATGGAGAGTGAACTCATATGATGGATATAGAAAAACAATTAAGGAAGATTGAATATAAAAAGTTAGTTCCTGATGAAAAGCTTGTTTCGGATACAAAAAGAATCCTCAGGAAAGAAAGTGAAAGGATCAGGAAAACCGGCAGAAAAGGAGGGATGCTCACCGGATTTGCAATCGGTATTCCGGTTCTTGCGACCTTGCTGGTTGCAATGATTCTTGTGTTCAATCCTGGAGTGAATCCGGGGAAAGTGAGCGCAGACTCATCCTTCTATACCATTGACATCAACCCGAGCATTGTTCTGGAAGTTGATGAAAATGACCTGATTGTAGGGATAACCTGCAGGAATGATGAAGCCATAATACTGATGAACGGGCTTCCATGCCTTGGATTGGATATAAGGGATGCCATACCACTCATAGTCACAAAGGCAAGGGAGCTTGGATATATTGCCGATGACACAGAGGATTATGTCCTGATTGCCAGGTTCGGAGATGATGGCGAATCAATGAGTGAGGAAGAAGTCAACAGGATAGTTTCCGATGCAACCGGCGGACAAGCCAATGTTCTTTTTCTGATTGGAAGCCTGAAGGATAAGGAGGAAGCGGAGAAAGCCGGTAAATCAGCCGGGATCTATCTGTTGGAGAAACATGCCAAGGAACAGGGGATAATGGACAAGGAGTATAAGTCAGATGTCGAGTCCATCCAGGCTGATGTCGAGGCAATAAACCTTCCTGCGAGCGTTATCAGTGCCGCTATCGTAGAGGGGCGTCTTGTATTGGAATGGGAACGGGTTGTACATAATGAGTTCAGCGGATATAAGGTCGTGGCTTCTGAAACAAATCCGGAACCTTCATACCCGGAAGACGGATATATCGCCTATATCCAGGACAAGGAAACCACAAGACTGGAAGTTGATGCAAGCCTTTCCGCATTGCTTAAGGAAGGCAGGGAATACTATTTCAGCATAACCGTACTTTATAAAGGTGGATTCACGGAGAAGGGGAATGCGGTCAGGGCAATGCTGCCGGTGGTTGCTGCTGAAGAACCACCCTCTGCCACGAACATCCCTTCGCCTGCTCCAACTCCATCTCCTGCCATAACACCTGCACCTACATCAACACCGGAGCCCACACCCTCACCATCACCATCTCCGGAACCAACTCCGGCAGTTACTAAAGCCGCTTCCGGAATCACTGGCATTGCAGGTGAAGATGGTATCGTACTTGAATGGGAGAGAATCGATGACGATGGATTCCTGGGTTATAAAGTGGTAGCATCAGGGACCAATCCTAATCCATCATATCCTGATGACGGTTATCTGAAATACATAACAAACAGGGATTCAACCACAGTATTCCTGCCATACAGCGGTTTTGCGGAAAGCGGAGATTATTGGTTTGGAATAACCGTACTTTATTCTGATGGTTCAAAAATAAGCGGAAACTCAGTCAAGCTGACCATACCTGAAGTTTTGCAGAATCCGGAACCTGACATTCATGGAAGCTCCACCATTGCAGGAGAACCATCAGGTGATGTCGTTCATCTGACATGGTCAAAAATCAGTTCCGGGGGCTTCTCAGGTTACAAGGTGGTCGCATCAATGACAAACCCGGAACCTTCCTATCCTGCCGATGGATACATAGCATATATAACGAATTCTTCTACCACCGAACTCTATGTCCATGAAGGCTTCAGCGGTCTCATGGGAGGACAGTCATACTGGTTCAGCATAACCGCACTTTATGACGACGGTACCAGGGTGCCCGGCAATGCAGTCAAACTGCTCATACCTGACATTAACTACGACTCGGAGGAAAAACCTGTACCACTGGTGGAAGCAGCAATCAATGACAGTATGATTGTGATTGAATGGAGCATCAGCCCCAATGACAGTATACAAGGGTTCAAGGTTGTTGCATCAAACAGCAATCCCAGTCCACAGTACCCCGGGGATGGTTACCTGGCTTACATCGAGGCCGGAGGGCCCTTTGTTTATTCAACTCCTGTTTCAGGCTTCATTCCGGGTGAAACCTATTGGTTCAGTGTGACGACCCTGTTTGAGGATGGTACAAAGACTGTTGGAAATGCGGTTGAAATACAGATGCCTGAGGGAAGCACACTGCCCTCTTCCATGGTCACGGGAAGTGTGGAAGAAGACGGGATTCACCTGGAGTGGGATGTAATCGATCATGCTTTATTCCAGGGTTATAAGGTTGTCAAATCAAAAAGCAATCCAAATCCTGTATATCCTGCTGACGGATATGTCTATTACATAACTGACAGGAACACGAACAGCTGTGTGATACCATTTACGGAGCTTGAATCAGGAAGGACATATTACTTCAGCATAACCACCCTTTATACAACGGGAGAACGGATTCCCGGGAACAGCATAGCTTTGCAGGTTCCATAGCGCATGCTGCGGAAGAATATCAAACACCGGATGTTTCCAAAGCTGACAACAAATGATATAATTCAGTCGGAAATGTAATAATGCCATAAGGCAGTAGATATAAGAAGGCAAATGGATTGTGCGATGCACAGACCTTTGCCTTTTTACGTTCCGGAGGAAGTTTTTATGAAAAAGGAAGTATTGATTGGGCTTGGTGATCTTGGTCTTGAGGATTTCGTAGCCGTAGCAAGGCATGGAGCAAAGGTCCGCATATCTGAAGAATCCATCGGGAAAGTGGAAAAATCCAGGGAAACCGTCAGGTCATTCATTGACAGGGGAAGCATCGTCTATGGGGTCACAACGGGTTTCGGTAAGTTCAGTGAAGTCTGCGTTACAAAGGAACAGGCCATGCTGATGCAGAGAAACCTGATAGTGTCACATGCAGTTGGCAGCGGGGATTTCTTTGATGAGGATGTGACAAGAGGCATAATGCTCCTTCGTATAAACAGCCTTTGCATCGGATATTCCGGTGTAAGATACAAGATAATCGCAACACTTGTCGATATGCTGAACAAAGGTGTTCATCCTCTGATACCCGAAAAGGGCTCTTTGGGAGCCAGCGGAGACCTTGCACCGCTTGCCCACATGGTTCTGCCGATGCTTGGATTGGGCAGGGCGGAGTACATGGGGGAAACAATGAGCGGAAGCCTTGCCATGGAAAAGGCAGGAATCGCAATTGTGGACCTGGTGGAGAAAGAAGGACTGGCATTGATCAACGGTACCCAGGTCATGACTGCTGTGGGGGCACTGACCATATATGATTCAGTCAAGTTAATGGATGTAGCCGATCTGTCTGCCTGCCTTACATTTGAGGCTCTCCATGGAATAACATCAGTCCTTGACCCAAGGATACATCTTCTAAGACCCCATATGGGTCAGGTCAAGACTGCAATCAATATGATGAAAATGCTTGAAGGCAGCAAATGCACGATGCACCAGGGTGAAGGAAAAATCCAGGATGCCTATTCCCTGAGATGTACTCCCCAGGTCCATGGAGCCAGCAGGGATGCATTTGGTTTTGTCAGGGAAAGGGTGGAGATTGAAATGAACTCGGTGACTGATAATCCTCTCATATTCCCAGACACAGAGGAAGGAATATCCGGGGGGAATTTCCACGGCCAGCCCGTTGCCCTGGCATTCGACTTCCTTGGGATTGCACTTGCAGAACTTGCGGACATATCTGAAAGACGCCTTGAGCGAATGGTAAACCCTGCACTCAACGGACTCCCTGCATTCCTTGTGGAATCGGGTGGGGTCAATTCCGGTTTCATGATAGTTCAGTACAGCGCAGCGGCCCTTGTGTCTGAAAACAAGGTTCTGGCCCATCCGGCAAGTGTGGACTCCATACCATCCTCAGGCAACCAGGAAGACCATGTGTCCATGGGAACCATTGCTGCCCGAAAGGCAATGGAAATCTTCAAAAATACCAGAAGGGTTATAGCAATGGAACTTATGTGTGCATGCCAGGCCGTGGATCTTGGAAGGCATGAACCAATGGGAAAAGCCACTGCAAAGGCGTATAATGTTATCAGAAGAAAGGTTGAAAAACTGGAGTCGGACAGGGAAATGTACGATGATATAAACAACCTTGAAGAGCTGGTCACTGAAAAGATACTCAATGAAATAACCGATGAATTCTGTGGAGGTGATTCAATTGACCATTGAAACTGAAGGAAGACTTCCAAAATACCACGAACCGGACAAGAAATACAGAAGGGCTCCAAAACGTGAGCTTCTCCTGAATGAACGGGAAATAAAACAGGCGCTTAAGAATGCACTCAGATATATTCCTGAGCCGCTTCATACCGAAATTGCCCCTGAGTTCCTGGATGAACTTATGACAAGGGGCAGGATATATGGATATCGTTTCAGGCCAAAAGGAAGAATCCATGCGAAGCCATTGGATGAATATGAGGGCAGATGCATCGAAGGGAAGGCATTCCAGCTCATGATGGACAACAACCTTGACTTTGAGGTTGCGTTGTATCCGTATGAGCTTGTCACCTATGGAGAAACAGGCCAGGTTTGCCAGAACTGGATGCAATACAGGCTGATCCAGGAGTATCTCCGTAAGATGACGGACAGACAGACCCTGGTAGTGGCATCGGGGCATCCTCTCGGATTGTTCCGGTCAGATAAAAGAAGCCCCAGGGTTATAATTACTAATGGACTTATGACGGGTATGTTTGACAATCCGGATGATTGGTCAAAGGCCTGTGCCATGGGTGTTTCCAACTATGGTCAGATGACCGCGGGCGGATGGATGTACATCGGTCCGCAGGGAATTGTACATGGAACATACAGTACCCTGATTAATGCCGGGCGTCTGAAACTTGGAATCCCTGATGATGGAAATCTTTCCGGAAAACTCTTTGTATCATCAGGACTCGGTGGCATGAGCGGTGCCCAGGCCAAGGCAATAGAGATTGCAGGTGGAACAGGAATCATTGCCGAAGTAGACCTGTCAAGGATTCTGACAAGGCATAAGCAGGGCTGGCTTTATGAATATTCCAACGACCTGTCAGAGGTATTCAGACTCGCAAAGAAATATATGGAAGCCAGGAAGCCTGTTTCCATTGCTTATCATGGCAACATAGTTGACCTTCTGGCATATGCGGTGAAGAACAATATCTGGATTGACCTCCTTTCTGACCAGACATCCTGTCATGCGCCTTATGATGGAGGATACTGTCCTGTGGGGCTGGACTTCGAAGAGAGGACCAGACTGCTTGAAAGTGACAGGAAGAGGTTCAGGGAACTGGTTGACCGGTCACTGCAGCTCCACTTCTCATATATAAAGGAACTGACCGGGAGAGGAACATATTTCTTTGACTATGGAAATTCCTTCATGAAAGCTGTCTTTGACGCAGGTGTGACTGAAATTGCCCGAAATGGAAAAGATACTTCCGAGGGATTCATATTTCCCTCATATGTTGAGGACATAATGGGTCCCATGCTGTTTGATTATGGATACGGACCATTCAGATGGGTATGCTTAAGCGGCAGGGACGAAGACCTGGAAAAAACCGACGAAGCTGCACTATCAGTCATTGACCCGGAAAGAAGGGTCCAGGACCGTGACAACTGGGTGTGGCTGAGGGACGCAGGAAAGAATAATCTTGTTGTCGGCAGCAAGGCGAGGATACTTTATCAGGATGCTATCGGCCGAAGGGACATTGCACTGAAATTCAACGAAATGGTCAGGGATGGAGTGATCGGGCCGGTTCTCATTGGCAGGGACCATCATGATACAGGTGGTACGGACTCTCCTTTCAGGGAGACTTCAAATATCAAGGACGGAAGCAATGTGACTGCAGACATGGCGGTACAGTGTTTTGCAGGAAATGCTGCGAGGGGCATGAGTCTTGTTGCTTTGCACAACGGTGGTGGTGTCGGTATCTCAAAGGCAATCAACGGCGGTTTTGGGATGGTCCTCGATGGTAGTCCGGGGGTTGATGAAATACTGATGAGTGCGGTTCCATTTGATGTAATGGTAGGAGTAGCAAGGAGGAACTGGGCCGGAAACCCCGGTTCCATTGAAACCTCGGTCCGATATAATTCGGAACAAGGTGAAGATAATTCCATTACTATTCCCAATATGGCAGATGACGGACTGATTGACTCCGTAATGGAGGGATATGTTTATGAAAAAAATAATTGAATGCGTGCCCAACTACAGTGAGGGCAGGGATATCTCAAAGGTTGAGAAAATAGTGGATTGCTTCAGGGGAAAAACTGGAGTGAAACTTCTTGATTACAGCAGCGACGCAGATCACAACAGAAGTGTTGTAACGGTTATTGGGGAACCGGATCCTTTGGTGGAAGCAGTTGTATGCTCAATTGGAGTGGCGATGGATCTGATTGACCTCAATAAGCACAAAGGTCAGCATCCAAGGATGGGTGCAGTGGATGTCATCCCATATATACCCATCAGGAATGTGGGTATCAGGGATGCCGATGAATGTGCGAAGAAAACAGGTGAGCTGGCTGCATCAAGGTTCGGACTACCGGTCATACTTTATGAAAAATCAGCCTCTGCACCACACAGGTCGGATCTGGCGGAAATACGAAAGGGTGAGTTCGAAGGGATGGCAGCGAAGCTCAGGGATGCCAGATGGAAAAGTGATTTCGGACCTGACACCATCCATCCTACGGCAGGAGTGACTGCGATAGGAGCCAGGATGCCTTTGATTGCATATAACATAAAGCTGGGGACTTCGGATCTTTCCATTGCAACAGAGATAGCCAAGAAAATAAGGCATAGGAACGGTGGGTTCAGATATTGCAAGGCTATGGGTGTTGAACTGAAGGACAGGGGGATAGTGGAGGTTTCCATGAACCTTACGGATTATGACAAGACTGCAATATACAGAGTATTCGAAACAGTCAGGATGGAATGTCGCAGATATGGAGTACAGGTAATCGGCAGTGAAATAGTAGGGCTGGTTCCTATGAAAGCTCTGATTGAAAGTGCAGCATATTATCTGGGCTTGGAAAACTTCAGTGCGGAACAGATATTGGAGAACAGGATATGGATGGATTGATTCTAACGGATATCAATGAGCTGGTCACGTGCAGAGGTGAGGCACCCAGGAAAGGCAGGGCAATGGCAGATGCCGGAATTGTCCGGAAGGGTTGTGTCGTCATAGAGGGAGACCGGATTGCTGCGGCAGGTCCTGTGGATGATGTAATACATGAATATAATCCGAATTACTATAAAATAATTGATTGCAGCAGCAATGCGGTTCTTCCAGGATTCATTGATTCACATACCCATTTTGTGTTTGCAGGACACCGGGAGGAAGAGTTTTCCATGAGGCTTGCGGGTTCAACCTATATGGAGATAATGGCATCAGGCGGTGGAATTGCATCAACTGTGGCATCGACGAGGCTCGCCAGCCTTGAAAAGCTTGTTGAGCTTGGGAAAAGCAGGGCGGATTCAATGATTTCATTCGGCGTTACCACCGTCGAAGGAAAAAGTGGTTACGGTCTCGACCTTGACAATGAGCTCAAGCAGCTCAGGGCGATGAAACTGATAAATGACGGGCATCCCATCGATGTGGTTCCGACCTTCATGGGTGCCCATGCAGTACCGGGCGAGTTCAAAGGACGGTCCAACGACTATCTGGAGTATCTTATTGAAACCGTGCTTCCTGTGGTTAAGAAAGAAAACCTTGCCCGTTTCGTAGATATTTTCTGTGAAAAAGGTGCATTCAACGTATGGCAGTCGGAGTATTATCTGATGAAAGCCCGTGAAATGGGATTTGGAATAAAGCTTCATGCAGATGAGATTGTAAATCTGGGGGGAGCAAAACTGGCTGCGGATATTGGAGCTGTTTCAGCTGACCACCTGCTTATGACAGATAATGAAGGCATCAGGGCTATGGCGGACAATGATGTGATTTCCACTTTACTGCCCGCGACTGCATTCTGCCTCAGGGAAAAATTCGCGGATGCCAGAAAAATAATCGATTCCGGTGGAGCGGTTGCCCTTGCAACAGATTTCAATCCGGGAAGCAGTTATACAAATTCCATACCATTTGTCATTGCTCTTGCTGCACTGGGCATGAGGATGTCAGCGGAGGAAATTGTCAATGCCCTGACCATAAACGGTGCCTGCGCCCTTGGTATACAGGAAGATAAGGGCAGCATAGAGGCTGGGAAAAAGGCAGATCTTGTAATACTCGAGAACCCATCCATTGGTTTCCTGGCATATAATACAGGTATGAATCAAATACTGACAGTCATAAAGGACGGAAAGGTAGTTTACAATAGAAATGAAAGACATGAGCTTGGCTGAATTTACAAGGGCAACGGCTTCGGGAAGTCCTGTCCCCGGCGGAGGAAGTGTTGCTGCACTTTGCGGCAGCCTGGCGGCTTCACTGGCCGGGATGGTTGCAAATCTCACGGAAGAAAATGAGAGGATGAAGCAGATAAGTGTAAGGATGGAAACACTCAGGACTTCCTTGCTGGATCTGATTGAGAAGGACAGCAGGTCATTTTCGGCTGTAATGGAAGCATATCGTATGCCAAAGTCGGGACAGGAAGAGAAAAACGAACGCTCACAGGCCATACAGGAAAGCCTTAAGGAGGCTGCAAGAGTTCCCATGGAGACGGCTGAGACGGCATATGAAATTTTGGAGTATTCAAAATATGTGGTCCTGCACGGAAATAAAAATGCAGTGACTGACGGTATGGTTTCCGCTATGCTTGCCAGGACAGCGGTCCTTGCCTCACTTTTGAACGTCAGGATAAATCTTACATCAATCAAGGACAACAGCTTTACTGAGTATATGAACAGAAGAGCGTTGGAAATGGAAAAGGCATGCAGAATGGCAGAGGATGATATTATTTCATGTGTTTCATTGCAGATGTTGTAAAATAGAAGTATCAACGGTTCCACAGGAGGCATTCAATGTCTGAAAACAAAATGGGTATCGGCAAACTTGCCCTTACCCTGGCAATAACAGATGGCAACGAAGAAAAGCTCAGGGAGCGTTATGAGAA
The DNA here is from genome assembly GCA_036743175.1 of Bacillota bacterium. GTDB lineage: Bacteria > Bacillota > Clostridia > DUPQ01 > DUPQ01 > JAFGQE01. The sequence goes on along the minus strand of DAINQB010000029.1, from coordinate 13,452 downwards.
GCTTGGGTACCGTCTGCTCAAGGGACAGATCGGAACAATGGAGGCAGGCAGGATATTTGCAGCGGTTGAAACTGCAGTCACACGCCAGAAACTGATTGGCGAAAATTACCATGAGGAACATGCCCTCTACCATGCCATAACCGAGGCATTCAACGGTTATTGCAGAGGTCCCGTAGCACTTGACAATGTGCTGAGGACAACGGGTATGGTCTTTTCCGTAGTAAGGGGAAATCTGGTTTCAGGTGATTCTGATAACGGGGAATGGATAGCAGTGGTGTTATACGGACACATCGGGTCTCCACGCAGGGGATTTGAGCATGAGGCGATAGGTCTGGGAATTCAGTCCATTTAGATATTATCTTCGCAGCAAACAACGATATCCGGTTATTTCTTTCTTTTCAAAGCGTCAGAAACAATGGATGGTGCAAGTAATATTTTTACATTTGCACTGTTTTTTAGGGTTGTCAATGTAAAATTTATGCTCTATACTTTATTTGACCTCTTAGTATCAGGTCATAATTGTTAATCATAAGGGGAGAACATGACTAAAGCTTCTAACAATAAAAAGCTACGGCACGAACGTCTGGTCAGGATAATTGACAATGAACCATTTCTGACTGATGAGGAAATTGCAAGAAGACTGGATGTTAGCATCCCGACTGTCAGACTTGACAGGCTTGAACTTGGCATCAGGGAGCTGAGGGAGAGAATCAAGGACATGGCAAAAAAGACGCAGGAGAAGGTCAGGTCACTTGCAAACAAGGACATAGTCGGAGAACTCCTTGACCTCGATCTGAATGAAAGAGGAGTTGCAGTATTTGAAACAACGAAGGACATGACCTTTGAACGTTCTGAAATCATCAGAGGTCATTTCATATATGCATTTGCTGAATCCACGGCAATATCAGTCATTGACGCCGATGTTGCGCTGGTAGGAGTTGCTAACATCAAATACAAGGTTCCTGTGTATTTCAGCGACAAACTGGTGGCAAAGGCTGAAGTCAAAAGAATCAGGACAAACAATTTTGTCGTCTGGGTAATGGTCTACAGGGACCGCAAGGAAGTCTTCAGAGGCAAATTTATATTGATTACGGTATAGCGGAGGTTTTATTTGAATATACTGGTTGATGCAATGGGTGGAGACAACGCGCCTTTCGCTATTGTAAAGGGTTGTGTCGAGGCCGTAAAGGAGAAAAAGGGATTTGACATTACCCTTATTGGCGATGAAGAGGAAATCAGAAGGATTCTCGAAGCAGAAGACTATGAGAAGGAACGTATTTTTGTAAAGGCTACGACTGAGGTCATCACGAACCATGACAAACCTACGGAAGCAATCAGGACTAAAAAGGATTCTTCAATGGTGGTTGGGTTCAGGATGCTGAAGTCAAAAATGGGGGACGCATTTCTCTCAGCAGGAAACACAGGGGCGCTGCTTACGGCTTCGTTGCTGCTTCTTGGGAGAATAAAAGGTGTTCTAAGACCCGCTCTTGGAGCAATAATTCCAACCAAGGGAAGGGAAACACTGCTTATTGATGCAGGGCTGAATTCGGCTGTACGACCGGAAAGCTACGTTCAGTTTGCGCATTTCGGCATAGAATATATGAAGGCTCTCTATGGGATTGATGATCCTTCGGTCGGACTGGTCAATATTGGCAGTGAAGATTCAAAGGGGACTCCGACGGTCAGGGATGCAAATGAACTTCTAAGAAGTGCCGGAATCAATTTTGTAGGCAACCTTGAGGGCAATGATGTAATAAACGGCA